>NZ_CP017704.1:2560000-2868578 GCF_002243645.1 Peribacillus simplex NBRC 15720 = DSM 1321 | reverse complement strand
AATCCGATTCTGCCTTGCGCCAACCTGGGCCTGCATGCCTAAGAAGGTATTTATCGTTGCGTCAAGTCCTTCAAGCATGCCGCTCACGTCGCCTCCGTTTTCCAGTGCATCGATTGTTTGGTCGATGCTTCCGCCTGAAGCAAGTGCATCTCCAAAAGTATTGGAACCGTCTGTATTGATTTTAAGGGAAATCCCGGAAAACACTTCAAGGTTTATGTCCCCTGTACCATACACCGTATTCCCATTTCCATCTTTAACGGAAGATGGTCTCACATTTGTATTTTGACCGTTGAAAATATATTTCCCGCCTATTTGTGTGTCTCCAAGAGTTATGAGATGTTCTTTTAATTGTTTAATTTCTTCAGTAATGGTTTTCAGTTGTTCCCCTTCATACGTCCCATTGCTGCCCTGAACGGTTAATTCACGAATCCGCTGCATGGCGGAAACCGCTTCACCAATAGCATCATCCGTGCTGTCGATCCAATTGGTCGCCTCGGCAATGTTACTTTGATACTGCCCTATTTGATTGAGATTTGTCCGGTACCCCATTCCCATCATGGCCGCAACAGGGTTATCGGATGGTTTGGAAAACTTCTTTTGAGAGGAAACCTGCTCTTGCAGCTTGGACATCTTTTCGTAACTGCTGCTTAAATTACTCAACATATTATTGGTTAGCATCGATTGCGTTATTCGCATGTTAGTCCCCTCCTATTATCGGCCTACTGTACCCATTCCGTTAATGATTTTATCGAGCATTTCATCCATCATCGTCATCATTCTTGCAGATGCGTTGTATGCCTGCTGGAATTTGATCATGTCAGTCATTTCTTCATCAAGGGATACGGAACTGACAGACTCCCTATTTTGATTGACTGAGGCAGCAAGCACGACAGAGTTGGAAAGGTTTTTTTGGGCGCTTTGGGAATCCACACCAAGCTTTCCGATGATACCGGAATAATAAGTGTCGAAGCTACCTGTCAATTCGTCAGAGTTTTGGTCTTTAGTCGAGTACTCACTAAACGCCTTCTTTTTAAGGTCAGCCAGGAGTTTGGCATTTTCGTTATCTCCGGAGGCACCTCCGCTCTTACCGCCTGCGGCAATTTTTGTGGGATTTTTTACGATTTCACCATTCACCTTGATGCTTTGGGCGGCACTCTTACCAGGTTCAAGTTCAAAGAAGTTCAATGTTGAAGTGTTGTCATCACCCAAGGCATAACCTTGTTTATGTATGGCATTGAACTCATTCACAAAAGCCGTCGTCATATTATCGAGCTTTTTCAGCATATCAGGATAGGCGCCTCCGATCGTGCCATCAGCCTTCTTATAGCCGAAGCTTTTGATCAAACCGGATAGTTCTCCCGAAAATTTGTAATCGGTCAATGTTCTCGAACCAAACTTCAATCCGTCTACCATACCTGTCGTTTTATCATGGCTAACCTCAACTTTCGAAGTTCCCACCATCCCAGTTTGGTTAACACTGACTAGATTGATGGGCGGTGCAAAAGACGAACCGTCTTCTTGCATCAATTCGATGTTGTATAGCCCTGTAGCCACATCGCTGGCTCTGCCGTAATCCGTCGGAATGACATTATTCACTTTAATGCTGACAAGCTGTGATAGATTGTCTACGAGTACATCACGTTTATCATAAAGGTCATTGGGGATATAACCATGCGGCTCCACTTTACTGATCTGTTGATTAAGCTGATCTATACTGCTGATGAGCGTATTGATTTCGTTCGCTTTGACGTTTATCTGATTGCTGATATCCGTTTGAACGCTCGTTAGCGAGTTGTAGTAGTAGTTTAGTGTATCCGCGACCATGACACCCGTCGAGGCAACGACTTCACGCGCCCCGGAGTTTTCCGTATTCGCCGTCAGACCCTGCAGCGAATTCCAGAACTTCTCCATCGTGGCGGCTAATCCGCTGTCTTTCGGTTCGTTCATGACGCCTTCCATTTTCGTCAGGGATTCACTCATGGCCCCGTAATAACCGATTTTATTACTTTGGGTCCTGTATTGTGCGTCCAGAAAACTGTCGCGGATCCTTTGAACCGTTTCTGCTGCCACCCCTGTCCCGATTTGGCCGGCAACGCGCGGGCTGTTCAAACCGACAGTAGGGAAGCCCGAAGTCTGGATCAGGTTGACCCGCTGCCTTGAATATCCTAATGTATTGGCATTGGCCACGTTATTTCCTGTTGTATACAAGGCCCCTTGCGAGGTGGATAATCCGCGTTTTGCTGTCTCAAGACCCATAAAGGTTGAAATCATTTGCTCGCACCTCCATCTTTTTTCTGCTTCTTATGCTTTGGAATCAAACATTCCCATGCCGATTTTCGCCGTTTTCCTAACCGAATCCCCGTAATTCAGGTTCTGGTTCTGCGGCCTCAGAATATCCAAAGAGACATTGATAAATTGAAGGGACTGATAGATCAATTGCTGATTTAAACCGTTCCTCTCCTTCAGCTTTGCCACTTCATCAATCAATTCCGCTTTTAGCATTTCAAGGACTTCCGTTTCTTCTGGTCCTGCCAGTTCCGTTACGGTATGGATGGAGGCCGGCTGTCCCGCCGTTCCATTTGCAGCAAGAAATTCCTCGACTTCCCTTTCTCTTTCCTTATCCGTTTGACTGATCGCTTTAATATGCTTTTGTTCCAAAATCAGCAGGGAAGTAATCGCTTCGGTATCATTTGCTTTCAAAATGGCCGTTTTTCTTATCGCTAATTGATTGAGGCTTTTATGAAGCTTGATCAATTTTTCAAGCGATCCGATGATGTTCCGTGCAGACATTTTGCTGCCTCCTCCGCTCATAAATAAAGGACGGAAAATGGCTCCGTCCACTTCATTCAAGCTTTTTCATTGAAAATTCATTTCCGGTAAAAATCGATGAGACCCTTAGCCGTTGCTTGTGCATTCAATTTATAATTACCTTTTTCAACTTGGATTTTCAGTTCGTCCACTTTTGCTTGTCTTGCAGCAAGAATCGGAGATGATTGCTGCATTTCTTTTGCCGCTGAAGAAATTTCAACTTTATCCGAGGGTTTGACCTTGGATTCTTTGATATTCCCCGTTTTATTGGCTTGAAGATTATAGGGGTTAACACCTGTCATACCGACGTTATTGATTTTCATATTCCAGATCCTCTCCTTCGGTCGATTTTATAAATCCCATTATGTTTCGATTCCTAACACATAAAAATGGCTCTGGACTGTGTTACTCTCCCTATCTTTATTATCGACAAGGAATGGATTTCTTTAATTGTTTCCTGTAATCTTTCCTTCGACACCCATTGTCGAATCTTGTTCTCAATATCGAATATTTTAACAAATACCGTATCATGTTTCCATGATTTATCCTTTTTGATCAACATTCATGTAGTACGTATTTTTTTTATCATTTCCTTGAATTTCAGTCAGCCGCTTTTCCTCATTTTCAAATGCCTGTAAATCCGATCGCAATGAATCGCCGCATTTGCCGCATAACCTTCCGCTCTTGATGTTAGCGCCGCACTTTTCACATGGAATTCCTAGATTAGGGAACTGCGCCAGCTTTCCGGTTCTCACAAATTTAATTATTAACGTTTTTTCAACGCCAGTGCCCTTAACCACCTGCATCATGGACGCCGTTCTATTTATTTTCTTTCGAATATATGCATACACTTTATCATATTGGGCTTCTTCTTCTTTATAACAAGCATCGCATACATCACGGAATTTCGTCATAACGAATAACGAATTACAGTTTGGACAATTGAATACTTCCATCGAGGCCCCTCCTTCACCATCAAGCGATTATTCTTCAGTACTGTATATATCGAATAATCCCGGCGATACTTTAGGGATGTTTATTAAAATAAGCTGTTTCACCTAGCCAGGGTAATGGATGATACTTCTTTGGCCCCAGCAGTTATTAAGGCTTTGGCTGCATGCCTGAGAGTTGTGCCTGTTGTGTAAATGTCATCGATGATCAAAATAGATTTGTGCTCCAGCAAATCAGATTGCACGGCCTGAAAAACCTGTGGTAATGACATTCTCTCTTGACGTGATTTTTTTGATTGTTTTTCCGTATGGATTCTTGTCAAGGTCTCAACCGTGTGAAGTCCAAGAAGATCTGCCAAAGCCTGTCCCTGATTAAATCCCCGCTCCCTAAGCCGTTCATGACTAAGCGGGATGGCCGTTACCAGGTCAAATTCCATGTCCTTTAACCTTTCTTTCAAAAAAGGGACGAAAACCTCAGCTAATGCATAATCTCCCCGGTACTTATATTTAGCAATAATGTCTTTTAAGTATTCATTATAATGAAATAGCGATATGTTCTTCGACAAATAGCCTCCCCATTCCCTATTCCTTTCCCATCTTGAACAATCCAGACAGAGGTCACCGGTGGTATGATCCCCGCCCAGCTCCCTTGAGCACATGGAACATGTTTCTCCGGTTATCCTATTAAGTTTCCCCTCACATCCTGCGCAGATTGCCCTTGCATCGTCTTGCGCAAAAAGGCTCCTCCATGTCAATGCTTGCTTCATTCCTTCATCACAAACAAGGCATCTATTCATCCAGCAGCCCCCTTTTCATGGCATCTTTATTCATCATTTGTATATGGTGAATCGCCTCGACCATCGCTTTACTTTTACCGTAATGAAAAAAGGTAATCGTCCCGGCAGGGTTAGCAAAGCTTCTCCCTACCCTGCCAGCTATCTGAACGAGGGCACTATCAGAAAACACTTCATGTTCAGCACCAATCACGGCTACTTCCAACCGCTCAATGGTCACGCCGCGTTCCAGGATGGTCGTGGTAAGTAATCCTGGAACCATTCCATTCCTTAGTGCCATTACTTTTTCCTTTCGATCAGGGTGCCGGGAGTGGACAATCGATAATTTAGGGGACAGCTTTTGAAACAGCGGAATGACCTGCTCCATCACTTGAATGCTTGGAAAAAACAATAGGAAGGGGATATTCCGCTTAAGGCGTTCACTTACCCATCCGTTGATTGCGAGGGGAACTTTTTTTTGAAGAAATAGTTTTTGCCAATTGCCGCTCCACTTCATTTCAGGGACCGGGATTGGCTGACGATGATAACGGGCAGGGATTATGACGGCTTTCAATTTGCCGCTTCGATATAGCCGCTGCATCCGTTTCGAAGGTGTGGCGGTCAAGTAAATGGTTGCCGCAGAAACCTTTTTCGATTTATTAACCGCATAATGCAGCGAATCATCAATTGAGTAGGGAAACGCATCGACTTCATCAACGATGATGACATCGAAAGCCTCAATAAAACGGAAAAGCTGATGTGTCGTGGAAACGGTTAGCGGCGAAAAGCCATGTCGATCGGCACTGCCGGCATAGAGGGTCGTGACTTCAATCTCAGGAAAAGCTTTTTTTAACCTCGGGGAGAGTTCGAGAACCACATCGGTCCGCGGTGTTGCCAAACAAATCCGTTTCCCGGCATGCAAAGCTGCCTCAATCGCTGGAAATAGGACCTCCGTCTTCCCTGCCCCGCATACAGCCCAGACCAGAAATTCATCTTTTCCTTTTACGGCTTCAACGACACAGTCGGAGGCATTTTGTTGACCTGCCGATAAAGTGCCTGCCCACCTCATCACATTGTCAGGAATCGTAAACTGAATGCTGGGACCGGTCCACCTATAAAGCTTTGCACATTCACTGACCCGTCCCATCATGATGCATGAGCGGCAGTAAGTGCAATCTTGATTGCAAATCTTGCACGGGAATGTATAAAACAAAGTTTGTTCTTTGTTACCGCAGCGTACACAGTGATAACTGCCATTTCCAGATTGCACGCCGCAAGTTTCCGAGACATACCCATTCTTGAGGTGCTCTGCGAGGAGTTCTTGGGAGAAGGGGATTTCGAAGCCCAAAAGATGTTTGCCGGTGAGATGGTTCTGAAGTTCCGGGGAATAAGGGGGGGAAATGCTCATTTTTTCCAAACTGCCACCTCCATTTCTTGATAAATTAGACTCCTCCTTATCATTCGCTTTTTACTCCTGAATTCCTTTTTGCTCCATAAAAAAATGCCTTTCACTTATGAAAGGCGTCACAACTTAAATTTTATACCAGCCCATCCCCATTGAGCCTTCGCCCAGATGCGTTCCGATTACTGGACCGAAGTAGCTGATGTCGAATTCGACATTTGGGAACCGAGCTTCAAGTTCGGCTTTCCAGTCTTTAGCTTCACTTTCCCGTTTTGCATGAATAATGACGGCTTTATATTTCTCGCCGCTCGCCGCGTCTTCTCCAAGTATATCGGCAATCCGTTTCATCGCTTTTTTTCTAGTACGGATTTTTTCGAATGGGACGATGACTTTATCAACAAAATGGAGGACCGGCTTCACTTGAAGCAGACTGCCAATCAATGCTTGAGCACTGCTTAAGCGGCCGCCGCGCTGCAGATGGGATAGGTCATCTGCCATGAAGTATGCCCTGACCGATGGTTTCATTTCTTCGAGCCTGGCCATGATTTCTTCTGCACCTTTACCATCAAGGGCCATCTTTGCCGCCTCGATCACGTAAAACCCCTGTACCATGCAGCTGATTTCCGAATCAAAGGCATGAACCCTAATTCCCTCGACCATTTCACCTGCAGATACCGCTCCTTGATACGTTCCGCTGATGCCGCTCGATAAATGAATTGAAATAACATCATCATATTCGTTTTGCAGCTCCTCGAACTTCTCGACAAACTTCCCGATTGGAGGCTGTGAAGTGGTCGGCAATTTCTCCTGCCTCTTTACTTCCTCATAAAACTCATCCGCAGTAATATCAACTTCCTCCCGATAAGCTTCATTGGAAAAAATGACATTAAGCGGCATCATATGTATATGTAAACGATCACGTATTTCCTTGGGTATATATGCAGTGCTATCTGTTACGACTGCGGTTTTCATAATAGTACCATCCTTATAAAAATTTACTCTGTATCATATTCACCATTCTATCTGAAAATACCTTTATTTGCATTACATTACCAAAAATATGAAACCATATATTTGAATAGAGTCATCCTTCCAACAAAAAAAATCCAGCCCTTCAGCACGCATTGCGGAATCTGAAGAGCCGGACTTATCAAACGCTTTAATTACTTCACTTCTACCCAGCCGTTTTTAATAGCTAGGACAACCGCTTGTGTACGGTCATTCACATTCATCTTCTGAAGAATGTTACTCACATGGTTCTTGACTGTTTTTTCACTGATATATAGAGTTTCGCCGATGGCACGGTTACTTTTCCCGTCCGCTAAAAGTTGAAGCACTTCACATTCGCGTCGGGTCAATAGGTGAAGCGGCCTCCTGATTTCTATTGTATGTACGGAATCACGATCAGCACCCTCTTCAGCTGCTAAGCGGCGATATTCTTTAACTAAATTATGGGTCACCTTCGGATGAAGGTATGAGCCACCTTCAGCAACTACACGCACAGCATCAATCAACGCATCTGCGTCCATTTCTTTCAACAGATAACCTTGTGCACCTGTTTTCAATGCGTGCTGCACGTAGTTTTCATCATCATGAATGGAAAGGATGATCACTTTTGTTTCAGGGAAACGGTTCACGAGCATTTTTGTTGCTTCGATCCCATTCATATTCGGCATGTTGATATCCATGATAACAACATCGGGTTTATGTGTTTCAACGAGATCCATAGCTTCGCTTCCGTCATCACCCTCGGCAACAACATCAAAGGATGATTCAAAATCTAATATGCGCTTTACGCCTTCACGGAAAAGCTGATGGTCATCGATAATGATGATACTAGTCTTCAACGGCTTCTTCCTCCTAGTTTCTATTTAATATGTCTAATCTCTATAATTTATAAATGGTAGGGAATTTGTATAAATACCAAAGTGCCTGCCCCCGGTTGTGAATCGATCGTCATTTCACCTTCCAGCAGCTCGACTCTTTCTCTCATTCCTACCAAGCCAAATGAACCTTCTTTTTGAATCGAAGAGTCAAACCCCTTTCCATCATCTTTGACGACGACGGTCACCATCTCCTTGGAAATGGACAGTTTAACTTGAACCTGTTTTGGATCCGCATGCTTCAATGAATTTTGTACGGCCTCTTGAACCAGCCTGAATAAAGCGACCTCCATATCGGAAGGAAGCCTTTTGACCTGTCCAAGGTTGACGAAATTCAGATTCACGCCATTATTATAGTCTTCGGTCGTTTGCAGGTACTTTCTGAGGGTAGGAACAAGGCCTAAGTCATCAAGTGCCATAGGTCTTAGGTCATAGATGATTCTGCGCACTTCATATAAAGCATTCCTTACCATGACCTTTAAACTGCGGATTTCCACTAACGCTTCATCAGGACCTCTCTCCCGTTGCACTCGTTCTATCAAATCTGAGCGCATCATGACGTTTGCCAGCATTTGCGCCGGACCATCATGAATTTCCCGTGAGAGCTTTTTACGTTCCTGCTCCTGGGCTTCGATTATTTTCAGGCCGAAGTCCTGTTTGCGTTTCGCTTCTTGAAGGGCTTCCCCCACAAATTTAAGATCCTGTGTCAAATAATTCTGAACTACCGATATTTGCGAGACAAGATGCACTGCTTTATCGATCGTCTGTTGTAAACCCCTTAACCTTAACTCAAGCTCATCCCGGCGATTGCGGAGCTCTTTCTCCAATTGCCGGTTAATTTGTAAATCGACTTGCAGCTTATGTGCCCTTTCATAAGCATCGCGCACCTGTTCTTCAGAAAAATGGTTGAAGTGCATACTGACTTCTGAAAGCCTCTTTCGAGCAAACCTGGCTTTTGAATCCAGTGCATCGCTGTCGGTTATCACAATGGCAACCCTAATTTTTACATCATCAAGCTCTTTTGTTAATGATTCGAAATCCTTTCGGCATTGTTCGCCGATATCAAAGACTTCATCCTTACTTTCACTAACAGTGCTCACCATTGTTTCTAAGATCTTGTCCAATGCTTTAGCATCAACCTTTTTTATGGACATTAAGATCCCTCCACTTAAATCAAAAGACTTAAACAATTTATTGTCTTAAAGACTATGTATATGGGGAAAAATTCTTTTCCCTTTTCATGAATGGTTAAATTTCAGGTAACTTTTGTATGAAGTAACCTTCATGAACATATTGTACCAAAAAAAGATTAAAAATACGTTAATTCCCTTTTATGATTTCCATAAAATGTACATATTTACTATACATCTCATATTCCCGGCCATTAAGTCTGCCTATTAAAGGCAGAAAGCCATTTCTATTATCCTAATACAAAATATCCTTTTCAATCAAATGGGATATTCCTCTCCATTGATTATCATATGAAACAGATGCATTTATTAAATGGCAAAATCCTTGAAATGAGAGGACACGTTAAGGTAAAACCAGGATAATGGCACAGAACTCATGTTTTTCCTACAATGTTATTCTTTTAAGCATATATGACCAGCTAATAACAATAACAGGCAATGAAATTAATTATAACACGTACAGCTTTATCTTATATTAAAGTTTCTTTACACATGCGGTATGTAAATGAATCGTCATTGCCACTTTTTCCGCAAAGCCTTATAATAAATCAACTAATAGGAAGTACGAAGGTGGAATAGTAATGCTCACTCAATATTTAACGGTGGCAGGCCGCGGCGAACATGAAATCGTCATTGAAAAATCCCGTTTTATTTCCCACATCGCCCGGGTCGAAACCGAAGATGCCGCACAGGCCTTTATCCAGGAAATCAAAAAAAAGCACAAAGATGCTACACATAATTGTTCAGCCTATATGATCGGGGAACAAAACCAAATCCAAAAAGCCCTCGACGATGGAGAACCGAGCGGAACGGCAGGCGTCCCTATCCTAGAAGTGCTTAAGAAAAAGGAACTGAAAGACACCGCTGTTGTGGTCACACGGTATTTTGGCGGCATCAAACTTGGTGCTGGCGGTCTCATTCGCGCTTACAGCAAAGCGACTTCAGAAGGAATAAATACCACTGGTGTGGTCATCAGAAAACTAATGCGGGTCATTTCGACAACTGTCGACTATACCTGGCTTGGAAAATTGGAAAACGAATTGCGATCTTCCATTTATCAAATAAAGGAAATTCAGTACCTGGATCAGGTCAATATCCTTGTATATGTTGAGGAAACACAAAAAGAGACATATACCGCTTGGATTACAGAGCTGACAAATGGTCAAGGCCACATCACTGAGGAAGAAATGCTTTATTTGGAAGAGGAATTCGCCTGATATACTCCTGCATATTTTTCCTTTTTTATGCTGTAATATAATTGAAAAGAAATATTTATTTTACGAAATTATTAAATCATTGTAAAATTAGGTGTAATATATGACGAAATATAAACTGCAGGATTCGAAAAATAGCGATATATGTCTGATGTTCGCTATTTAAAAGGAGAATAAAAAGATGTCTACTACTAGGCGTGTTTATAAAATTAAAAAAACAAAGAAAAAAAGGCGAAAGAGGCTTTGGTTATTGCTTGTTCCCCTGCTGGTACTTGGTCTGGGAGCTTCTACGTATGCAGCAACCCTGTATATGAAAGCCCAGAATGTATTCAATGATTCCTATGACCCTGTGGAAGCATCAGCAAAGCGAGGTGCAGCGATCGACCCGCTCGAAGATAATTTCTCGATCCTTTTCATAGGAATCGATGATAGTAAGGACCGTGACTTAAAAGGAAATTCCCGTTCGGATGCTTTAATGCTGGCCACATTCAATAAAGATCAAAAATCTATAAAACTATTAAGCATTCCACGTGATTCATATGTGTACGTGCCAGCCAAAGGCGTAACCACGAAAATCAACGCGGCCCATGCAGCCGGCGGACCAAAAGCGACAATGGATACCGTAGAGGAGTTACTCGATGTCCCCGTCGATTATTATGTTCGCATGAACTTTAATGCTTTCATAGATGTCGTAGATTCATTGGATGGTATCGAAGTCGACGTCCCTTATGAAATGTATGAAATCGATTCACATGACAAAAAGAATGCCATCCATCTCGAAGAAGGATTACAAACCGTTAATGGTGAAGAAGCATTAGCGTTTGCACGGACACGTAAAAAGGACAGTGATATCCAACGTGGTGAGCGGCAGCAGGAAGTCCTAAAAGCCATCATTGCCAAAGCAACCTCTGCTGGATCACTGACGAAATATACAGACGTAATGGAAGCTGTCGGTGACAATATGACAACGAACCTTAAATTCTCACAAATGAAAGGTTTCATAAAATATGTAACTACCGATAAAGGCCTCAATCTTGAAACCATCAAACTTGAAGGTCAGGATTCTACCATTAACGGAACCTATTATTACCAGCTGAATGAAACATCATTAGCGAACACTAAGCTGTTACTTCAATCCCACTTGAACCTGGGATCAGATGAAAGCAATCAAACTGAATCAGTTCAATCACAAATACAAGAATAAAGTGAACCCCCCACTCATCATGAGTGGGGGGTTCCTTTTTTGGTGCATTCTGCCCCATATAGTTATCTTATATGAAACCACATGCTGCGCAGATAGCCTTTATATGATCAAGCCCTCCAGTCAGCAGCAAAAAAAGCCACCAACCGTTCTTTAAACGATTGGTGGCTTTTCATATACACACTAGCAAATTTAGCTAATCTAGTAATCTATTTCCAAAACGATCATGGCTTGTTTTTAAAGTTGAGCATCTTAAGCAACGGCTGGTAGTTTGAATTGACCAAACCAATTTTCTCCACAAAAATTTCTATGATCAGCAGGAGTCCCGTTACAAGGATCAAAGCTCCCCACATCGTTGCAAATGAAAAGATTATGGCCGCTAAGCCAAAGCAAGCAGCTAAAGCGTAAATGAGCAAGACAGTCTGCTTATGAGTGAATCCCAAGTTTATCAAACAGTGATGTAAATGGGATTTATCAGCAGCCGAGATTGGCTGTTTATTGACGACCCTGCGGATAATCGCGAAAAATGTATCCGAAATGGGAACACCCAAAATGATGATCGGTACGATCAATGAAATCATCGTAACATTTTTAAATCCTAGCAGGGACAGAACGGCAATGATGTAACCTAAGAATAATGCGCCTGTATCTCCCATGAAGATCTTTGCCGGATGGAAGTTATATTTCAAAAAGCCAAGAGTGCTTCCAATCACGATCAATGCGACCATAGCAACAAATAGGTCCCCTTTAATAAGGGCCATTGTTGCAATTGTCACTAATGCGATCGTTGAAACACCGCCTGCAAGACCATCCAGTCCATCTATTAGGTTAATTGCATTAATGATGCCGACAATCCACAAAATGGTTATCGGTATACTTAAAACACCAAATTCAAGTGTATCGGTAAAGAACGGCAAATTGATGAATTCCACTTCAAGCCCGCCCCATAATACGATAATGAGGGCAGCCAAAACCTGGCCCAGGAATTTGGGTGCAGCTCTTAATTCAAAAATATCATCAGCCATCCCGATCAAAATGATGACAAGGGCTCCCACCAGAAGGGGCAACTGTCCCCCAAAATCATTCATGAAAAGTAAGAAGGGTAAGAAGGTAATGAAAAAACTCAAAAATATAGCTAAACCGCCCATGCGCGGCATAACTTTACTATGCACTTTTCGCTCATTCGGTTTATCGGTAGCTCCTAATTTAAAGGCCAGCTTTCCGACAAAAGGAGTCAAAAAAATGGATAATAAAAAGGATACCAACAAGGCCCCTATTAACATCAGGAACGACATCAAAAACCACCTCAATTCAACTAAAAATCTAATACCCGTAACGATCTATAAGAAAACCTATATATAAATGCTTATTTTAATTTTTCATCCTCAAATAAACATTATATACGTTATTGGCTAAAATCTCTATAGAAAAGTTGTTTTTTGCAAATTTTTGTAAATCCGCCCCTATCTTTGTCAGGTTCCCGGATTTTTTTAATTCTAAAGCATTGCAGATGGCCAATTTCAGCTGTTCGACATTGCCGATATCCGTAATCCAGCCCTTGCCCCGATCGGGAATCAATTCCTTTACACCGCCGACATCACTTGTGATTACCGGAAGACCTGATCTTGCTCCTTCAAGTAAAACCAGTGGAAAACTTTCGCTTAAGGAAGTCAATAATGTGATATCCCCCAACGGGTAGATTCGATCTAAATCTTCACGATACCCTAAAAAGTAGACGTGATCGGATAATCCCTTTTCCGAGACCATCTCTTCCAGAGCAGATCTCCTGCTCCCGTCCCCTGCAAGCAACAGCTTTACATGGGGGAATTCCGATACAACTTCGCTTAATGCCGATAAAGCAAATTCATGACCTTTCACCGGTTCAAGCCTTGCAGGCATAATGACGATGAAATCGTCTTTCCCAAACCCAAAATCTTCTCTTTGAAATGGGAAAGGCAATTCCTTTTCAAAGTCAATTCCGTTTAGGATCTTTGTTATTTTGGACGAATGGATTCCTTGGTCAATCAAGTCCTGCTTAAAGCGGTCGGAAACTGCCAGTATATGATCGGCATATTGAAATGACCTTACATGAAGGCCCGTAAACAATTTTCCTTTTACACCCTGCCCCAAAAAGTCATGATGAGGTGAACTGTGAACAGTAAGAAGCCAAGGGCATTTAACGAGGCGCTTTATGAAGGCACCATATATATTCGCCCGCGGACCATGTGTATGGATGATGTCTATATTATTTAGACGGATAAAGTCCCTTAAAGGTTTCAAAATTGAAAGGTCATATTTGGAATGTTGCTTGAAAAGTTCAGTTTGTATCCCGGAGGACGTGGCCCGCCGGTAAAGTTCACCATCTTCAAATAAACCAAGCAAACACTCCTCTTTATTCAATTGGTTCAGTAAGGACATAATATGAAACATACCGCCGCCAGTTTCATTACCAGCATTTAAGTGCAAGATTCTCATCCAGTCCACTCCTTATGTTCAGGAACGCTGCACCGATTTCCTTAACCGCCTAACCTTTAATACGAATCTTGGCAGAGCAAGCATCCGTTTCCACCGTGAAGGTTGCTGGATCAGTCGGTACAACCATTCAAGACGCATCTTTTGCCAGAAAACCGGGGCGCGGTTCACCTTTCCCGCAAGGACATCAAAGCTTCCCCCAACTCCCATGAATAACCCCTTATTGAATAACGCATAATGCTTGGAAACCCATTTTTCCTGCCTAGGGAACCCTAATGCAGTCAATATGATGTCAGGTTCAAGTTCCGCTATCGACTTAGGCAGGGTATCGTCCTTGATATCAATGTAACCATGGTTGTATCCCACTAACTCGAGTCCCGGGTATAATTCTTTTACTTTCAGGGCCGCTGCTTCAATCACGTTTTCCTCCGCTCCAAGCAGGTAAACCTTCAGCGCTTTTTCATCAGCAACCCGAAATAATTCATTCATCAAGTCGAATCCTGTAATCCGCTCTTGTAAAGGTTGATTTAGCCATTTAGAGGCCATAATAATACCAACGCCATCCGGAGTGATGTAATCAGCCGATATAATGATGTCTTTATAATCCTGATGTTCATTTGCATATTCAACTATTTCCGGATTTGCCGTAACGATAAACGTTTTTTCCTGATTCATCAATCTTGGATAGATCATTCCATTCATGAATTCATCCATATTGCTATCAATGAATGGTATGGATAGTATCTCAACAAACTTTTCTGTCATTTCACTTCAGCCTTTCATATGTACTATACATCTAAAGGGTGGGGTATTATTCAAGAAATTTTTTCATACACATCATAGAACGTGATTTTTGATTCAAAGGTGGTTAATCAATTGAAATTTATAGAAAAACAATCGTTACCCATTCTATTTCTGTGCCTGCTCGTCCCATTGGCAGTGCCTCACCCTATCGCCGGTTACATAGCAACGGCGTTGATGCTCGCTTTTATCGGTATAAATAAAAAAAACCTGTTATTAATTCTATTCATTTATTTCCCTGCCCGTCCCTTATTGATGGAACTGAATAGCGGCTTAACCTATACAGGTGACCTGATTATCCTCACCTTATTCATTTCTTTGATTATTGAAAGGTTCAAAAAGGACGAATGGCAATTTTCGAAATATCATTTTACTGCGCCCTTTTGGTTGTTTTGTTTAATTGGTGCCGGGGCTGCACTCATAAACGGAGTAGGAATCCTCCCCATCCTATTTGAACTCCGTGCATTGCTTATTACATTCTTGCTTCTTTACATTATCGGTGAATTAAATCTAGAAAGAAAGGATATCTTTCGCTTTTTGAAGGTAATCCTAATATTTACAATCTTACTTTGCCTGCATGGCATAGTGGAGAAAATCTTTTCACGTACGATACTGCTTCCCCATGCATGGGAAATGTGGAATCTTTCTCCAACAAACCGGATGAGGATTTATGGAGCACCTGCCAATCCTAATGTATTTGCCTTATTCTTAAGCATCCAGTTATTCCTTAGTTTCTTTCTATTTCAGTCGCTTAAAAAATATAAATGGATCATCTTTCTGGCAGCCATCCTGCTCTCCGGAACGTTACTGCTTACCTATTCCCGGGGCACGATGATTGCATTCGGATTCGCTGCGCTTGTCTTTATGATATGGACTAGAAATAAACCATTTCTCAAATATGCTGTAGGAGCATTTTGTCTCGGCCTGCTTCTTATTTATTACCCAGTTTTATTTGCATCAAGTAAAGTGGAGGTATCCGCATCGGTCCCGATGGAAAATGTGGTAATTGGCAGCACCCCCCCGTCTGAAAACGAAAATGCCCTTTCCAATCGTTTTTCAGAAATGTTCTCTGATAAGACTCTGCACCAGAGTACAGAATGGGGCCGGTTATATGTCCTAATCAAGGGAATTGAAATTTTTAAAGATCACCCGATAATAGGTACAGGGCTAGCTACCTTCGGAGATTCAGCCACACTTTCCTTTTCCTCACCAATTTATCAGGAATACCAAATTGGTGAAAGGATGTATACCGATAATCAATATATCCAGATTCTGGTCCAAACTGGTGTACTGGGCTTTCTTGCGGTTCTTGCATTCATCTTTTTTTCCTGCCGTAAAATCCTTAAATCGGGAAATGGCACTTTGGCAGCGTTCACCATCTGCCTGATGTTGGCCGCATTATTAGCAGGACTTTTCTACAATATTCTCGAAGATAAAACGTTTACGCTGATATTTTATAGTTGTTTGGGACTCTGTTTACAGAAGGACATCATTTTAAAGGATTGAAAATATGCCTACTCTTTCACATGTCATTAAATCGGTCGGGCTCGTCACTATTATTGCGGCCATTGGAAAAGTCCTCGGATTCGGGCGGGAATCGATCATAGCCGCCTATTTCGGGGCATCATCAATGGCAGATGTTTTTTTCGTGGCAAGCCTCATACCAACCATTCTTTTTACGGCTCTCGGCAGCGGTCTTCAGGCCGGCGTTATTCCTATTTACTTGGAAAAGAAGGCCGATAACCCATTGAAAGCTGATGAATTCATCAGTGTTTTAGGTTCATTTTTTATGCTGTTAGCCGGAGTCATGACCATTGCCTGCATGATTTTCATAAAGCCTCTCGTCATGTTGACAGCCCCGGGTTTCTCTGATTCAGAGCTTGCCCTGACAGAGTCACTGACCCGGATCATGCTGCCAAGTTTACTATTTTTCACGCTTTCTTACATGGCCACGGGGGTCCTCAATGCGAATAAGCGTTTTATTCTGCCGGCACTCACTTCCACTGCACAAAACACGGTCATTATAGCAGCCACCGTATTGTTCGCTGCTCCGTTTGGGATTGAAGGGTTGGCTTGGGGGTTTGTGTTCGGTGCAGCAAGCCAGTTCCTTATCCAATACCCATCATTGAAGAAATACGGAATCCGTCCCATCGTCTCTTTCCTGCCTCATAAACGGCAGATCGTGCAAACACTGTTCACCTTTTATCCAATCATTATCGCCGCTTTGGCAATCCAGTTGAATAGTGTCGTCGATCGAATTATTGCGACTTCGCTCGAAACCGGAAGCGTATCGGCCCTGAACTATGCGAATCGCCTGCTGTGGCTGCCATTAAGCATTGTCCTCACGCCGCTGATTACCGTATTGTACCCTTCAATCGTCGAGCGGGCGCTTATAGGCTATCAATCTTTCCTTAATTTGACCTTAAAGGGGTTGAAATCGCTATTATTTTTAGCGATTCCGTTCATGGTCGTCATGTTAATCAGCGGAAACAGCTTAATCACTCTGGCTTTCCAGCGCGGGGCTTTCGATGCTTCAGCAACCGAAATGACGTATAGAGCATTCATCTTTTATTCAGCTTGCCTCCCGTTCTTTGCACTGAGGGATTATCTGATGAACGCCTTCTACGCCTTGAAGAAAACGAAAGTGGCGATGTATTCCTGCCTGATTGCCGTATTGCTTAACGTCCTGCTTAGCTGGGTCCTATCACGTTATCTCGGCGTCGGTGGAATTGCTTTAGCATCGGGCATTTCCATGCTCCTGCAATCTCTCTACCTTTTCAGCTACCTATGGCTAAAGACAGAAAGAACGGACAAGGCCGCTTTCAGAGATGTTTTCCAGGAAAGCAGCAAGCTTGCCATCATCGGAACCATCATTTACGGAATCGCTCTCTGGATCCATCCGCTTACACTCACGTTGCCCATCATCATGGAATTAGTGCTCATCTCGCTGCTGGTATTCGGATTATATCTCGCATTATCCATTCTTTTTAAAGTAAGCAGCCTGCAAGCGATGAAAAGGATCAGATCATCAAAGTAATACATTAGAAGAAGGAGTGCCATTATGGAAATTTTAATCACAACGATTTTCAACTACCCTCATGAAGGAGGGCTATCGAGCCATATCACTACGTTAAAAAAAGGTTTAATGTCGCGGGGCCATAATGTGGACATATTATCTTTCTCTCAATTACCACCTTTCAAGAGGAAGATGCTCGCCCAGGCTCCAGGATTTTTATTAAATAAAGTAAAACAGGGAAGCGGCCAGCTTTTCAATGACCGACAACGCCAAAAATTATTGGCTTCATCTATTAAAGCCTTGAAAAAGAACTATGATGTCATTAATGCTCAAGACATTTTCGCAACGCTTGCCTCCATCGAATCCGGGATACCAACGGTGCAAACCGTCCATGGTTATTATTCATTCGAGGCAGTCAGCAGGGGCGCCCTTCTTCCGGATAGTGAAGAAGATTTGATAATTCGCGAGCTAGAAAGAAAAGCTTATCAGTCTGCTGCAAAGGTCGTGACTGTCGATCAAAGGATCAAAGACTATATAAATCATTTGGCACATATAGAGGCGGATACGATCAAGAACTTCATTGACGTGTCTGCTTTCAAACCGGAAATGGCAAAGCGGGAGCAAACTCGCCGGGACTTTCAAATACCCCTACATAAAAAGATGCTTTTCGTTCCGAGAAGAATGACGGAAAAGAACGGTGTCATCTACCCGCTCCTTGCTCTGCCTGAGGTGCTGGAAAACCATCCTGAAACGGTATTGGTCTATGCAGGTACAGGGGAACAGCTAAGCCGGCTTGAGGACACTGCAGCCAGGCTCAGAATATCCGATTCCGTACTTTTCCTTGGTTCAGTGCCTTTCGAGAAAATGCATAACCTCTATGAAGCATCGGACATCGTACTCATCCCAAGCGTTCATTCCCATGGGGTGGAAGAAGCTACTTCCATTTCTGCATTAGAAGCGATGAGTTGCCGCTCACCCGTCATCGCAAGCGCGATTGGAGGTTTAAAGGAGATTCTCATTGATGGTGAAGATGGTCTGTTAGTAGAGGAAAAAAATAAAGAAGCACTTGCACAAGCCATCTCCATTCTGCTTAAAGACACTAAATATGCAACAAAGTTAGCTGCGAAAGCAAGATATAAAATGGAAAGCGAATACTCCCATCTTACGGCTGCCGAGCGGTTTGAGAAAGCTTATGATGAAGTGCTTAACTAAAAAAAGCAGACCCGAAGCCCGGGTCTGCTTTTCACTATCATACCAATGCTGAACTACGCCTTTTCATTTGTTCTTCACGGTATTTTTTCTGTTCTTGTTTAGACATGGCGTTATATTCTTTTAAGAATGCTTCATATTGCGGCATTACTTCGTTCATGGCACCGTATGCCTTTAACTCTCCATATTCAAGCCATAAAGCCTTTTGACAAAACTTTTTCATCTGACCGATTGAATGGCTGACAAAGAACATCGTTTTGCCCTTCGCCTTAAATTCGTTCATCTTCTCTAAACATTTTTCAGCAAAGTTTTTATCCCCGACAGATAAGGCTTCATCAATAATAAGGATATCTGGATCGATATGCACGGAAATGGAAAAACCAAGCCTGGATTTCATGCCGCTTGAGTAGGATTTCACCGGTTGGTCAATGAACTTACCAAGTTCTGAAAACTCAATGATCTCAGGCTCAAGTTCTTTGATCCGATTTTTATCGAATCCTAGCATCAGCATTTTCAGCTCGATGTTTTCTCTGCCCGTCAACTGATTATTCAGACCCGATGAAACGGCAATCAAAGCCGTTTTCCCGTTAGTTTGGACATTTCCGTCCGTAGGCGGGATAATGCCTGCAATAATATTGGACAATGTGGATTTACCTGATCCGTTGACCCCGACAAATCCTATTACATCGCCCTTTTCTGCTTCAAAACTTACATTCCTCAGAGCAAAATACTCTTCCCCATAGCTTTTGGGCAAAAGGAGATCCAATAATTTTTCCGAGTTTTTATTATATAATTTATATTTTTTCGTTATATCTTTGACTATTACCGATTTTTCCAACTTTTCTCACTTCCAGTTTACTTAAAGTCAACAAAGCGATCTCTAAACCTGACATGCAGCGAGGAACCTATCAAAAACAAGATGATAACGACTGCCCAGAAATAAAGGGTATATTCCCAATGCGCTATTAGATACCATGATTCCCCCAACAATGAAGCTCGATACCCATCCACGATATAATATAGTGGATTCAGCTTCATGATATTGACTATGATAGGGTGCTCCTTAGCATCCAATACCCAAAGGATTGGTGTTAAATAAAACAAGACTTTCATTAAGGACACGATTATATTATGAACGTCACGAATAATGGTTGATAATGTTGAAGAGATTAAGCCAAATGAAAATAGCAGCGCAACCGTCGCGGCAACATAATACGGCAGTTGTATGATATAAACTGTTGGGAGGTATCCAGTAAAACCTAATAGGATGATGATGACTCCCAGCAGCATGAGATGCTGATACAACTTAGCAAAGATGACATACGAAGGAATGACACTCATCGGAAAGCTCATCTTGGATACCATATTCAGTCGGGAATAAACGGATTTGGACGTTTGGGTTATTGAAGGATTCACAAAAAACCAGACAACGATCCCTGCCATCAGCCATGGAAGGAAATTTTCACCGCGATTTAAAATTATAAATCCGAATACAAACCAATAAATCGCAATCTGTATCATCGGATTGATGATTTCCCATAGGATTCCCAGGTAGTTATTGCTGTTGGCACTTTTCATCTCATAAACAGATAAACGCCTTACCAAATAAAAATTATTGATTTGTTCTTTTAAAACGGTCAAAGCTGAACTCATAAATTACACAGACCTTCCTAAAAACACTTTTTCTACGACACGGCGTGAAGCCTGGCCATCCTCGAGTGCACAAAACCGCTCGTGAAAATGATTGATATCATTGGTATTTTCATATTTCATCGTCTTGATACTATCAATGACCGCATCAGATGTTTTTACTAACAAACCAGGTGCATTCTTTTCAAAATCAAAGTAAAACCCGCGAAGCTTGTCCCTGTAATTTTCAATATCATATACATAGAAAAGCATCGGACGCTGTAAATTTGCGTAATCAAAGAATACGGATGAATAATCAGTTATTAATAAATCCGAAATAAGATACAAATGACTAATATCTTCGTAACTGGATAAATCATAGGCGAATCCTTGATACGCCGATAAATCCAAGTTCTCAGAAACCAAATAATGAAGACGGAGCAAAATGACATACTCCTCCCCCAATTCCTGTTTCATTCGATCCAGATCCAGTTTTATTTCAAACTTATATTTTCCCTTACTATAAAACTCATCGTCCCTCCAAGTTGGGGCATATAAAACGATCCTTTTCTCTATTGGTATACCCAACTTCTGTTTCAATGAGTCGATTGTATCACGATTATTCCCATTGTAAAGTATATCATTCCGAGGATAACCGGTTTCCAGAATTTTAGAAGTATCGACATTGAAGGCACGGGCAAAAATTTCACTTGAATAAGCGTTCGGTGAAATTAAATAATCCCATTTACTTGATTCGGCATGGAAATTTTCTTTATATTTATCCGTCGTTGTTCCAGGCATATGAACTTCATTCATATCCGCCGCAAGTTTCTTTAATGGAGTCCCATGCCACGTTTGCAAATAGATCGTGTGCTTCGGCTTCGGAATCCAAAGCGGGAGCCTGCTGTTCGTTACCCAATAATGGGCTCTTGTCATTTTGAGGAGCCAACTAAATGAAAAACGATTGAGATATGGGATACCTGCCTCTTCGAAATGAGCTGTATATCTTTTATCTACGCTCCAATACATTTTATATTCAGGATGGTTACTCTGCAAGTATTCATAAATCGCCCGGGGATTGCAGCTATACTGCTTGCCCAAAAAGCTCTCAAAAATAACAAGTTTCCGGTCCACTGGCAATACTGTCCCCGCCAATGCAAAAGCCATTTTATATCCTCTTAAAATAATTGCTATAGCCTTATTTTTAACAAGCGATAGAAAGGAAGGTCTCTTTGAGGTTTGCATTTTTTCATTTGACATATCCGATCTCCCTTTTTATTGATTAATGATATTGGAACCATGCTAATAAATCGAATTAAAAATAAGCTCGCCCAATAGAAGGGAGAGCTTATTTTTGGTGTACTTCTAACAGCTACTCCAAAGACTTTATTGCCAGTCCCAAATTATTTGCCACTGTTGTATAAAACTCCACATTTTTCTTATTATACGTCATCTTATTTTTCAGGATCCTTTTAATATTCACCAATTGATAATCATTGTAGCGAATGAACACCGTAAATAATGACTTTTCCATTTTTTCAATTTCATCTAATGAAACAGTGAAATGGCCTCTATTACCTTCTATTTGAACTCCGCAATTGATTTCATTGTCAATTCTTGTTCTATCACGTATCAATACAGAATCTATGTTGTTTATATCATCACCATAAATCTCAAAACTTTGGTGGTAAACATTATCCATAATATAAGAATCCAATGCACGAGCAAGCATCGGTATCCTTACGTAGCGATATTCACCTTCCAGAAATGGAAGTTCATAATAAGGTAAACCATCTTTTATATAATATTTTTTATTGGAATCTCGCTTTAACCATTCAAACAACTTTACGAAATCATCGATACGATCCTCCATGAATAATTCAAGTGCTAATTTATAAATAGGTACTTTAAATTCATTCTTGAAGTCATATGACAAGTTTTTCGCAGTTTCGACAACTTCCCTTAATATTTCAATAAAATCTTCTTTATTCTTGGATTTCACAAAGGTTTGACTGTCGAACGTTTTTACAATATCGTACTCATAAATCCGGTTAAGAGCCACCCTTTTCAATTCAATTGCAATATCCTTGGATTGAATATACTTTATTATGTCAACATCCGCTTTTCTTTTGTCCAACACATTGGTAATACGTGTTAAAGAAGTTGAGTTTTCCGAAGTTCTATTGACATAATAAATAGGTTTTGTAGTAGTTGATACTGCTCTAACTTTAAAGAAAACATCTGTAAAAAACCATTTATCTTCACCGAATTTCATATTCGGAAAACCAATTTCATTTTCTTTAACCATAGGCAGATTCATCATCCTAGCCGTTGGACCCATATGATAGAAAAAGTGCGGAACATCCATTGGGGTGATGCTTCTTCTTTCTTTAATGGAAGCAAACTCACCGATAACACTCTCTGACTCAGATTCGACTTTTACCGTTTTGCCCACTACATAATCATCACCGGTTTCCTCCAGGATGTTATAGAGGCTTTCCAGTCCATCATGGGCAAGCCAGTCATCCGCGTCTAAAAAAGTTATATATTTGGATGTTCCCAATTCTATTCCAATGTTTCTGGGGGTCCCCGGTGACCCATTAGTTTCTTTAAGGGTAACTAAACAGATATTTTTATATTTAGCTGTATACTCTTGAATGATTTTATTGGTGCCATCAGTCGAACAATCATCAATGATGATATATTCAATCTGATCTATGCCCATGGTTTGATTTATTACTGATTCAATCGTTTTTCTGATGAATTTTTCAGCATTGTATGCAGCAGTGACTACAGTGACTTTTTTTCCTTTTCCTAAAAATTTATTTCTTAAGCTTACAGGATTATTTTTAATTGGAATCTTACTGCACTTTAAAAGTTCCCTCGCTTTTTGACGTACCAAGAAATTCATACGATTCCTCTCCTTTACTAGAGGTAACATAGATGTTTCGACCAGGCAGCCAGTTCACCAGTTACTTAAAGGCAACAATACCCTTTATTTAAGGAATCAATCATTAAAAAATTTATCCACGATTCTCTGTGTAGCTTTACCATCCTCTATTCCACAATACTTCTCTCTAAATAAACCATATCTCTCTTTGTATTGCATGTTTATTTCATCAATATTGGTAATAGTATCGATAATCTCCTCAGTTGTTTTTAAAAATGGACCTGGTGCTTCCTTTTCAAAATCCATATAGAATCCACGGATATTATCTCTGTAATCTTCCAAATCATAAGTGTAGTACAAAATCGGCCGAGCAGTATTAGCAAAATCGAACATCACTGAAGAATAATCCGTAATCAATATATCAGAAATCAGGTAAAGTTCCTGAATATCTGAATAATTGGATACATTTATCACGAAATCCTCAAATTCGCTCGGGATGCTGAGATTATTACTTATAACAACATGCATCCTTAACAACAGGATATATTCATCCCCTAGTTCTTCCTTCATTCTTTCCAAATCAAATTTCAGCTCGAAAATAAATTTATTGTTTTTCGAAGTTTGATTATCCCTGAATGTAGGAGCATATAAGATGACTTTTTTTCCTTTTGGTATCTTCAGTTTTTCCATCACTGACTTGGCAATTATTGAAGCATCTTCCCTGTAAAACAAATCATTTCTTGGATATCCCGTCTCTAATATTTCCCCTTCATATTTGAAAGCACTTCTGAAGGCCTCGGATGCGTATGGACTTGGTGATATTAAATAATCCCAAGTTCTCGTTGCACCATGCACTCGATTTAAGTACCCCTCGTCTCTTCCTTGAATATTGTCTATATCAAACAGCATTTTTTTCAAAGGGGTACCATGCCAAGTCTGAATATATGTCGTTTCCTTCCTTTTGCTTAAATAGGTAGGGAAGTTTTGATTGTTTATCCAATAACCTGCTTTGGCTAAATAATAATAGTATTCCGGACTTAAGCGTTTTACCAGCTTCGTATTCTTTCCTTTTATCGGTAAATTACCATTATACACCCAAACTTTTTTATATTTATTATCCCTTTTGACCAGTTCTTCATAAATATACTTGGGGCTATCGGCGACTTGCTTCCCTATCCCACTTTCAAAAAGAATAAGGTTCCGGTCAACCGGGATAAGCTTAGACATAATTTTATAAACTTTTTTCATGACAGGGAAATACTTATCACTTTTCCTAAATCGATTCAAAATGAGTTTTGATATCGGATGGTTATATAATTTAATTAGTGAATTTTGATCTTTTTCTGCATTTTGAATCACTTCGAATATCCTTGAATTAGAATGGACATCGCGATATTTAATAAAACGGTTGGCCTTATCCATATACTTTTTCTTCATGACAAAATCAGTGTTGGCATATTCGGCTAATACACCTAACAATTCATCCAATTCATCAACGATTTCACCCGGAAGATCGTTATCCAAATCCAAATGTGACGGTCTTTTCCCTATGAAACGATCTCTATCAAATTGATAGTAAATAACCGGTTTATGCAGGAAACTAAAGTCAAAAGCTACACTTGAATAGTCCGTAATCATAATCGCACTTTCCTTAATTAATCTTTGGACATCCACTTCACCCTGACTAATCACCCGAACTGGAGCATCCTTAAAGTAAGATGTGAATTTCTGCATATTAGGGTGAAGGCAAAAAATGATTTCAAACCCAGTGTTTTTAGATAACTCATGTAAAACCGGGTGATTCACTAATTTCTGATACCTTTCAAAATACTCGCTTTCCAAAAATATTTCATCGGATGTAATCCAATCTCTCCATGTTGGGATGATCAATAATTGCCGCTTTGTTAAAACATCATCCTTAAACAGTGAGTCGAACCTAGAAAGTCCTGTTGTGAATACTTCCTTTTCGTTGTATCCAAAATCAGTTACAATCATATCCTTTTCGAAGTCTGAACTTACTAGAAAAACATCCGTACTAAAACCGGAGACTGCATTTTTCCCGTAGTTTGCCACCATATTCTTAGTGCCCATAACACCATGTTGAAGAAATACCTTAACTCCCTTAACACGATTTTTAAATTCAGATGTTCTTAAAGGATATAAATAATCCGGATGATGTGATGATATAATACGTGTCGATTCCATTGTCTTTTTAATATGATCCTTTGACTTGAAATAAAGTATATTTCCAAAGGGCTCGACGTTTTTGGCTTCCACGGAACCTTCTTCTATTACATAATACACTTCTTTTTCAGGGTGGTTTTCCCTCATATATTTAAAAAAGTGATATCCAGTATCTTGGGCTTTATAAGTTCTTTCACCAATTAGCCAGACATCCTTTTTCTTTTTAAATAAAGCCAGAAATCGCCTCCACCCCATCATCCTTTTTAAATATCGATAACTTTCTGTGGAGAAGTTAAACACTTCCAAAGATAAATTGGATGCTTTAAACGTATAATATGGATTGACGATAGCAACTC
Organism: Peribacillus simplex NBRC 15720 = DSM 1321; assembly: GCF_002243645.1. NCBI lineage: Bacteria > Bacillati > Bacillota > Bacilli > Caryophanales > Bacillaceae > Peribacillus > Peribacillus simplex. The sequence continues at coordinate 2,842,600 of NZ_CP017704.1, read as the reverse complement.
CATTATTCGAGCTGACATCGGTCTTTTTAGTAAATAATTTAGTTCTGGTGGTTGGTCTTCCGACGCGTACCATTTTCGGCTCTTCCTGATCATGTAAATGTAATTTCATGTAAATGTCATAAATATCATCTTCCAAATCCGCACTGACTAATTGTTCTAAATCCAATTTCAAATCATATATATAACGATTCAGTCCATATTTCTTAATATTCATTTCCTTATTATGAATAAAAGATATATTCGCCTGATATTCTTTGTCACTTTGTCTTCCTTTTACTAGGCCCTCACCTTTTATGATCGTTGAATGCTTGGTGAAAATTTGACCATTAATTTGCATGGTTTTCGAATTGTTTTTGATTTTTTCAATTTGAGACTTAATCTGAACTTTAGGGTACTTATTGAAGTAAAGAGATAAATTCCCTTTATTCGTTATAGAGAATATACTTTGTTTATCTTCATAGTTGTAAATACTCAAATTGTTCATGTGCGTTTCCTGAAAACGCCCTAGACGAAGTGGGTATTCGATATTAACCCGTTCGTTCACTTCTACATATTCAGCTTTATGTTCGATACTAAGTATTGTTTTTTTGCTCAGCTTTTCAACCGGAACGGCAACCTTTATATAACAGTCATAAACAGTCGGTTCATCATCTTCTAATTTCCGTATTAAATCTTTCATATCTACATTAAACTCAAATTTAGATGAGCTCACTGATTCAGCTATTTTTATTTTTTGATCTTCGTTTTCCCTAGAATATAGCCATAGTTCTTTTGCGCAATAATGTTCTATTGAAAATTCCCCTTTTATCAATAGCATATTTTCCTCTTGCGCAATGGTCAGAACTTGTTTCAGCTTAATTTTAGGAGTTTTTTTTGCTTTCCCTTTTCCAAGAAGCTTTTTAATCATTTTAGACCACCTATAACAAATTATTTATTTAAATAAAAATGAATCATTCATTGTACTTTAAAATCATAAACTTTTTTCAGTTTTTCCTCAATATCATTAAACAGACAGGTGAACTGTCCATATATTACCTATAATTCCTCGAATGAACAAAAGAGACAATATTGGTTAGTTTAATGTCGGAAACGAACCATGCTAAAACTAAAAAACATTCTGTAAATATAGGACCTCCGAGGAAGTACTGCCGTAAAAATCATTTGCACGTCCTTCCATGTTGCCAGAATGGAAAGGGAATAGCAAAAACATGTCTTTTAATTGCAAAGAAGTCTTCTTGACATCAAAGTGAACGCTTTCAAAACAGGTATTATAGGCTCCAGATCATCAAACTGTTTTTACTTGCACTTCATTAATTGGGCTATTAAATGTTAAGCGTTAGATTGATGGCCTATACATGACCCATCCTCTGTCTTCATGCGATCCTGCCACTTCACCTTCACTATTAGAAAACAGGGATTTATGAAGCTCCTCTAGTTGTTCTCTCCTAAACGTGGTAAAATTGTGAATGGCTTATTCTGATTGCAGCAAGAATGAAATATTTCTTATAATATCGTTCATCAGCTTAATTATTGTATAAACCCTTACATTAACTATAGACATTTTATTATGCCCTACAGAGTAATACAAATTAGTCAACATTTAATTTTAACTTAAAAATTAATATTTACAATAATCATCAATGTAAAAAAATGTGGTTTATTTGTAAAAAAATTGTGGTTTATTTGTAAAGCTATTAAGTTATAATTAGTTAAGAGAAAGTCATTGCCTAAAAATATAAGAAAACAACAAGCAGAATTGAAATGCTAGTTGCCTGTTTGATTGTTCCATTTCATATTCTAATAGACCAAATATATATTAATTTTATTTAATTACAGTTTAAGAGTTTTAAAGGAGGAATAAAAATGAAGAAAGTAATCACTTACGGAACCTTTGATTTACTTCATTGGGGTCATATCAATCTATTAAAACGCGCTAAAGATTTAGGGGATTATCTGATCGTTGCTATTTCCACGGATGAATTCAATGCTTTAAAAGACAAAAAAGCTTATCATAGCTTTGAAAACAGAAAAATGATCCTTGAATCAATTCGCTATGTGGATGAAGTTATACCTGAAGACAAATGGGAACAAAAGAAGGAAGACATCGTTCGTGAGGGTGTAGATATCTTTGTAATGGGTGATGACTGGAAAGGCCAATTCGATGAATTATCCGAAGTTTGTGAAGTGGTCTACCTTCCAAGAACAATCGGCATTTCGACTTCCCAAATTAAAGATGACCTTTTACAAGTTACTAATGGCTAAAGAATTCGCGATAGGGATTTATCTTTTTTGTTTCAAAGTTTTATTCTCTATCTTTAAACTTTTCCCTTTATATGACAAAACGACCTTTGTCACATCATTCGGGGACAATTGCCAATATATCGCAGATGAAATGGACAAGCAGGACATTTCCGTTCAAAAAGTATTTTTAATGAAATCAAGCAGTTCTATACAAGTTAAGGACGATGGGAAAACCATCGTCCTTCCGTTTGAATCAAAGAATATCATGCCCATGATCCGATCGATTTATCATCTGGCTACATCAAAATGGATTATCATCGATAATTATTTTGGCTTTCTTTCTGCTATTGCATTCAAAAAGGAAGTGACATGTGTCCAAGTGTGGCATGCGGCCGGTGCAGTAAAGCAATTCGGGGCAAAAGACCCTTCCATTCAAAACCGTTCAGCCGGTGCAAGGAAAAGATTTTTAGATGTATATAATAAATTCGATTATGTTACGGCAGGTTCAGAGAGAATGGCCGAGATTTATCAAGAAAGTTTTCAACTACCGGCTTCCCATATCCTAAGGACCGGGATACCTCGGACCGATTTCTTTTTTAATGATGAATCAAAAAGAACTGCCCGTAATGCTTTGCTGGCCAAGTTTCCAGAACTTGAGCATAAGAAAATCATTTTATATGCCCCTACATTTCGTGATGACGGCTTGAACAACGGAGAGATTGCACTTGATTTGGAATTGCTCTACAAGGAACTTCAGGGCGAAAATTATGCGTTATTACTAAAACTGCATCCCGCTGTAAAAGCAGAGCATGATTTACAAGATAAATTCCCGGGGTTCATTTACCCTGTCAATAGTGAATTTCACGTTAATCAGCTGCTGATCAGTACAAATCTTTTAATAACCGATTATTCTTCGATTCCATTTGAATTCTCTTTTTTGGGAAGACCCATGATATTCTTTGCATATGACTTAGATAAGTATGTGCAGGAACGGGGATTCTGGGAGGATTACTCTTCTTCCATGCCCGGACCCGTGGTATCTACCACAGAAGAGCTCTTAAAGGAAATCCGTACCGCCGATCATTCATTAATGAAGATCGCTTCCTTTAACCAAAAATGGAATGAATACTCTAAGGGAAATTCAAGCAGGAATTTAGTTGATTTCCTTTTTAAATAAAACCACCCACTTCGTAAAACGAAGTGGGTTTTCATTTTTTTCAATAACCCCTCAATGAAAATGCACATCCCAAAAACAGGGACATTTTTACAGAGAATGACAAATGAAAACACTAAACTCCACAATGTGAAAAAAGGCTCACAATATAGAAAATATTGTAGATTATAATACTCAAACCCAACCAATATAAACCAGTAAAATACTACTATTTTCCCCTTGTAACAAAAATGTAATATGTTTTAATCCATTTATTTTGTTAGAATAGGGAAAAAGACATATTAGAGGTGGAAAACCGTGAAAAAAAGTGTTGTCGCATTTTCGACATTAGCCATTTTATCTTCGACTTTTGTTTCTCCTGCCCTTGCCGGTACATATACAGTCAAAAGCGGTGATAACTTAAGTAAAATCGCCCAGAAGCATAATACGACGGTAAAAGACTTAAAACAGCTTAATAACTTAAAATCAGACTTTTTGAGAATCAATCAAAAATTAACTACACCCAACTCCAAAACAACATCAAATGCTTCTTCAGTTTCCGTGAAAAAAACAAAGAAAACCACATATACCATTGTTTCAGGTGATACCTTAACCAGGATAGCAAACAAGCATAACCTTACACTTGCTGAATTGATGAAAATGAATAACTTAAAATCCGATAGAATTTATGCAGGCGCCAAACTTATCGTATCCAAATCAACCACCACCACTACCATTGATTTACCCGGCAGCTCCAAACCATCAAATGTTACACAGACCCCAGCCAATTCGTCTACATACATTGTGGTAAAAGGTGACTCTCTTTCCAAGATATCTAGAAAAACCAACTTGACTGTAGCCCAGCTTAAATCAACCAACTCGTTAACGTCCGATTTAATCAGAGTGGGTCAAAAACTAAAATTAAGTAAATCGGCAAGCACTGCCCCTGCAGATAAAAACGATGATGGAAAAGTGGAAGCCCCAAGTTCGGGGAACAAAGTGGCCAAGCTCGTTTCCGAAGCAAAGAAATTAATTGGTACACCTTATTCGTGGGCGGGTGCCTCCCCATCAGGTTTCGATTGCAGCGGATTTATTTACTATACGTTCAAGAAGGCTGGGTATGAAGTGCCGAGGCTTTCATCTTCCACATATTATGATATGGGTAAAAAAGTTACTTCACCAAAAAGCGGCGATCTTATCTTCTTTGCGACAGGTTCCAATAAAGCAGTGGTAAGCCATATGGGAATCTACTTGGGCGGCGGGGAATTTATTCATGCCTCATCAAGTAAGGGAGTAACAATCAGTACTACTTCAAACTCTTATTTCAAAAGTAAAATCATCGGTTATAGAAGTTTATAAGATTTACTTGCCAGACTTTCTCTTAAAGTCTGGCAATTTTATGTAAAAGAATCACAGTCTTTTATCTATAGTTATACAATTAAGGAAAAATTCTAATGATATACCAACGAAAGGATTCGGTTTTTGAGAATCCTTCGTTTTTTTGGATAAAAAAAGGAAAATATGCACTCTAACTACAAAAAGAAACTATTCTATTTTTGACAAAAAAAAGGTATAGTTAAAAATACCGACTAGGTACTTTTTCACACCTTCCATTTTGTGGGATGGTTAAGGGAGGAATATTAAATGAGATCCGAACATAAAAAAAAGAAAAAGAAACGCAAAGCGTTTAAAATAATCAGCTTCACCCTTCTTATCCTTTTCATTGGCGCAGGTGTTTATGGCGCTTCAGTTTATAAATCATTAGCCGGTGCGGTTAACACTATGCAGGGTACAGCCCATAAAACGGATAAGCGAGTAGAGGACATCAAGTTTAAAAGCAAAGATCCATTTTCATTACTAATTCTTGGTGTGGATGAAAGAGAAAATGACTCAGGTCGATCAGATACGATGATTGTCATGACGGTTAATCCTAAAAAAGAATCGATTGAGTTATTGAGTTTACCGAGAGATACGCGTACAGAGATCATCGGTAAAGGTATAAATGATAAAATGAACCATGCCTATGCATATGGCGGAGTTGCCATGTCGATAAATACAGTGGAAGCCTATTTGGATATTCCAATTGATTATTACGTCAAAATGAATATGGAAGGCTTTCAGGATATTGTGAACGCAGTTGGCGGTGTCACAGTCGATAATGATATGGACCTTGCCTATAAAGGATATACCTTTAACAAAGGCACGATCGACTTAGATGGTAAAGAGGCATTGATTTATTCCCGAATTCGTAAAGAAGATCCCCGCGGGGATTATGGACGGCAAATGCGGCAACGCCAGGTTATCCAAGCTGTCATGAAAAAAGGGTCAAGCCTATCAACACTTACCAATTATGACGATATATTCGAAGCTCTAGGTAAAAACGTGGAAACCAATTTAAGTTTCAATGAAATGTTGAGTATCCAAAATAACTACAAATCATCCCTCAAAAATATTGAACAATATACACTTGAAGGTGACAATCAACGGGTAAATGGCGTTTGGTACAACATCGTTCCAGAAAATACAAAGCTTGAAGCCCAAAATCGTGTGAAAGCACATCTGGGATTATAATGGATGGAGGATGGCTTTTATCAGTCATCCTCTTTTTTTTACCTTTTTCTCAATCCTTCATTTGTTTAAAGTAATCGGAACGTATCACTTGATCACTCAGATCAATCTCCTTTTGGTCTACTGGTGAAAATCCATCGACCTTGCCTTCCCCATTTATTTTCATTTGAGAACCATAATCCCCTTTTAATATCAAAGCATCGCCTTCTTCGCCATTTAGCATGCTCTCTCCAAAGTATGAAGAACTCTTAATATTGAACAAATCATATAGAGTTGGTAGAATATCGATTTGGCCTGCTACCTTATCAATCGTTCTTCCTTCCATATCCTCCTGATAAATGATCACGGGAATGGGCATATATTTTTCAATCCACTCTTCATCGCTAATTTTACTGCCGTAATACGCTTCAACCTCGTGTTTATCTTTTAAAAATAGCCCATCATGATCTCCGTAAATGACAATCACGCTGTCTTTCAATTTCCCGTCATCCTTCAACTTCTTTACAAAATCCCCGATGGCTGAATCTGTATAATGAATTGCTTCAAAATATTTAGTCAGGTAACTGTTCTCTTTTCCAACTTCAGGCTTCAATGTTATCTGTTCCGTCGGTAATGAAAAAGGTACATGGCTGGTCAAAGTAACGAAAAAAGCGTAATAGGGATTTGGTTTATCTTTTAAGAAATCATAGCTTTGATTGAAGAAACTGCGGTCTCCCAAGCCCATCGAAATCATCTCATCCTGCTGCATATCCTCTATGGAAAGATAATCATCAAACCCTAGCGAGGGATATGCATGCTGCCTATTCCAAAAGTCTTCTTCATCTCCGTGGAAAGCAAAGCTTTGATAATCCGACTTCTTTAATTCCTTAGCAAGACCCGGAAAATCATTATAAGGGAATCGAAAAAAGGTCGCGCCCTGCTTTAAAGGAAATAGTCCAGTATTCACAATAAGCTCTCCGTCAGATGAATTTCCAAATACCGTCTGTGGATATACACGGGGGAAGTACAACCCCCCTTTCGCCAGTTCATTCATGAATGGCGTGACCTCCTGCCCGGCACTGCTTTGAAATAGCGGAAACGCCTGTAAAGATTCTACCTGGATGATAATGAGATTCTTCCCCTCCAACGAGCCTGAATGGGCATTTTCCTTTCTTTTCTTTTTATTGAAGTAATCAGAAACGTCCTTCTTTTCTTCCGAAGACATTCCATGCCTTCCCGAGTCAGAAAAATAGGCATACGTATCCAATGCGTGATGACCGATTGGGCCCCAGTTTCGCAAGAAGGTATTCGCCTCATAACGCCGAGTTATATCTACTTTGTCGATAAAGATATTCTTGACCGGCTTTAATCCTGCTATCAACAGGAATATTACGGCAGGCACAAGTGCCATATGCTTGAGGGGGTATTTTTTCTTCACAAATGACTCAGCAATTGGAATTCCTATCAGCAGAAAGATTGCATCCTTCATTTCCATCATACTGAATATACTTTCACCAAGCCCATTCAGATTGCTTTTTTGCATCCACATATAGGAGGTTATAGGTGTCGAATAATAGCGATAAAACCAGATGTCCCCAAGGAAAAAGACCATGATCGAAAGAAGGAAAACTGAAAAAATGATGCCCTTTACGATCCGATTCGGTATTATTTCCTTCAGATAAACAATAAAACCGGCAACACCGATGATTATCGTAATTATCCCAATAGAAAGATCATTACCCATCCTATCATTCGTATAAATGAAAAGTATGGCCACGATTGAAAATGACAATATCTCAAATAGCCTCTCCTTCAATCGTTGATTCAGGTTATTCTTCATGCTCCTGCCACTTTCCTCTTCATTATTTCCAAGCCTTGGTTAAGCCTGATTGCGGAAGATTACTTATAAATATTACTTAGCGTTGCCATTTATGAGAAATTGCACACAGAAAACAGTATAAATATTTGGCACTAATGACTTCCATAATTATCAAATAGCCTTCATCACTAAAAGGATGAAGGCTTTGCTTTGGCACTCTGGCATAGAAACTACCAGATGCCGACAGATCATGCGGTTGTTTTTCTACTTTCTCTTCCATTCAAAAGCAATCTTCCAACCTTGGTCAGGAATCGATTCCGCCAATATATCACCTTCCTCGAATAAGAAACGCCATGGCATGCTTGAAAGTGCCGGAATCTCACCAAGCTCTTTAAGATCGAATGCCTTTTTCGCGAGAAATTTTCCATCTCCATCCACTAACAGTAAATCCACGATATCAAACATGACAGCTTTCTCTAATGAATTTCGTAGAAAAGCCACTATGATTACATCGTCTTCCACCCTAGTCAGCTTGATGCCGGATATGGAAATTTGGTTCGGTTTTAATGCAGGCAGCCTTTGATGATGGAATTTATATACATATTCCTCTTGCTTGGAAGTTTCCCACTCCTTGTGAAACATCAGGGCAGTATGAACGGTGTCATCCTGATCTAGTAACTCATGTACATCTGAAGCTGCATTATCCCTTTTTCCATATAAACTCATCGTTCCTCACCCTCCAAAGCAGCTGCATCTTCCTGATTGCTTTTCATATATTCCATAAAACGGATGCTTATCTCTGACTCAATTTTACTTAATAGAAGGTTGAATTGATTGAGAGCGATCCTTTCAAACACCGTATATGGGTCCTGCTGACCATATCCGCTTAAACCAATGCCTTCCTTCACACTGTTCATTTCATCTAAATGGTTCATCCAACTTGTATCAATGTGCTGCAGCATGAAAGCGCGCAACTGGTTTCCCCATTCCACATCGTCTTGAAAGATCACCAGTCTCGATTCCAATTCACCTAAAGCGTCCAACGCATTTCCTTCAACTATATGACCTTCTAAATCCTGCAAATCACTTGCCTGCCAACCCAACGTCATGAAAACAAGGGAAAGCTCTTCAATAAAGGCAGAGGGATCAGGTTCCACTATATGTTCAGGGAAATATTTCGCTGTGAGCCGAGTAATGTATTTTTCGATATATTCAAGTAAAATGGTCGACATCCGTCCAGGCTCCATATCAAGAATCCTATCTCTCATTGCATAGATGATTTTACTCTGCTCATTTAATGCATGTTCTAACTTTAATAAATGGTAACGGCTTGATTGATGCATCTGCTCAACCGTTTCCTGAACCCTTTTAACGAATTTATCAGGAGCAGGGCCCAGCACCAATCCATTTTCATCCGTTTTGATTTTCTTGATATAACGTTCGATTTCTTCTTCATCATAGTAATCAAACAAATCATCTTCCAAAGAAATGATGAATTGTGTTGAACCAGGATCGCCCTGCCGGCCGGAACGTCCTCTTAGCTGCATATCGATTCGATGGCTCTCGTGTCGCTCCGTACCGATAATATGAAGGCCGCCCAATTCCTTGACATCATTACCAAGTATTATATCCGTTCCTCTCCCAGCCATGTTCGTAGCCAGCATCACTTGACTTTTTTGCCCGGCATTCGCGATGATTTCCGCTTCATCCTCTTCCGTCTTTGCATTAAGGATTTGATGTTTAATTTTCCCCTTCTCTAGTTGAACCGAAATTTTTTCAGATTGTTCAATGGAGGTCGTTCCGATCAGAATAGGTCTACCTCCATCATGAATCCGTTTTACTTCCGTGACGATTTTGCTGATTTTGCTGGTTTCATCTTTATAAATTAAATCAACCTCATCAACTCGAATAATAGGCTTATTAGTTGGAATTTCAATGACAGGGAGCTGATATATTTCCTGGAATTCAGCCTTTGATGGCATGGCACTGCCTGTCATCCCAGACATTGAATGATATAATCGAAAATAATTTTGGATGGTAATCATAGCCTGTGTTTCATTCTCTTCCGAAATCTCCAAGCCCTCTTTTTCCTCAATCGCTTGATGAAGCCCATCACTGAAGCTTCGCCCTTCCATCACCCTGCCTGTGAATTTATCGATGATTGCAATCTTTCCATCGATGAGAATGTAGTCCACATCCAATTTCATGATTGCATGGGCTTTTAACGCCTGTGTAACATTATGTAATAACACTTGATGTTCCATTCCATACAGATTGTCGATACCAAAGGCCCCTTCAATCTTGGACGCCCCTTGATCCGTGAAAAAGGCAGACTTTGACTCGACGAAAATCTCGTAATCATCATTTTCTATAAATGACTTCATGATTTGTGCCGTGATCTGGTGAAGCTCGGTACCGTCGCTTGCCCTGCCAGCAATGATTAATGGTGTCCTCGCTTCATCAATCAAGATGCTGTCAATCTCATCGACAATGGCAAATTGGTGTCCTCTTTGAACCTTTTCTTCTCTTCGGTAAGCCATATTATCACGCAAATAATCAAAACCGAACTCTGTTGCCGTCCCATACGTGATATCTGCAGCATAAGCTTCACGTTTTGCGGAAGGCCCCATTGGGGAAATGTTCAAACCAACCGTCAATCCTAGAAATTCATGAACTTGTCCCATTAACTCTTTATCACGTCTGGCCAAATATTCATTGGCCGTTATAATATGGACACCATTCCCGTACAGTGCATGTAAATAGCTAGGCAAAGTAGAGACAAGCGTCTTCCCCTCGCCCGTATTCATTTGTGCAATGCCCCCTTCACTCAGGACAAAACCGCCTGCAAGCTGAACATCATGGTGCCTAAGATTCAACACTCGTTTAGAAGCCTCGCGCACGACCGCAAAAGCTTCGGCTTGTATATCCAATATATCATCGCCTGCATCCAATAAGCTTTTAAATCTATCCTTCATCCCGCATAATTCTTGATCTGAATATCTTTCATATTTACCCTCTAGCCGATTCACATCTTCTACCAACTTATAAATTCTCTTTAAGTCTTTTGAGCTTTCATTGAAGAACTTTTTCATACTGGATAGCATAGGGTTTTCTCTCCTATTATTTCAATTGAACTTTAATGAAATTATATCAGTTATATATTTACTGTTTATAAATTATCGCCTGCACATTGTAATTATATAGAAATTCTTTCTTTTTTTGAAAGATTAAATTACGCAAAAGGCGACTGGATGCCCGTCCATAAAAGGCTAAAAAGATTAGCCCCATCCTGAATATCAGGAAGGGGTTTTTTTATAAATTTAAACAAATAATAGGAAGACTTTCACCCAAGGGAGGATTACAGATGAATAAGACATCCAGAAAATTCATTCATAAACTTGCACAACAGCCTCATCAATTAGGATTATTCGTTCTTATCTGCCTTATTTGCATGAGCTCCCCTATTCAAGCAGAGACAAAAACCACCCCCAAGAATGTCATATTGCTGATTGGCGACGGCATGGGATTAGGGGCAATAGAAATTGCCCGGCAATTGGAATATGGAAAGACAGGTGTTTTACATTTAGAAAAACTGGAACACGTTGCCCTGATGCGCACGTATTCCGCCAATAATTTCGTCACCGACTCTGCAGCAGGAGGGTCCGCGATTGCCACTGGTATAAAAACCAACAATGAATCGATCGGTGTCGATGCCAATGGTTCCGAGGTTGATAGTGTATTGGATGCATTTCAAACCAATGGAAAAAAAGTCGGGATCATCTCAACAAATATGGTAGTTGATGCCACACCAGCTGCTTTTGGTGCAAGTGTCCCTAACCGCTGGACAGGTGGCGCAAATATCGCGAGACAGCTCTTTGATAACCGGATCGACATCATTCTCGGCGGAGGTGCCAGCTATTTCGAGGCAAAAAAGCAGAATGGCGAGGATTTAATCGCTAAATTTAAACAAGCTGGCTATGGAATTACTACCACTAAAGAAGGACTTAGTTCCATTAATAATTCGGAAAAACTTTTAGGATTATTTCACCCTACCTATATGAATTTTAAACTGGATAAAGAAGTATTACATTCTCAAGAACCATCCCTGCCCGAAATGACAGCCAAAGCAATGGATATTTTGTCCCGTGGTGATAAAGGATTCTTCTTGATGGCCGAAGGTGCTCGTATTGACCATATGGAGCATGCAGCCGATATCACTGGAATATGGAAAGAAACGATCGAATTTGACCAAACCGTGAAAGAGGTTGTAAATTGGGCAAAGAATCGAAATGATACGTTGATTGTTGTACTTGCAGACCACGAAACGATGGGGACCTCCGCTTCTGAAACAATGGATATCACTGCACTGAAAAAAATCAAGGTTTCATCTGAATATATGTCCAAACAGCTTACATTCGATAAAAATAATGAAATCAATCCGGAAAGTGTCGTTTCAACATTCAAGAAGTATGCACATATATCCCTTACGGATCAGGAAGTCGATCAATTCATCGATAACGTAAGAAAAAATAGAACGCTTGTCTATCCACAGCATCAAATTGATTGGGAAATCGGAAGCACCATCGCCAGGCATCATAAAGCGGGTGTAGCTGATCGAAGCATACGGGCGGCCAGTTCCACAGGAGGGCACACAGCCAATATGATTCCCGTTTTCGCTTCGGGTCCAGGTAGTGAAGCCTTTGATGGAGTCATTGAAAATACGGATATTTCGAAAATCATCACAAAAGCCGCCGGTGTTCCGTTCACACCCGGTCAGCATAAATCAAAAGAGGAATGAATTCATTCACTCCTCTTTTATATTCTATTAACTGGATTTTTTCGGTATTCATTTCTATTGTGGCCCGTTAACTCAAGTTTCGGGGAATTCCCCCGAAGTTTTGGGTCATTTACTCACGAAATTGTGCGATATCCCTGAGTTTAGTGAATTTACTCGTGAATTCACGCCGTTTACTCGGGAGTTTGATGAAGAACCTTAATACCATTTATACAAGAACAAAAAAGACGCCATAATTGACGTCCTACTCATTCATTTTTTTACATGGTTTTTTAAAACATACCCAATCTGGCTTCCCTTTTTCACTTTATACCATTCATCTTGTTGAGCCAGGATCGTTACGGCTTGGTCCCTGTATAGATTCCCGACCGTTTCAGAAGATGCATTTCTATTTTCTTTAATATATAGTTCGCTTGCTGTCACTACTCCTGTCGTCTTCTTAATGGAGATTTTCGTTGAAATGGTTTTCTGATTGTCACTCTCATCCTTGGCGGAGATTGTCACCGTAAACATCCCGTTGGACATATTTTTAAAATCCCAGGTTGCGGATTGCCTGCCTTTATTGAGCTGCCTTTCAGAAAGGATGCCAACAACCTTACCTTTACTGTTCTTAATTTCCACTGTTACATTAGCGTTTTCATTAATTGTATACGTTATGTTCGCTTTCTCGGTACTATAATCACCCGATGTATTGACATCGGTGATTTCCGGTACCGACGTATCTCTACTGATCTTAATCGTCGTTGTTGCCAAACCTTCCTTCCCGCTTTGGTCCATTGCTGATATTTCTGCTTTATATGTACCGTTACTTACCGCTTTTGTGTTCCAGATTGCTGAATGGGTACCCTTTTTCATTGTTTGGTCACGGACTGGGGTAGCTAAGGCTTTCCCCTTACTATCTTTAATCGTGAGTATTACCACAGCATCTTCTTTTAGGGAATATGTGATTCCTACCTCATCATTTAAATGATCCGTCTTCGCTTTCAAGTTTACTGAATTCGGTTCCGCCTTTACGACAAGATCCGTTTTAGATCCAGCACCTGGTCCATATTCCTTTTCTATAGTTGTGTCAGGATAATAAAACCCCAAAATATCTTGATATGATTGTCCTGCTTCAGCTCTGTTTTTCGCCCCAAACTGACTTAGCCCGACTCCATGCCCATATCCTGACCCTTCAATAGAAATTTTGGAAGGACTGGAGGATGAATGGTCAACCAGATAGCTTTTCATCACCTCTTGCCCCACCATGCCCCTGATTTTGGAAGCCGCTACATTAGTAAGCTTAACCGTTTGCTGCAAAAGTTTCCCCTTGTCATCAACGAGATCCCTTACATAGAAATTCAGTTGGATGGAGCCTTTCGTAACACGGCCCCCCGTTTTTTCATCGGTAAATGTTAATAAGGGAATCTCCGTTATTTTAATATCTTTCTTCGCATATCCATTATTCTTCAGCCAAACTTTCAGCTTCGGCACAACCGTTTTATCTTTTTCCTCTACACTTGTCCACCATTCTTCCGGTTTAGATAAATCTATTTTTGACAGGTCGATTTGCTGCTTATCCAGCGTTATCTCCCAATTGGTTTTCGGATCATAGAAATCTTCTTTTATAGATAAATATGCAAGAGGGTTGCCTCTTGACCAAACATTTGAATTCGATTCGGTCATTCCTCCATTGCTTGAGGAAAAGAACGCTTCGATTATTTCTCCATCATGTTTAATTACCATGCCCTTTGTCTGTTCGATGGCCGAATTAGTTCGATAGTGACCGGCAGCCCCGCCATATACTTGGTAAGAAACCGTATCATCAATTATTGTGGATTGATGGCGAAGTGCATAAGTCCGGGCGGCAATCGCCTGTGCTTTTAAGGCTTCGGCATGCCATAGTGCGGGCATCTCCAGCGGGACAACGCCCTTTAGATAATCTTCCATGTAAACATGATTGATTGGCCTGATGTAACCGTCCTCCGCTGTAAAGGAAAATGAGCCTTGATAGGGACGGCCGTTTATGGACAATGAAGCATCAGGTTTAACTGGCATTACCTTGAAGGAAGCATAAGATCCCGTTTTCTTAGAACCTTTGTAAACGGCAAGTTTAGCCGACTCCACTTTCAAAGTCAGATTTTCACCCGCCTTGATGAATATCTCTCCCCCTGAAGTACGGTAGTCCCCGGTTGCATTTATTTTGACGCTGGTTCTATTCCCCAAATAATTCTTCAGTTTCACTTCCATCGTTGTATTCTCTTCCGCTGCCGTTGCTTCATGAGAAGGAAATGCAAAAAAAATGATAAAGAAAGCAATAAACCAATACTTTAAACTCCTCATTCCTTTTCATCCTCATTCCTATTCCATTTAACTTTTAAAGGACCACATTGAGATCGCGGGCTTACTTGTAGGTTACTGAACTCTCTTTTTACATTCTGTATGTACGGCTCATTATCCTTCAAATCCAGCTTTATTGTCGTAACAAATTGGAATTCACAACGTGTGAAAAGATAAAAGCAGGACATGGAAGAAACCATGTCCTGCTTTTTAATGGTAAATACTTGCTGCATTTTTACCCATTTCTGATGGGTGACTTTTTTCTTTACTTCAAATACTTCTTCAACACCGGTTTCATATGATCGACAGCGACATGGCTGCCGCCTCGTCCTTTTACATCTTCAATCATCCATGCCATGAGAAGTTCCGGGTCTTCTGTGTCCATGGCAACGAACCAGCCATTTTCTGTTCCGTCTGCATTTTTGGATGCCTTGATTTCAGCAGTTCCCGTTTTGGCAGCGATTTTGATGCCAAGGTCGTTTATTCCATGTCCGCTTCCCTTAGGATGTTCCACTACTTGTGTCAGCATCTTGGTGACCTGATTTGCTTGGTCTGCTGATATCGCATTTTCTTTCCATATTTTCTTTTCTATTTTATCTCCTGTTATTAACGAAGGTGCCAGGATGTTTCCTTCATTCAAGAAGGCTGAATAGGTCATGGCGAGATGGAGCGTGCTCATTTGGACTTGTGCTTGACCATATCCAGCGTCTGCCAAGCGTCCCTCACTGTCGATCTTACCGATGCTCGATGCTTTGATTGGATAATCGTAATTCAAAGACTCATCAAATCCGAATGCCTTGAGTCCATTTGTGAATTTTTCCTTTCCAAGCCCCAAAGCTTTTTGGGCAAAGTAAATATTGTCTGAATAAATTAGTGCCTTTTCCATATCTATTGGAACACCGGGGTCCGAAACCCTTGTAATGGAATGATCTTTCCATGTCGATTTGGCCCAAGTTTTCCCTTGGATATTGATTGACTCTTTCGGATCCACACCATTTTCCAAAGCGATTGCCGCGGTGATGGCCTTAATGGTTGAACCAGGTGCAAACGTCGAACTGAAGCGGTTCAGAAGTGGTTTTTTCGGGTCTTCTTCAAGTGCTTTTTGTTCCGCTTCTGTTATCCCGAAAATATATTTATTAGGATCGAACGACGGACTTGAAACAAGCGCAAGCGTTTCTCCTGTCTTCGGATCAAGTGCCGCTGCCGATCCAACTTCGTTCTTATATTGCTTGAAGATATCCTTTTGAAGCTCGGCGTCGATGGTCAATGTAATTGTTTCTCCCTCTTCAGCAGGCTTTTCAGCAATCACTTTTTCTTCGCCATCTTCGGTTTTAATAAAAATTTTACCGCCAGGTTCACCTTTAAGCCTCTCTTCCAACACTTCCTCAAGACCTCGCTTGCCAATAACGTCACTTGCGGTATAACCTTTTCCTTTCAATTTCTCCAGATCTTCGGCCGATGCCTCACCGACATATCCAATTAGATGGGCAGTCGCCTCTTTATATGGATATATACGTTCTTCCGTATTATTGACAGATACCCCAGCAATGCTCAATAGCTTTTCCAAGGTTGCGTTATTGTCATTTGACATTTTCTTGATGGGCACGAAATAACTTGGCTTTACCCATGACTGTTTTAATTTCTGATTCACTTCGTCGGTGGACATATTGAGGATTCCAGCGACCTTTTTAACCGTTTCGGATTCGTTGGCCATTTTCTCTGGCACGATTCCCACTTCTGCTACCGTTCCATTCATGGCAAGGCCGCGTTCATTTCGATCGACGATTTCCCCGCGAATGGCTGGATACGATTCAACCGATACCTTCTCGCCAGCTTCCAATTGAGGGAATATGTAACTTTCATCCCACTTGATGTACCAATTTTCTTCCTCGCCTTCCCCTTCCTTGACAAGTGTCGCTTTATGGTCAGAGCTGACAGCACCCGCCATAGTGGACATATCAACGGTATATGAAAGGCTTACCTTTTCTCCATCTTTATGATCTTTTTCTTCTTTTGGCTGTTTATAGTTCACCTTTAATTGGTCGGCTTCTATGCCCGTATAGATTTTTTCATAACGCTGCGCAAATTCATCCGCACTGATTTTCTTCTTTGTCTCAGGTGACAGATACTCGTACATCTTCGCAAAATCCTGTTTATTCCAAAGCTTCGTGTATGCCGCAAAGCGATCTTCGGGTCTTGGCTCATCCGAGCATCCGGCCAGAAACAATACGCTCATCAACAATAAGCTGGAAACTAAAGCTAGTTTCTTCATAATTTCCTCCTAATGAATAGTTAGAATGATATACCTATAGTTTAGCAAAATATTAGGGGAATGGGGGATTTTACATACCAAATTTCTTCATTTTTCTAATTAAACATGTTTTTTCTAAAACAAAAGTCCTGTACATTGTGTACAGGACTATAGACTGAAGACAAATTGGCAGAAGAGCCAGTTGATTCCAGAAATCCGCTCCCTTTCCCCCGACTGTATGCCAAGCCGCATCAAAGCAAGCATCTATCGGGGGTCTCGGCTAGCCAGTTATTCGGCAGGAGTGTCGCAAATTTCTTCAACCTAAAGAGGGCTTTATCCAAAAAAAACAAGGATAACCAAGTTTCTTTTAAAATCATGGTTTGGGTAAGGTCATTCCTAAAACCCCCTTGTCAACAAACTAAAGCATTCTTTTTTTTCGGCTTTTCTTCTCTTGCAGCCATTTTTTCAAGAAGAAAAAGCCCAAGATGCCAGAAATGACTAGACCGCTTGTCGTAACAATGACTGCTACCCATTCGTATAAGGTGTAATTCATATAAGCTTTCCAAGGTAATTTCCCTTTCCAATCTTCAATATATAGGTTCATTCCGAATATCCCGGAGACAACCGTATAAATCGTTAGTATTTGCAAGAGATAATTACTGCTTTTACCAGACAGTTTATCCTGATTTTGATAAAGGTAGGAAAGTGTTTCCTTCACTTCATTATAGAGTGGGGTAATCCTGAAGGTTTCATCCGTTTTTTTGAATAGCTCCTTACCGATAGCCGTACTATTGACTTCAGTGAATAAGTACTTTGCAGTAAACTCAGTGATCATGAAAATCAGCTGTTCCGTACCCGATTGATCTTTTTCCACATCTATCTGGGAATGCTCATGAGCCAATTTGAGCAGTACGATCTTATAATAGAAGAAAAGCAACACTGTATAAAAATGCTGGCCATACATTTCGCTTGCCAGTTCCTCTTCCAGTTTACCTGTCGCTTTCGTGACACACGCGAAATGATACATGCTTGTTACATAATAGGTTTCCTTGCCCCACCTGTCATATACCCTTTCTTGATAATACTTTTCTATATAATCAGGGTTTAATGCGCCTATATATGGCTCACCATCATTGTCATACCCGTTCAGCTCACTGATCCGGAATAAGTCATTTTTAGAAATATCACGATTCTCAGGGAATGCAATATAACTGATCACATACATTCTTTCATCGATGAAGAAAGGCAAACTGCCAAAATATGTCGGATCTGTTTGTTCTTCATCCATATATTCCTCAATTGGCGGCAATAGTTCATTGAAGATGAAATCCTTCACCTGTTCATACTGATTTTCACGACAGCCGACTTTCGTTTTTTCCTCATCATCAGCAATCGGTTCGAGGATTCGGAATGTATCACCAAAATAGAGCACATCATCATGTGAAAGCCCTTCAGGTAAAGTAACACGAAGATTCATCATCCCAATATGAAATGGGCATATGAAGATATCTATAGAGTTAATAATAAATGGGGTATTTAGATAGGGTGATTCGAAGGTACAATCAATTTCCAGTTTTTTCGTGAAACGCCGCAAGCCTTCTTTCTGTTTTGCATTACCCGGAAATAAAATCGGCTCGATATAAGGCATGAAATACTTTTCCAATTTACGGTGCGAAACTTTATGGCCACCGTAAAATTGATTTTGTTGTTCCATATCTTTCAAGTTCAAAAAAATGAAATTGTCCTCAATCAACTTTTTCGCAAACTTTTCAATCATATTTCCTTCAAGCGTAAACGGAAAAATGTACTGCTGGAAAGTTCGCTTCGTGGGATCATTCTTTACTTTCACATCCATAAAATATATTCCTCCGATTAAACTGCTAAAAACAGGTTTATATCATCTTGTTTCTTATATTTACCCATGTATATACAAACAAAACGAAACATAATATAGAAATAAAGTGGACAAATTATCCAAATAAAAAAAGATCCCCCAAGCAAGTGCTCGGGGGCAATCGAAAAGAGTTCTTCAACCCTCTTCACTTTAGGGTACTAGAAACTGATGTTTCTAATGAAAAATCCGATATTCGGACCATTTTAGCATTTATTTTAAGTATGATAAAACACGAAATACCTCCATATTTAGGCTTTACCACTTATTATTATCTAATTAATCCTCATATACAGGGATTCACATATGAAAATATAACTATAGGAATAATTACAAGATTTCTTTATTTCCTCCCTTTATCATGGAAATCACGTTTTAACTAAAAAAAAGATGGGTAAATAAAAAAGACAAAGGAGAGACATCATGAAATCCGATAGCAATAAACAACACTTTAAATTTTTTGAAAGAACAAATAACGCTAAACCAAGTGCACGGAAACAAATGAGCGATTTCATCAAAAAGAAAATGAATGCTCAAAACTCTCATTTAAATGGTAAAAACTCATGACATGTGGGATGTCATGAGTTTTTATCGTTTAAAACGCGATTTCATTTCCCTGAAGGTTTTGCTTCACACATTTCTTGATACCGATTACATTCAGAAAATGTTGAATTTTCTTCATCGAGGTTGCCTGATATTCATCAACAATGGAAAACTCTTTAAGATAAGCGATTTTTTCTTGTACATCTGTATCTATATGATCTTGGCTGTATTCTTTTTCATCTGATTTTTGGCATGTGTACACCACAGCTTCACCAATTTTCCTTGTTGCCTTATCAAAATAAAAAGAAAACACAATGGCACATTCATCATCGTAAAAAGAGGGCTGAACTTTCATATTAATATCAATCATTAACCTTACACCTCTCTCCGTTTCGTTATTTACACTATAACAAAATCATTAAAAGGAAATAGGCGTTACAAACTACGCTCACGTTTCTTCCACACCTTCCAAACGGACCTTACACTCCCCATTCATAGATAATTATAACTACAGGAATATGCGCAAAAGAATAATCATTTAAAATAATAAAAAAACATCTTCAATTGAAGATGCTTGAATGATTAATAGAAAGCTTCATTACTTATTTATATAAACCTGGAAGTTCTGCGTAAAGGCCTGGTAATTCGCTTGGGACAATAACAAAAGCAGCGATGATAAGAAAAGATACGACTAATGCTTTAGTACTTTTTTTCATAGGTCATTCCTCCTTTTCTTTTAAAAAAAATATTGGTTAAAATAGAAATTAATTCTATAGTTATATTTAACCACACTTCTTAAAATCATTTATTTCGACTAAAGAATCTATTTAAACCGTTCAGGACCTGTACATACCGCTTTCACCGATTTTTCATAACAAAATATAACTCTAGGCATATTTTAAGGAGAATCAAAATGGATTTTTTTGCAGTTGGACAAAAGATCAAAGAGCTACGTAAACAAATCGGGCTTTCCCAGGAAGAGTTGGCATCCGGTATTTGTACACAAGCACAGATCAGTAAGATTGAAAAGGGCGATGTCTATCCATATGCATCCACTCTCTATTTAATTTCCCAACGTTTAGGCGTGGATGTAAACTATTTTTTCGATATTGGAATGACCCCTAGGCTGGATTACGTGGAAGAAGTGATTTATCAATTAAAAATAGCCAGAAGAACCCGAAATTATGAGGAAATGCAGCAAATTGTAAAGGCTGAGGAAAACAGTCCCCTCTTTCTTCAGAATAAAAAGAATCATCAATTGATTCTTTGGCACAAGGGAATATACGAATATGAAAAAAATAAAGATTTAGATAAAGCCATAGAATTCATTAATCGGGCCATCGCTATTACTCATACGACAGACAAAATTTATTCGGAACGGGAGCTTGAAATCTTAAGCAGCCTTGGTGTAATGTATGTTGCCGAAGAACAGTACGAAAATGCATTCGCCTTGTTAAGGAAAGCTTTAGATCACTTGAAAGCCCTGCCCTTTTTGACGGATAAAACGCTAAAGACACGACTATCCTATAATTTTGGCAGAGTGTTAACACGCCTGGTCCGATATGAAGAGTCCATTGCCTGCTGCCAAGATGCCATAAAGTGGTGCCTCGAACATGATCAATTATATGCTTTAGCTGATTTACATTACCATTTAGGTTACAATTTTGAACTCGTGGGTAACTTTGAAGAGGCAAAAGAGTACTTGGAAAAGTCAGCGTTTCTATTCAAATTACAAAAAAATCATACCTTTGTTACATTCATCAACAAAAAGTTGGACAGTTGGAAGAACGAAATGAAAATAAACTAATTCTTTAATTTATAGCCATTCCCCACGGGAATGGCTCTTCCCATTCACCAAGAATATGTATAATCTCACACTCATCATTTCCAAAACCTCAATTCTACATTTTAAATTCCAAGCCAAAATGAAGTATAATAAAGAGATGCTTCAAAAACGCACTTTTAAAAAAAGTTCCGGACCATCATCAAGTAGTTTTGTGAAGCGTGATGAGGAAGAAGGATTTGAGGCATGGTTAACGTGAAGGCCAGTTATTCCTGTTTATATCCGAACCGCTTATATTCAAGGGGATTTTTGACGATATTGACTTTTACAGGGTAATAATGAATATACGGCTAGAAGCAGTGATGGTTTGTTCGATTAAATGGATTAGAACGTAAAGAGAACGGCCATGGAAAAAGTCCGGCATTCGATCTCGGGACTAAATATATGCACGGCCCACGAGTGTAAAATCGGCTTGACTACGATAAGTTAAAGAACTGTTGGTTCTGATCATACAAAAATATATTTTTGGTAAACAGGGCTTGTCCCTGAAGGAGGAGAGTATGGAGCGGGAGTTGTTGTTAGTTGGGGAACGGCTGGCGGAATTTTTGGAGGCCGGGAATCCGGAAGATTCGGACGTGGTGAATCAAGGGCTCCAGTTATACCGTCAGGGGCTCGTTGATATTAAAGAAGAAGCGGTGGATACGATTGCGGCTGAGGTACAGGATGAGACACGCTTCAAGGCCAGGCTGAACCTGCTCTTCCCTCAGGATGGAAGCTGTACTTGTGATTCAAGGTTCATTTGCCGGCATCAAATGGCCATTTTCTTTTCTGCGTATTCAGAACACGCTAGTGTTTCCGAATGGCTGAGCGAATGGAAAGCACCAAAAAGCACCTCAACCGCCCAAGCACTGCAGCAAGTGAAACGGGCGAGTGAATTACTGAAACAGGCGGCGGAGAAATCCATCACCTTAGATAAAAGCTATCCATCATGGAAGCAATTCGTGAGTGATGCCTTTGCGGAACATGTCGAGCCTCATATAGGCGAGCCTACTTATATGATTGAAAATCATATACAAACTTACTTTAAACGCCTTAGCTCAAAGGCTCCGATGGAAAGGGAATGGAAATTGCTTTATCATTTTGTTACGCAATTTTGCACGATGCAGCAGACACTGAGAATGATTCAGCTGCATAAAAGTGAGACGCAAACGACCAGGGTCTTTTATGCGCTTGCCGTGGACCTGGCAGAAGAGCTGCACGAAACGGTACAGCCGCTTAGCAGGCAAGCTAGGCCCTTCGCCTTTGATCCATTCGTTTTCAGCATCAAGGAAGATGTAGCTAAACTACTGGATGGAGGAGAAGGTCTGGAATACGAAAAGATCGACCTCTATCGGGAGATATGGAGCTACTTATTCTCCAATTCCTCATGGCGTAAAGAGGAACTGGAACGAATCAATAAAGAACTTCCCGAGAAGTATATGGGCACCACTGAGAGGACGTCCTATTCACTCGCAGCCATTCACCTATCCCTTTTGGAGAACCAGAATAAACAAGCGGTTGAGCTTCTTCATGAATTGAAGAAGGATGCCTGTCCATACATTTTTTATTGGCTGAATCTCCTGGCTGAATCAGAAAACCGGTCACGAGCCATCCCTTTCATTGAATTCATCAATAATAATGTCCAGGAGTTCCTTGCCGGTTTATCCGATTATTATAAACGGGTAGATTTCGTCCGGACCTTTACGACTTTAATTAACAGTTCCTGTTATAAATTAAAACGGACCGATTTGCTTGAGAAATTTTACAGGGCCACCCTTCCGCACAGCTATTGGAACTATGCAAATTTCCTTTTTGAACAAGGACAATATAAAAAATGGGTGGAGATGCATATTTACTCTGAAATCAGCATTGACTTAATCAGCAGTGAATCCATCAAAGAAGTGGTCTCAAAAGAACCGGAACTAATCCTGCCACTTTATTATCATGCGGTCCAGGAAAAAGTTTCTTTGAAAAATCGGCCTGCTTATAAGCAAGCTGTCCGTTATTTGAAAAGGATGCGCACCATCTATAAAAAGAGCAAAAAGGAAGACGTATTCGAACGTTATATACTTTATGTAGCAGATTCAACCAAACGGCTGCGCGCTTTCCAAGAAGAACTAAAAAGGGGTAAGCTTATCGATGTTTAATCCAGGGAAATTAAAAATCAAAATAGCAGCTCTCGAAAACGGAACTTACGCCCTTGGTGTCGTCAATGAAGAGAATACCTTCCTCACTACGAACTATATACGCAGGCTGTTATTCAACTGGGATGACACAAGCTTTTATGGTACTAAAATGACTACCGATATAGTGGATGGAAATCAAGTATTCATTCTTGACGCCTGGGGACTTCTCAACTTTTTTGCGAGGGAGAGCTTTAACTCCTTCATAGAATGGGAATGGTCCGAGATATCCTCCCTTTGCCTGTCAGCAGCGCCCGTTCTTCATGAATCCATTGAAGCTGGAATCCCCGTACCGGATTTCACTAATCTTCAGTTGGACTCCATCGGCTGGAAGCTGCCGGAAGAAGTGGAAGAGGAATTCGTCCCTTCCTTTTGGGAAGAAGAAATATCTTTGGATCTCCCTTCACCTGAACTGGAAACCAACCGTACTTTTATCGAAAAGTGGTATAACGGTGCCGCTAATATGTATTTAAAAAACTATTCACCCATGCAGCATAAATGGAGTGAAGCCGTCGGGGCATTAAAGGATACACGACTTTCTCCCGAAGAATTGCAAGCCTTTTTTGACAAAGACAGCTGGCAGGAATGGCTCGGTACCCAATCCGATCCCAAACCATTCACTATAGGTCTCCGTTTAACTGAGCCTCCTGATGGTAATGGGCCTTGGATACTCGATGTTACCCTTCGCTCCAAAAGGGATGAGAATATCATTGAAACATATACAGGAAAAAAACTGCCGCGCGGCTGGAATAAGTATGCAAGTGAAGTGGTGCGCGCTACGAAACGCTGGCAACTCGTCGTGCCATGGCTTGGGGAGAATGGTCGTCTGAAAAGGGAGATTTCGGAAACGGATGCATGGGAGTTCTTGACCGACGCAAGTGAAAAACTCCTGTTTCTTGGCGTCGAAATTCTCCTTCCATCGTGGTGGCTTGCCTTGAAGGAGTCCTCATTGAAGGTCAAGGCGAAAGTGAAGAGCCAATCGAACCGCGGCCCTTCTTATGTCGGGTTAAAAGCTTTAATGGACTTTGATTGGCGGTTCTCATTAAATGGAAAAGAGCTCACTGAGGCGGAGTTCGAGGAGCTCGTCAATGAAAAAAGGCGGCTTGTCTTCATCCGCGGCCAATGGGTCAAGCTTGATCCAGCTTTCATTAAACAAATTCAGGAGCTAATGGAAACGGCTAATGAAAAAGGCATCCAACTGACTGACTTGCTGCAGCAGGAACTGTTGAATGGCTTAAATGAAGATGGCGATAACGATTCTGAAAACGACGAAATGCTCCGGATTCAATTTGAATTGAACCAGGAGCTCCGTAAAATGGTGGGAAGACTCCGAGAAACCAAAAACATATCCATCCTGCCCGTCCCTAATGCACTTCAAGGTGATTTACGCCCCTATCAAAAACTTGGCATGAGCTGGCTCCTTTTTTTAAGAGAGCATGGTTTTGGTGCTTGTCTAGCCGACGATATGGGACTTGGAAAAACCGTCCAGATGATTGCCTACCTACTTCATGTGAAAGGTAAAGAAGGAACCGGTAAAGAGCTGCCCACTGCCCCCAAGGACGAACAAAAGAGTGAACCGATCATTGTCGAAGAGGATAGTAGCGCAGAGAGCAGTGATGAGGCTGAGGTCATTACCACTGCTCCCGAATCCGTCCCTGTACAATCGGCGCTCATCGTCTGCCCGACATCGGTCCTTGGCAACTGGCAAAAGGAATTGGAAAAATTCGCACCATCACTTAAAGTTCACCTTCACTACGGATCGAATCGTGCTAAAGGTGAAGCATTTACTAAACTGGCAGCTGATCATGATATTGTCTTAACATCATATGGACTGACCCACCAAGATATGGCAGAACTGACCTCCATCCATTGGAGCAGCGTAATCCTTGATGAAGCACAAAACATCAAGAATTCCCAAACGAAGCAATCCAAAGCGGTCCGCAAGCTAAATGGCAGACATCATATCGCCTTATCGGGTACGCCGATGGAAAACCGTTTAAGTGAGCTATGGGCGATTTTCGACTTCATCAATAAAGGTTATCTCGGAACGCTAGGTCAGTTTCAGGAAAAATATGTGGCGACCATTGAGCGTGATGAACAGAAGGATAAAATCAAGGAATTGCAGCGTTTGATACAGCCCTTTTTGCTTCGCCGTACAAAGCGCGATAAAGAAGTCGCTCTTAATCTTCCGGATAAGCAAGAACAAAAGGAATTCGTACCGCTTACCACCGAGCAAGCATCGTTGTATGAACAACTGATAAAAGATACATTCACTGATATCGAACAACTGTCTGCCTTTGAAAGAAAAGGCATCATCCTTCAGATGCTGAATAAGCTAAAGCAACTTTGCAATCATCCAGCTCTTTACTTAAAAGAGACGGAAAAGGAAGACATCATGAAGGCGCCTAACCGATCAGGCAAACTCGAGAAGCTGACCGAGCTTATCGATGCTGTCCGCGAACAGGATGAAAGCTGTCTCATTTTCACACAATATATCGGGATGGGCAATATGATTAAAGAATTGCTGGAAAAACGATATGGCTTTGAAGTTCCATTCCTGAACGGGAGTGCGAACAAGAAGCAGCGCGATGAAATGATCACCCGATTCCAAGATGGAGAATTCCCTATTTTCATACTCTCGTTGAAAGCAGGCGGCACTGGTCTTAATCTTACAGAAGCAAACCACGTGATTCACTATGATCGCTGGTGGAACCCAGCTGTAGAAAATCAAGCCACCGACCGTGCTTACCGAATTGGGCAACAGCGTTTCGTTCACGTTCATAAGCTAATCTGCACAGGGACCCTGGAAGAAAAAATCGACCAGATGCTTGATAAAAAGCAAGCCCTGAACGATGAGATCATCAGCAGTGACAACTGGATTACCGAACTTTCTACAGAGGAAATCAAGGACTTGGTTGCTCTTCAATAACCCGCTCTAACGATATGAAGATCAATGAGAGCAGGTTGTTAGCTTATCAAGTCAAAAAAAGGGAGAATGCATATCGTATATGCATTCTCCTTTTTTTATATATCCTGTAACTTTTAAACTCTCGAATATCTGGTATGGTCTAGTTCGAATACGTTTATCTGATTCAAAAAAGTGATTTAACCATATAAAGAGCCGTGATCCAAATGATGATTGCAGAAATTTTATTTAATATTACAAGGAATTTGCCAGATGTATCAACCTTTTTCAGCAAACGGCCCGCAAGACATAATCCATGGAACCAGCACCATGACACAAAGATGCAGGTTATGGTAAAGATCATTTTATCTTTTCCTGAATAAACAAGTGAGCTCGAACCGATTACACCTATCGTATCCAAGATTGCATGCGGATTCAGTAATGATACGGATAGAGCAAATACAATTTGTTTTTTGGTGGACATCTGCATAGATTGGGCACCTGACTGTGAGTTTGATTTGGTAAACCAAATCTGAAACCCCATATACAATAAAAATATAACTCCGATTATGATTAATGCAAGGCGCAACCAATCATATTGCATGACAATCAACGAAACACCTAAAACGGCTAACAGAATGAGCACCGTATCACAAATGGCAGCTGTAATCGTTGCTGGCAATGCTTTTTTTATGGTAGGTTGGATTGCTCCTTGATTAAAAATGAATACATTTTGCACTCCCAAAGGAAGTATAAGCCCTAAAGCCAATAATAATCCATGAAAAAATGGTCCCATACGAATACCCCCTCCCCTCATATTCAGTATAATGAAAAAAACAAGGGATTGACCATCCAATTGGTTGGTTTTCAAACCAACCAATTTATAATGAATAAAGAACATGAAAGGAGTGTTTTTTCGTATGTTTATCGAATGGAGACCAAACCGGACTTCCGAACAATCACTTCACCTACAGATAGTAGAATGGATCAAACAACAAATTACACGAGGGGAATGGCCAGTTGGTACTAAGCTTCCATCACAACGCTCATTGGCCGATTCTTTTGGTGTAAACCGAAGTACCATCGTCACAGCCATAGATGAGCTGATTGCAGAAGGATTATTGGAAACTAAGGTTGGGTCCGGCACATTCGTTTCGAACAATACATGGAATGTGCTCGTCTCCAGCAAACAGCCCGACTGGAAAAACTATGTCCGGAATGGCCTTCATGAACCTAATTTAAAAACGATTCAGGACATTAATCAGTATGAAACGGACACTGCCATCATCAGATTAGGCACGGGCGAACTATCTCCATCTCTATTGCCTACAAAACAAATCGAAAAGACGTTGCGATCCACTTCTTTTGATGCTCACTCATTAGGTTATTCCGAGCCCAAGGGTGATAAGAGGCTTCGCCAATGTATAAGTGTTTATTTAGAAACAAAAGGGATCAACGCAAGTCCCAGCTCCCTCATGATCGTTTCTGGCGGGCTTCAGGCACTCCAGTTGATTTCAGTTGGTTTACTTCAAAAGGGTTCGATGATTTTACATGAATCCCCTTCTTATTTAAATTCCGTTCACCCTTTTCAATCTGCGGGCATGCATTTAGTAGGTTTATCAATACAAGGCCGGGAAAGTATCCCGACACAAATAAAGCGCATCAACGGAAGGAAGAAAGCGTCACTGTTTTATACTGTTCCTACGTTTAACAATCCAACAAATACTACATGGACAAAAGAAGAAAGACTAAACCTATTATCACTATGCAAAAAAGAACAGATCCCGATTATTGAAGATGACGTATATAGTGATTTGTGGTTTGAAAAGGAACCTCCGCCGCCTTTAAAATCCCTTGATGCAGATGGCCTTGTATTGCATATTGGCAGTATGTCCAAAACATTAAGCCCCGGATTGCGTATCGGATGGATTGCTGGCCCAATAACCGTGATTGAACGTTTAGCGGATATTAAAATGCAAATGGATTACGGTTCCAGTGCACTTTCCCAACACCTTGTAGCAGAATGGTTAGCAAATGGTCAATATTCAAAGCATTTAGAGTGGCTAAGGCATGAGTTGATAGCACGTAGAGATTTTACATTAACTCTTCTCAATCAATATTTTAAGGGACTGGCTGAATGGCAAATACCTCAAGGCGGGTTTTATATATGGTTAAAATTATGCAAACCCATCGTGAATCCAAACCTTTTCAAGCAAGCGATAAAGGAGAACATACTTCTTAATCCGGGGTACATATACGATCCAAATAACCATACACATATACGGCTTTCATATTCATACGCCTCGGAGGAACAATTAGCTTATGGCATCCAAACCCTTTCAAAGATCATTCGGCAGTTGGTTTGACATCTTGAAGGAATGGAGACGATCATCGTTTTGAAACAGTAACGGAGCTGCCGTGGCAGCTCCATCCTTATTGAGTAAAGTATCTTTTCGAATTACGTTACACTTAACGGAAGTCTTATACCTTACAATGCCTAGAAGATGATATCACGGAGTAGCAGCTTTCATTTTTACGTTCCGCTCTTTTTGCTGGATGATGAAAAAAGAATGGTGTTTGCCATGATTGATCATGATATGATCGAGGATTGCAGTAAGCGCCTCACCCTTATTCGTCTGATATGCCTCTGAACTTTCCTCAATGATGATTTTTTCTTGGTGGGGGTCATAATTAATAGATGTTTTAGCACCTCTTTCAAAAAAAGAAAGGGTTATCTCCTGACATAGTGGAAAATCCTGATAGGGTGAATCTGAGCGGGGATCCTTTTCAAAGGGAGAATTGACGTGCTGAAGTGCATCAAAGAAACTCGGCTTTGTAAGATTTGACCTGCCGCATCCTCTCCTTTCGAATTTCACTGTAATTCCACGAATAGTTACTTTATTGCTAGATTTCTTCTTATAATTCATAGATACCCTCCTTTTAATAGGTTCTTTATACCTAATTCTTTTATACTGCATCATATACCTGCCGGATAATGAAAATACTTCCTCAATAATAGATTTCCATATTAGCACGGTGAAAACGCAGCAAACTACTCCATAATCATCACGAAAGAATTCAAAATCCGGAAATCTTATTACGCAAAAACAGCCCTCTTGGATAAGAGGGCTTCCTTTCGTTATTTTTTTGCTTTATTGATGTTAAAGGATTTCTTCGATTCATTTCCTGCAAGATCGGTCACCTTAAATTCAAACTTGTTGTTGCCTGATTTAAGCGGCAGCTCCAAATCCTCTATCTTCTTCTTATAGGCACGCATTTTGTATGGTTCCTTGAATTCATGATAGAATACTTCGCTTCCGTTCAGGTAAAGGCGGATTTCATCGAAATTATCTTCTACCGTCACATCCACTTTTGGATTTTTGCCTTTGACTCCCACAGTTTCCGGTACACCTTTAACTTTTAAACCTGGCTTAGTTGCATCGATCATAATCGTCCGTTTAAAGGAAACCGTGTTATCCCATTTATCGGTTGCTTTAACCGTGAAGCTTTGGACGCCATCTTCAAATTTCTTTTCATATGAGAATTCATATTTATTATTCGTCTTGTTATACGTTACAGGTACCGTTTTATTGTCGATTTTAAATTCCTTTATTTCCGACGCTTCTTCAATTTCTCCTGTTATTTTGATTTTATTTTTATTGTTCACGCTCAAGGCTTCAGGACTTTTGATCTTTACAGCCGGTGCATGATTATCGATTGGAGCTGAATCACTGGCTAATTCGGTTTCAGCCGTTTTTTCATTACCTGCAAAGTCAATTGCCACAACCTGAACCTTTTCCCCTTTTACATCAGGTAGGGTGAATTGTTTTGCATTCGCCGGGAGCGGTTCTTCCATGATGGATGCTCCATCGACTTGTACATCGTAATAAGCAAGCCCTGAACCATTCAAATTATCCTTACCTTGGATGGTTAATACATTGCCTTTTTTCGAAATCTTGACTGTCGGCTTTACCGTATCGATTTTGATAGGCATTTTAAACGTCTGCCATTTTGCACCCTCGTAATCTATCATCGCTTTGATTTCAAAATAATAGACCCCATCCTTAGCGAGTGCATTATTTATTTTACCGTCCCATTTACGGGCTGGATCCAGGGTGTATGCGGTCCCCTGTCCGCCATCATAATAGTCTTTACGTACATTATTCTCTGTGCGAAGTTTCCGGATTGATTTGTTTTCACCATTCAATATATTGTATTCTACCTTTTTCGCATTCCTTAAGAATGATAGGACCGGAACGAAGTCATCCTGTGCACCATCACCATTTGGGGAAATCGCAATATTTTTGCCATTGAATGTTTTTCCCGCAGGGTCATAGCCAAGATAAGTGAAATCTTCGCCCGCTGTCGATACTCCTCCTGCCATGCCATAGAAAGACTCTTTGTCATATTTAGTGCCATCCAGGATCGGAGCTTTGTCCCACTCCCCCTTAAACCCTACATACGGTACATGCAGTTCCGGATTCGTATCGGCTGGATCCTTCAATGAAATGAACCCTTCAACAAAGTATCCGTTTGGAAAGACCTTGTCAATGTCTACAAGAGTCTGAAGGTCATCGCCAAGTACCTTTGCATCGGATATGTCCACTTTCACTTCGAATGTAACCGATTTTTTTGCAGGAACGGTAATCTTATTTGTATTTTTATTATTGATTTTAATTGAAGCGTTCTTAATTTCCTGCGCTTCCAGCTCATTAGCCGAATAACCCAGTTGTCCCTGGATTGCATAGTCTGTTTGGATATTTCCTTTTACATCATACTTGACCGCTTTGTTGCTGAAGTTTTCAACCTTTAAAGTAAAGGCGAACTTATTGCCGATCTCCTTCATTGCAACCTTCGCTTCTTTCGTGAACGCCTCGGTCACGACAGCAGGTGTGGACAATGCGGATTGCAGCTGCATGACTCCGGCTCCCTGCCTGCGAGGCGAATAAGGGTTTTTCCAGTCAAGGGCCTTATTGACGACACCTTGATCCGTTAATGGTTTTGATGTATTCATCATCAGGTTCTTAGCTAAATTTGCCCGGGCAGATCCGTCTAATTTAAACTCTTTATCCACTCTTTCAAGAACCAATGCCGAGCCGCCGGAAACATGTGGTGCCGCCATCGAAGTACCGCTCATCATTCCATATTCATCGTTGTTCAGCGTCGAATAAATTTGTCCGCCCGGAGCAGTGATTTCTGGTTTGAAATCCAAGTTCGGTGCGACTCCCCATGAACTGAATGAGCTCATTTTCCCTGCTTCTGGATTTACAGCTTTTGTTTTATCACCATTAAAGGTAATCTTAACCTTTTCTCCATCCGTTAAGGCCGCTTTCAGCTTTGCACCATCCGACTTCAACATGAACAGCTGTGGAATGGTAATGCTTGGATCTGTGGCCATGGAAATATATCCGTCAGCATTATTGTAAATAATGACTCCTGTCGCGCCTGCTGCCTGGGCATTTTGCGCTTTTTCTATAAAAGAAAGCGTGCCGCGTTCGATGAGGGCGAACTTGCCTTTAACATCCACTTTGGAAAGCTCCTCTGGCGTCCCAAGACCTGCAGCCACCAATTCATGTGTTTTATCCGATAATGCATTGGGATGTACGCTTGAAGCCGACATGAACGGAGCTTTTCCTGCTTGTCCGTTTATATCATAAGTCGCTGCATCCAAATCCATATAGTTATTCTCTACCGATGCCACTTGTACCGAATCATAAGCAAGTCCCGGTGAACCTGAAACGCCAATATCCGGGTTCGAGGCTGATGGGTTTGCAAATCCATTTCCAAAGTGTGCCGAGTTTCCTGCTGAAATCGACATGAGGATCCCATTATCAACAGCTCTGGATACCGCCTGCTGCTCCGGATCTTCTGCCGATACAAAACCTGCAGTGGAGCCAAGGCTCATATTCAGCACATCCGCCCCAAGGATGATGGCATCGTCAATCGCCTTAATATATATATCGCCCCATGTTGTCTGCATGTCGGGATCATTCCCGAAGACCTTTAAAGCAAGCAGCTGGGCTTCAGGAGCAACCCCTTTAATACCGCCATTCTCTTCATCTCCATTGGCACCAGCCGTACCTGCTACATGCATTCCATGCATGGAAGCCCCTTCACCAAGGTCAAGGATTTCTTCATTTTCATCCATGTAATTGTATCCATAAGGTACCTTCGCCGTATAATAGTTGCCTACTAGATGGCTAGATTCCTTCATCCCGGTAATTTCACTTTCAGTCAGTTCAGCCTTATTCTCGTCGTTCAGGACCATATCACGGTGAGCTGGGTCGATCCCAGTATCAATAATCCCGACGACCATCCCTTCCCCTTTATATCCATATTCCCGCCAAGCTTCCTGGGCTTGGACAAGTTCTTTACTATAAAGCATCTCGGGTTTTTCTACAGGACGTTCATATTCATTCGCAATATGTACTTCAGCAACTTCAGGCATGGCTTCCACCTTTTTGATTTCACCATACTGAAGTTCACCACTGAACCCGTTGACGACTGTCGTAAAACTTTCAAGTTCCTTGAAAGCTATTTTTTTCTCTTTCACCTTTTTTTTCAATTTCTTCTGATTAGCTAGCTTTTCAGACTTTAATTGTTGTTTCTTATTTTTCGACAGCTGTTTAAAAAGTTTCCCTTCTTTCGAAGCTGTTTCTATTGCCGGGGCTTCCTTCATCTCTACGATGACCCTGACCTTCTCGTTGCTTTTGTAATTCTTCCCCAAATCATTTTTCTTCAGCTTTATAATACTTTCTTGATTCTTCTTCCCCGCTCCACCCGAACCGGTCGGGGGATCTGGGAGCTTGGCTGCGGAAACGCTTGCAGTAAATACTAATAGAAAGATTGCTAGAATGGACAAGCTACGTTTAATCAATGAACTTTCCTCCTCTAAAATAATCAATTTTTGGAATATTATTACTGAGTATAAAAGTATCACAACTTTTGGGGTGATTTTAAGAGGTAATAGTCACTATTTTCCTATTTCCAACTAGGATTTTGTTATTATTTTTCATATTTTAATAGTTTTGAAAGCTAAACGAAAAAAAGATGGTGATGTTAAACTAACACCACCCTTATACTTCTAGTTTTTCATTCTTGGATCCAAGGCATCGCGCAGCCCATCCCCCATTAGGTTAAAGCCGAGTACCGTAAGCATGATCGCAAGGCCAGGGAATAGAACCGTCCATGGTGCTTGAATGATGAACGCCCTGGAATCGGCAAGCATTTTTCCCCACTCTGGTGCTGGAGGCTGTGCACCGAGTCCGAGAAAGCCGAGTGCTGCACATTCAATTATGGCAGTTGCGATCGCCAAGGTACCTTGAACGATAATCGGTGCAAGGCTATTCGGAAGGACGTGATGAAGGAGAATGCGTCCATCCCCCATACCAATTGCCTTCGCAGCCGTTACATATTCCTCTTCTTTCACCGTTAAGACCCGTGAACGTAAAAGCCTGCCGAATATCGGGACATTGACGATGGCGATGGCAATAAGTGCGTTGCGAAGGGAAGGCCCCAAAACGGCTACTACTGCAATGGCAAGCAAGATACTTGGAAAGGCCAGAATGATGTCAAAGACCCTCGATATGATCGTATCTATCCACCTGCCGTAATAACCGGCAATGATTCCCAAAAAAGATCCAACCACTACAGACCCGGCAACAGATAAGAAGCCGACCCCTATTGATATGCGCGAGCCATAAATGACCCGGCTCAAAATATCACGGCCGAATTCATCCGTTCCAAACCAATGCTCCGCAGACGGGGCCAAATGTTTATCACTTAGCTTTTGCCCCTCAAATGAATAGGGTGCTATAAGGGGTGCAAAGATGGCGATTAAGATGAAAAATGTAACAATCCCCAGACCAACAAGGGCTACCTTATTTTTCCTAAAACTTTTCCAACCTTCCTTCCAGGGAGAGATGACTTTTTCCTCTGCCTCTTTGGGAGGAAGGATTGGCGATGTATTCGTTGCTATTTCAGGCATGAGTTTCCCTCCCTATTTATACTTAATCCTAGGATCGATCGCTGCATACAACAAGTCCACAACCAGATTAATCATGACAAACAAAAAGGCAATGACGAGAATTCCGGACTGTATAACCGGATAATCCCGAGATAGTATTGCATCATAAATATATGTACCGATACCCGGCCATCCAAAAATGTTTTCCGTTAAAATGGCGCCGCCTAAAAGTAATCCCGTCTGCAGGCCGATAACCGTAACCACTGGAATCAGGGCATTCTTAAAGGAGTGCTTGTAAACAACCCAAAACATTCTCATCCCTTTAGCACGAGCCGTACGAATGAAATCCGATCTCATAACTTCCAGCATGGACGAACGTGTCATCCTTGCAATAATGGCCATCGGAATGGTCGCAAGCGCAATCCCCGGCAAAATGAGATGTTTGATCACTTCGAAAAATTGATCAACCCTGCCCTGTATGAGTGTATCTATCAAATACAGGCCGGTTATGGCCTCAACGGGATCCCTGATATTGTCCCTCCCTGTCGTCGGAAGTAAATCCCATTGAATTGAAATGATGTATTGCTCCATTAATCCAAGCCAGAATATAGGCATGGACAAACCAATTAAAGCAATCACCATGGCGACATAATCAAACCATGAGTTTTGGAACCAAGCTGATATTATCCCTGCATTCACACCTATGACAACTGCGATGATCATGGCGATCAATGCCAGCTCTATCGTTGCCATTAAGTATGGCCCAATTTCTTCCGAAACCGGACTATTCGTTTTTAACGATACACCCAGATCACCCTTTAACAGGCCTGATAAGTAATCCCAAAATTGAATGAACCAAGGTTTATCCAGACCAAGTTCCTTTGTCATTGCAGCGACTGCCTCTTCTGTTGCTTGCTGCCCTAGAATCACCTGTGCTGGGTTTCCAGGAATCGCCCGAATCATCATGAATACAATAAACGCCATTCCGAGTAACACTGGAATGAGAGATCCTAAACGTCGTACGGTATAGGAAAACAAAACAATCACCCGCCTTTTAAATAAGGGTACTTCGAAGCGCCCTCGATCATTTTGAAATGCATTCCATAACAAAACCGGGAAGCATGCAAGACTCCATACTACCCGGTTCGTACGGTTAATTTTCTAGAGAAACATTAACAAGGGATTGTGAACCAGTCGGATGTGGAACAAACCCTTTGACCGTCTTAGATCCGGCTAGCTGCGGTAAAGAGTGGACAAGCGGTACCCATGGTGCTTCATCATGGATGATTTCCTGGGCTTTTCCATATAACTCATTACGCTTGGCTTCATCTGCCGTTGACTGAGCATCAATCAATAGGTCATGCACTTCATCGTTTGCATAACGGGCATAGTTGTTGGAGCCGATATTATCTTTATCCAATAATGTATAAAGGAAGTTATCTGCATCTCCATTATCGCCTGTCCATCCCATCATGAAGGATTGGGCTTCACCAGCCTGCACTTTCTCTAAATATGCAGCCCACTCGTACGAAACGATATTCGCTTCGATGCCGACTTGTTTTAGGCTTGCTTGAATGGCTTCAGCCACTTTTTGACCATCTGGCATATATGGGCGCGGTACCGGCATTGCCCAAAGGTCCATTTTAAATCCGTCTTCAAGTCCAGCTTTTTTCAGCAGTTCTTTCGCTTTTTCTACATCGTAATCATAGTCTTCGACTTTGTCATTGTAGCCAGAAACGGATGGCGGCATAGGATTCTTGGCAGGCTCTGCTGTGCCTTCATAAAAATTATCAATGATTTCCTTTTTGTTGATCAAATGCGAGATGGCTTGACGCACTTCTTTCTTGTCGAATGGCGCTTTCTCAACATTGAAAGCAAAGTACCCGACGTTCATGGATGCACGTTCGAATATTTGCAGTTTTTCATCTCCTGTAACTTTACTGATATCACTTGGGTTCAACCCGTCCATCAGGTCGATTTCACCCTTGATTGCAGCATTTAGTCGCGCAGAGTTATCTTTAATGACCTTAAACGTGATTCCATCAAGTTTTGGCAGTCCATCTTGCCAATAGTCATCGTTTTTCACCACTTCAATCGTATCGCCAGGTTTCCATGATTTGAATTTGAAAGGACCTGTACCAGATGGATTTTTAGTGAAGCCGTCACCCTCTTTTTCAATTGCAGCCGGACTGGCTATTGCAAATGTAGGCATGGCAAGGTTTTTCAGGAACGGCGCCTGCGGACGGTTCAACGTGAATTCCACCGTGCTGGCATCGATCGCTTTAACTTCTTTGATCACATGGCCCTCATCACCTTCAAACCCTCCGAACATGGACGCATAGTAAGCGAATTTACCCTCATCCTTACTTTGTGCCCAACGTTGAAAGTTTTTTACGACCGCATCTGCATTGAAATCCGTACCATCATGGAACTTGATGCCGGTTTTCAATTTGAATGTGTATGTTTTTGCATCATCGGACACTTCCCATGATTCTGCAAGACCTGGATTGATTTCCGTATTATCTTCCCCATATTTCACAAGCGTTTCAAAGATCTGCTGTGTGACGATGAATGATTCCCCATCGGTTACGATAGCTGGGTCAAGACCGACAGCATCTCCACCTTTACCGTATATCAATACGCCGCCCTTGGCTTCACTCGTACCCCCTTTACCCTCATCTTTCTCTTTTGATGTAGACGAGGAGCATCCTGCAAGCGCTAGCGAAAGAGCCAGGATACCAGTCAGCAATAATGCCAATGTTTTCTTCATATTCTTCCCCCTTATTATTTGCGAATTTATGTATACGTCGTGTCAATTGTATAGATGACAAGCAACGTAGTGACCAGGTTTATGTTCATTCAGGATTGGCTTTTCCGTTTTGCATTCTGCCATCGCCTTCGGACACCTCGTATGGAATGGACAGCCAGCAGGCGGGTTTGATGGGCTTGGAACATCTCCCTGCAGGATTACCCTATCCCCCTTGTATTCCACATCCGGGATCGGCACGGCTGATAATAAAGCCTGCGTATATGGATGAAGCGGATCTTCATAAAGACCTTCACTTTCCGTCAATTCAACTATATGCCCAAGATACATGACACCGACACGGTCGGAGATATGCCTTA
The DNA here is from genome assembly GCF_002243645.1 of Peribacillus simplex NBRC 15720 = DSM 1321. Lineage (NCBI taxonomy): Bacteria > Bacillati > Bacillota > Bacilli > Caryophanales > Bacillaceae > Peribacillus > Peribacillus simplex. The sequence continues at coordinate 2,805,039 of NZ_CP017704.1, read as the reverse complement.
CCACTCCAAGATCATGGGCAATAAACAAGTAGGTCAAATCAAAATCTTCCTGCAAATCCTGCAACAGATTCAAGACCTGGGCCTGAATCGACACATCCAGTGCAGATACCGGCTCATCGGCAATAATCAGTTTCGGGTTGACTGCAAGTGCCCTCGCGATGCCAATACGCTGCCGCTGGCCCCCGCTGAATTGATGAGGATACCTTTTAGCATGGTAACTGCTTAAGCCAACAACCTTAAGGAGTTCCTGTACACGGGCCTTTCGCGCCTTTTTATCTTTAACCCCATGAACGATGAGCGGTTCTTCCAATATTTTTTCAATAGTATGCCTGGGATTGAGGGAAGCGAATGGATCCTGGAAGACCATCTGCATTTCACGGCGCATCTTTCTCATTTCACTGGAAGATAAAGCCGTCAGGTCCTTTCCTTCGAAATAAACATTACCCTCACTCGGTTCAAGCAATCGAAGCAATAATCTTCCCGTCGTAGACTTTCCGCAACCGCTTTCACCGACAAGTCCTAAGGTTTCCCCTTTATAAATGGAAAAAGACAAACCATCCACTGCCTTGACCTCTCCAATGGTCTTTCCTAGAACTCCTCCTTTAATCGGAAAATGCTTCTTTAGGTTTTCTACCTTAACCAATGTTTGATTCATGCAAGGCAGCTCCTTTCCCATCTTCATACAGCCAGCAGCGTACATGCTGACCCTCATCGAATTTCAAAAGAGACGGGGTCTCATTTATACATTGCTCCATGGCATGGGCGCACCGAGGGGCAAACTGGCACCCGAGGTTGCTTGTCCCAGGTTTTGGCACATTACCCGGTATTGAGTAAAGACGCTCTTTCTTTATTCGCATATCCGGAATCGACTGAAGTAAACCGACAGTATAAGGATGCTTAGGGTTTTGGAAAATCGTTTGCACATTTCCTTCCTCTATTACCTTGCCGGCATACATGACAATGACACGTTCACACATTTGCGCCACTACCCCAAGATCATGGGTAATCATCATGATTGCCGTGTCAGTTTCTTTATTTAAATTCTTCATTAACTCTAGGATTTGTGCCTGGATCGTCACATCCAAAGCCGTTGTCGGTTCATCGGCTATAAGGAGTTTCGGCTCACAAATCATGGCCATTGCTATCATGACCCTTTGTCTCATTCCGCCTGAAAGCTGATGCGGATATTCTTTGAGCAATTCCTCGGCACGGCCAAGCCCAACCAGCTTCAACATTTCCACCGCTCTATGTCGTGCCTGTTTTTTGTTCCATTTTTTATGTATTCGAAGCGTCTCGATCAACTGCTCGCCAATAGTGAACACTGGATTCAAGCTTGTCATCGGTTCCTGAAATATCATCGCTATATCATTCCCGCGAATTTTTCTCATTTTCGCTTCAGAGGCATTTGCGATGTTCTCTCCTTTAAAAAGGATTTCCCCCTCCACCTTACCAGCCGGTGAAGAAACCAGACCCATGATGGACAGAGAAGTTACGCTTTTTCCGCATCCCGATTCTCCTACAATCCCTAAAACCTCACCAGGATTGACATGAAAATCGATTGAATTCACGACAGGGATCACCCCATCGTCAGTACGAAAACTGGTTCGCAGCCCATTCACCTTAATAATTGGTTCGTCCATCAAATCACTTCCTATATATAACTTTTTTTCCAATTATATTATTGGGTTTATTATTGCATCAAAATTAAAATATTACAATATATTTTCTAAAAATTCTAATTTAACAGAATTATTTTTTTATTTTTTCTATTTACACACATTTTGGCACAAAAAAAAGACTGCTTATTTGCAGTCAATACAAGGGGGAAATCAGATATCTCGATTTTATTGAGGGTAAATCGGGGTTTCCAGCGGGGAAAAAGCTATATTAGCTTTGGGGAATAAATGGATGAAAATGAATTATATATACTACTATCAAGTTTTATTAAATAGTGCTGAAATTCTTTGCATTTATTTTTCATTATGGTCATATAAATACTTTTTTGTGTTTCCAATTGAGTAAGCATCAAATGAATCCGTCCTAATATTCATTATTAGAAGTTTTCACATTGGCCTTCACCACATGACGGAATAAATCACTAAGTTTATTCCACTCTTACATATTCTTAAAAACAATCTTGCTTCCGTCCTTAGGCAAGCTATCATACCTAACCTCTCCACGTATCACTATAAACCAATATGTTCAAAATCCTTGGGCTTAACATCAGTTTGTTTAGACCCAATGAATTGAACTCTCTCGGCGACCACCTCAGTTACATATACATATTTACCCTCCTGATTTTCGTATCTCCTTGTTTGTATTCTGCCAGTTATGCCGATTATGGCACCTTTTTTACAATATTGAGCAGTATTTTCAGCCGACTTTTTCCATATGATACACTGTACAAAGTCTGCCTCATAGTTACCGACAGTATTACGGAAGTTCCGGTTGACTGCTAACGTGATATTGGAAACAGCCTTGCCATCGGATGTGTATCTTAATTCGGGATCCTTCGTAAGCCTGCCGACGAGGGTAACTTGGTTAATCATTTTTTCACTCCTTCCTCTTTAATATGCTTTAATCATACTCTTTCTTCCATCGATTAAAAAATGAAGGAAATGGCCTTATTACACCCTTTTTCTTCATAAAAAACCGTTAGAATGGATGCAAAATCATTTTTTTTCGATTAAAGTCAGTTGAAAAACGAATAGTTAACAAAATTAAATATTTTGCAAATTTTTATTCTATCCTTCATAATTTAGACAAATGTTGGGTTTTCATTTCATTAAGAGACTTTTTTTTAGTATGATATAATTACCTTTAAAAGGATTAATCGATATGTACATTTCAAAATTTACGATTAAGAGAGGTAATTACCGCTCTTCTGGCAAGAAACGGAGGAATTAGATGAAATCATTTAAATTGATCACGTTGCAAATTGTTACTGAGAATTTAAACTTGATTGATATTGCATTAACAGATGGACTGATTATAAATAAAGAAAACGACGCTAGAACATGGTTATTGGAAGCCTTTGTAGAAGAAAACCATTTCAAGGAGCTTGAATCCTCACTTCCCAATATTGACGGAGAGGTGTATATCCAGGCCGTCATTACCAAAAAGGACAATGAACCGGCTTTGTTTCACACTGTTTTACGCACAATAAGAAAAGTGGGCAACCATTATAGCCTTTTATTCGTTGGTCACATCCAAAAAACACGGAGCAAATATGCAGAACTCCTTCTTGAAGATTTGGTTCAAAAAGGTCTATCCGGCGATGAATTATTAAAAGAGTTCAAGCAAAAAATCCGCTCAAAGCCTAAATTAGCAACTAATAAATAAAAACCCTTCCCTTAATTCCCATTCCCTAATCGAATGCACATAAAAAAGACTGACTTAGACGAATAAGGATATTAATCCTCTTCTTATCTAAGCCAGTCTTTCCATTTTGTGCTAATTACTTATTTTTGTCGTCATTTTTATCATTGTCTTCAATCAAGTCATCGGCATCATTATCGATGTTATCATCAACGTCATTATTGTCGTTATCAAGCACTCCATCATCGTTATCATTCATGTCGTTATCATCCTTGCCGTTGTTATCATTTAGATCATTGTTATCATCTTCAATGATGTTGTTATCATCTTCTGGTGCGGGATTGTTGTCATTATCATCAGTTCCACATCCAGCAAGGAACATAATAGATAATAAAGATCCCCCAATTAGTGCAAAAATTTTCTTCATCATTTTTGGCAACCTCCCTTCTTTCTTAATCATTAGCTATTTTGCCCGAATGTGAAAATAACTTGCGCCCTATTTTAAATTTAATAAGAAAATCCGCTTAGCTCGTATTTATTGGAACTTAATCAATAAAAAATGCCGGACATTTAAAAATGTCCGGCATTCAAAGGGAGAATAGAAAGTTCTAAAAACCGCTCTTGCTTTAAAAAGCAATGCAGTGCTTTATATACACCGCTTCACGATTCCTTAAACCTTTTTTTGAGAAATATAATTAAAATATTCTATTTCCCTTTCAAGGAAAATGAATGCACTTCTTATTTGTCACCAAAAGCAAACATGATATCGGCTTCACATGCTGTTTCTCCATCTACCGTTGCCACTGCTTTCCCTTTACCCATTGACCCTCTCATACGCACTATTTCCACTTCCAGACGCAGCTGATCACCTGGTTTAACTTGCTTTTTAAAGCGGCAATTATCAATCCCAGCGAAAAATGCAAGCCGTCCTTTGTATTCTTCTTGCTTCAAAACGGCTACAGCGCCAACTTGCGCTAATGCCTCAACAATTAAAACACCAGGCATTACTGGATAATCGGGGAAATGACCATTAAAGAATTCTTCATTTGCTGAGACATTCTTCAATCCAACCGCTCTTTTCCCTTCATCTATTTCTATGATCCGGTCGACTAATAAGAATGGGTAACGATGCGGAATAATTTCCTTTATTTGTGTGATATCAAGCATACTTGTTCCTCCTATGACTTAAATATTTCAAACATAACGTAAACTCGCCCCTGTCATGAGGACAGAGGCGTAGTTGCCATGTAATATAAATTCGATAACGACAGCAACTACCTCAAAAAACATGGGACTACGCGCCCTTGTTCACTATATCAATAATATGGGTCCATGTGGATTTTTGGAAAACATCCATAGCATTTCCTCCACCAATCACACTGTATCCTAATAGTGCCCCGGATAATACAGCAATGAAAATCAATCCGATAACAATGAGTAAACGAAGCCAAATTGGCAAAAGACGGACCTTGATTCTACGATTCGGTTTCGTCTCAACTTCCTTTATCTCTTCTTCAATTTGTTGTCTCATTACACGATTTTGTTCCATATAGAATGTGAAAGCTCCTTTTAAGAAAACTCGCCGACTGAACTTCCCTATACACCAGAAATTCAGCAGCTATGCAAAATGATCGGCACGAATGATTCTCTTTGTTATGAATTCATTATAACCGATTTGCTCTAATTCCGCAGGGAGACATTTTATTTACCAGATACTTTAACGGATTCCATTGACTAATCCGCTCATTTGATCAGCCATCGTTACCGCCCGGGATTGAAATTGGTAAGACCGCTGAACATTGATTAGATCCGTCATTTCTTTGGAAAGATCGACATTTGAGGCCTCCAGAGTGCCTTGACGGACTGCTGCCTGGTTGCGGGAATCCCCAGTTAATGAAGTCATGATATCGTCTTCAGTGACACCCAAGGCATTGATGTTTTCCGGCAGGCCAAGTAAATTTCCGCCTAGCCGCTCAAGAAACTGCGGTTTCTTTACCGAGACGATTCCGAGCCCAAAACTCTTTTCGCCATATTCTTCCGTATCCACTATCAATAAGCCATTTTCCGAAATCTTAATGTCTTTAATATTTCCCTCAATGAGGATCGGTTCACCATTTTCATCAAGGACTTTATGTCCAGCAGAGGTAACGAGTATCATTTGGTCGTTAGCATTAGGAGATAAATAAAAGGACCCATCCCTTGTAAACCTTGTATTGACCCCATTGCCGTCCTGAACGCTTACGGTGAAGAATTGGCCCTCCCGGATGAATGAAGCATCAAGGTTGCGGTCCGTCGTCTTTAAGGCTCCCTGTGAAACCACCAATTGAGATTGGCTTATCATAGCACCTGTTCCCTGCCGGATGCCAGGTGTGGTCAGCCTTCCTTTTTCCTTGGTCTCACTCGGTTGATTATTGAAACTCTGAGTCAATAAGTCATTGAAACTCGTTTGGGTCTTTTTGTAGGCAGTCGTGTCCACATTCGCGATATTATTACTTATTTGGTCGATTTTACTTTGAAGTTGGTTCAGCGTATTCGTCGCCGTCATCATCGTCCGATTCATGGTTTTTCCCCTTACATGTTCAAATTTCCAAAATCATTTTTCTACTTTTCAATTAAAGCCTGCCAACTTCATTGACCGTTTTATCCAAACTTTTATCATATGCTTGAAGAACCTTCTGACTCGCTTCAAAAGAGCGGTATGCCGACATCATTTCTGTCATCGTTCTCGATTGGTCAACATTGGAGCCTTCAAGAAAGCCTTGCTTAGTAGAAAAACCAACATCTGCAGCCGCGTATGCGCTAGGTAAATCACCATCATTCACAGCCTTATATAGGCCTTCCCCATCCTTCATGAGCTGTAATGACGGATCATCCGAATAGCCGATGCCCATACGTGCCGTTTGAACATTCCCTTCCAAAATAACACCGTTTTCCGCTACTGTGAACTGATCGCTATCAAGCTTGATCTTTTCATTATTTTCGTTCAATACATAATGACCCGAAGGCGTAGTCAGATAACCTTGCCCATCCAGGGTGAAACTGCCGTTACGCGTATATCGGATAGCACCATCACCATCCTGGACAGTAAAAAACACCGACCCTTGCCGGCCCGTTTCTTCATTGATCGGAAGATTTTCATCAACCAAGGAAATATCCGTATTAAGTTGGGTTTCCTCCAATGTGCCCTGGGTAAATAAAGGATTCGCCTCCTGTACGTAAGCACCCGTACTGAGCCCCCCAACCTGGGATAAGCTAGGCATGCTCAATTTGTTCTCCGTAGGAACCGTTTTACCACCTATGTTGCTGATAAGCATTTCCGGAAAAGACCTTACACTCATTTGATCCGCTTTATACCCTGTTGTATTCGCATTGGACATATTGTTTGTGAGCAATTCTGTGCGCCTTTGTTGTGTAAGCATCCCGGAAGCAGCCGTATAAAAACCTCTTAACATCTTCTTCACTCCTCAATCTACATAACTTACCCCGTTCAAGTTCTCATATTTATTTTATCGGTCATGAACGTCAGTATCTTAAGGAAAAGGAAAAGCATTAGGCAGAAGAATTTGTCTATATCGTAGGCTAGGTCAGATTTAAAGGAATGGTGTTAAATTCTCGACTAAAAGAAGAGGGCCTATTGCTCATCTGTACTAGAACTGCACGCACTTTCACTATGCCTCACGTTTGTCTGAACCTTAGACCCCTATCTTATGATGCGGAATTCCATCCGCTTTTTAGTTGAATTTGTGCCGTGGCAATTTATCCATATTATCAAGCATGATACCAGTTCCGATTGCTACACAATCCATTGGCTGCTCGGCAATGAGTACTGGGACCTTAAGTTCTTCAGCAAGGAGTAAATCAATCCCGTGAAGCAATGCTCCCCCACCAGTTAAAATGACGCCGCGGTCGATGATATCAGCAGAAAGTTCTGGAGGCGTCCGCTCAAGTACGCTTTTTGCAGCTTGTACAATGATGGAAACCTGCTCGCGAAGAGCTTCCTCAATTTCTTCCGAATTGACCGAAATGGTTCTAGGCAATCCCGATACCATATCGCGTCCACGGATATCGATGACTTCATTACGAGATCCTGGGAAGACGGTTGCAACCTGGATTTTAATGTTTTCCGCTGTACGTTCACCAATCAGGAGCTTATACTTCCGCTTGATATAATGTAAAATTTCATTATCGAATTTGTCACCGGCCATTTTAATAGAAGAAGATGTAACGATATCCCCCATTGAAAGAACGGCAATATCCGTTGTACCCCCGCCAATGTCTACGACCATATTGCCGCTTGGTTGAAAAATATCCATACCGGCACCGATTGCAGCCACTTTTGGTTCTTCTTCAAGAAATACTTTCTTCCCGCCGCTTTTTTCAGCAGCTTCTTTAATCGCCTTTTGTTCGACACTTGTTATGTTAGTCGGGCAGCAGATTAAAATTCTAGGCTTTGAAAGGAAGCCTTTCACATTCAATGTATTGATAAAATGCTTAAGCATCGATTCTGTTACATCAAAATCCGCAATGACACCGTCTTTTAAAGGACGGATTGCGATGATGTTTCCTGGAGTACGGCCTACCATTTTACGAGCTTCTTCCCCGACGGCAAGAACACGGTTCGTATTCTTATCAATCGCAACTACTGAAGGCTCATTTAACACAATTCCTTTACCTTTGACATGTATAAGAACATTGGCTGTTCCAAGATCTATCCCAATATCTCTAGCAAACATTTCTTAAATCCTCCTTGAATATCCTCACATATAACCTACTTCTGTCCTAATTGTTTATTTTACCATATTGCATTGACACAAGTAAGTATGAATTATAAATAAACGCTAATACAGACTATCTTTTCCTATTTTTCCAATTTGTAAAAAAAATCAATGCCTTATGTACTATCTTACCACATTTTCCCATAAAAAAATCCCGGCATGGAACCGCAATCAAGGTTAAGAAAAAAGCTGACACTCACTTTCATGTCCCCTTATTCATTCCCCGATTGCCTGATTCACTTCCAATTGCCGGAATGATTCATGTATCATTTAACGATTTCTTCTTCTCTTTCAGAACGTTTATATTTTAATTTTGTCGCTTCTCCACCTCTAAGGTGACGAATGGATTTATGATAATCCAATATATCCTTCACTTCGTTAGCCAAATCAGGATTAATTTCTGGCAGCCTCTCAGTTAAGTCTTTATGCACTGTGCTTTTAGAGACTCCGAACTCTTTTGCAATGACACGGACTGTTTTTCTAGTTTCCACGATATACTTTCCTATCTTGATAGTTCTTTCTTTGATGTAATCGTGCACACCACTCGACCTCCCCAAATTGGATGTGAGAAGTGTGAAATGAGATTCGTATTTTTCGAATCGAATACCGCTGCCCTATAAACAATGAAAGATAGAATTATTCACCTATTAGATAATTTGTAATAAACGATTCCTCACCTCAAACACTCTCTTTGCATGGTTTATAACATCTTATTAGCTTGGTTAAGAATATATGCCTAATGGGACAGGAGGTTTGTATTTATTTCTGATTTTCATCTGTTTATTTTCATAAAGCGCAAATTATTTCCCGAGAAATTTGTCAGAAATTCAAAGGTTTCAGCATATTGGCCAATATTTCCTCGAAAGAAAAAAAGGAAGCCGTTCAAAGTGAACGGCTTCCTTTTACCAAATTTTCAGTTGTTGTCATTCGTAACGCTCTAGGTTTTTGTTTTGATTTTATTAAAAATCTTAATCTTAATTAGATTGATTTAACGAATCTTTTAAGGAATCGCTTTCTTCAGTTGTATCTTCACCAGGGACAGAGCCTTCTTCATCAGTGCCACTCTCTAAATCAGTGCTCTCGTCAGTTTCGTCAACTGCAGGCGCTTCTTCCGTGCCAGTTTCAGATTCTTCGACTGCAGGTGTTTCTTCTTTATCAGCTTCAGATCCTTCGACTGCAGGTGTTTCTTCTTTATCAGCTTCAGATCCTTCGACTGCAGGTGTTTCTTCTTTATTAGCTGAATCTTCAAGTTCGCTGCCTTCGGTTTCAGTTGCCGATTGGATCGCAGAAGCTTGTTTATCAACAAAATCAAGTGGGTTTAACGCAATGTTATCTTTTCTGATTTCGAAGTGGACATGTACGCCAGCCTCTTCATTGATTTGGCTTTTTCCAGCTGTAGCAATTGCTTGTCCTTGTTTCACTTTGTCACCAACTGCAACCTTAATGTCCTTAACAGATTGATAACGAGTAACCACGCCATCCTCATGCTCTACTTCAACTAAATTTCCAAGTAACGCATCGTCTTGAACTTTCGTTACATTTCCACTTAAGGAAGCTTTTACATCGAAAGACTTTCCATCTTCCATTGCAATATCTATACCTTTGTTCTGCTCATATCTATTGTTGTAGAAAACCAATGCTTCTTCTTGTGCCTTTTCATCCGCATTCACATCATAAAACTGTTTCTTGATAACCGTTTTGTCTGCATCGGCTACAGGCATCTTGATTGTCTCAAGATTACTATTAACCTCTACAGAAGGCTCACCATAGTTTTTTCCTGTTTCAGCTGATTCCTCTTTGCCATCTTTAGCTGAATCGTCAAAACTATTTTGTAATAAGAAGGCCGCGGCTAAGATTATGGCTGCACTTGCGATATAGATTGCTGATAATGCCCAACGTTGTTTTAGTATACGTCGGATTGTGGAAGTTGGTTTCTTTTCTTCCTCTCTCATATTAATCACCTCAGCAATCATTCTGAACATTTTGTTAAGATTATATACATTCAGGAAAAAATTTTTTTAGATTTATTTTGTGGAAATGAAACCGATTTTATTCGTAGAATGGTAAAATGTTTGGTATCTTACTGTTGAAGGATGTTTAAATCATGAAAAAAGCTTTTAAACTTGTGTTAACGTTATTGCCTTTTCTATATATGATTGCCATTTGGATAATGTCGAGCAACCCCGATGATATGATTCTTGATCTTCCCTCATCCTCAATTGACCGATTTATCAAAGAGGCACTTCATCTGGTCGAATTTGCCCTTTTGTATATATTATTAGTTTCCGCCCTTGCTGCAAACCAAAAACTGAAGCCTGGTTTAAGCCTGTTGGCGGCACTTGTGGCTTGTCTTTACGGAGTTATTGATGAATACCACCAATCTTTCGTCCCATACCGCTCCTCTACCTTAATAGACCTCATAAAAGATATCATAGGAGTAGCTGCAGTCTATTTTCATGTCCAATATCATTATTTCAAGCGTGAACGGGGCTTTTTGACCATTATAGAGAAATTAAACGAAAAAAAATGAGAGATGGGAATCCCCATCTCTCATTTTTTTGCCGTCATCGTATTCAGCCACTTACTTGAAGACTGAACTTTGACGCCTTTATAATAATATTTCACGATGTCTTCATAGGTTTTCCCTTCCCTGGCCATGCCATTAGCACCGTATTGACTCATTCCAACTCCGTGTCCGGATCCTTTTGTCGTGATGACAATCTGGTTGCCTTGACGCTCCCAGTCAAAATCGGATGATGTCAGCCCGAGCTTCTCACGAATCTGTTTTCCTGTCATTTTCTTTCCTCCGATTTCCACTACACCTACGCGATTACCTGATGTTCTTTCAATGACGGTCCCTATTGATGTTCCCGAAGAAAGACTTACACCCAGTTTTTTTTCAAAATCTGCAGTATCGACTACAACTTTATTATAAAATTTTGGTGATTCTTCTTTATCCCACGGACTGGATACACTTTTTAAATAGGGATAATCAGCTTGCCAATAGTCCTCGGAATTCTCCGTGTAGCCATTACTGGTCGAAAAAAAAGTGGCAGTAATCGGTTTTCCTTCATAGGTTAAGATTTGACCCGCCGTTTCTTTTATAGCCTTGTTAATTTTTTGCATCTTCGATTTATAATCAGAGCCCCACTGTTTTTTCAGCTCATCATTATTCTTATAAACTTGGTGCATGACCGTATCGCTTACATCGGCACCATCCGGCAAGCCTAATCGGCTTTCGCTTATGAGCTGATTGACAATGTAAGTTCTCGCTGTCAATGCTTGAGCCTTTAGCGCTTCCTCTTCAAAATCCGCTGGCATTTCAGCCGCAACCACACCAGTCAAGTACGATTCAATCGGCAGTTTTTCAATCTTTTTTGCAGATGTGCGGTAAACCGCAACTTCTACGGAACTCATTTCATTTGCAGCTACCTCTTTACCTTCATTCTTCACTTTCTTTTCTAATTGTTCGGTCAACTGCCCACTTGTCTTATCATTTGAAAATGGAAGCACAAGCACTGCTGGAATCATGATAATTACGAATGCTACTGCTATGAATAGTACGATCATCGGTTTGATTGCTTTCAAATTCCTGAGCCTCCCTACACTTGTTTTCTCTGCCGTATAATCGTATCCAGCAGGTATCTTTACATAACAAATGTATGTCGAAGGACAAGCTTTTATGAATAGAAAAACGACAACTAATTAACTGTAGGCGGATGAATCCGGAACAAGACAAAAAAAAACCATTCACGGTTCAATGACTCGAACGTGAATAGTTTTATAAACTTTCTTATGCGTTTAGATCTGCAATTTTTTTTGTTTCAGCAGGTACATCTTCGTTAATACGTTCCACATCAGCACCTAGAGATGCCAATTTACCATGGAAATTCACGTATCCTCTGTCAAGATGCTTCAATTCTGTAACACGTGTAATGCCATCTGCAACCAATCCAGTCAGGATGAGCGCTGCTGCGGCACGTAAATCTGTTGCAGCTACTTCAGCACCTTGAATATTAGTTGGTCCATTAACGATAACGGAACGACCTTCTATTTTAATATTGGCATTCATGCGACGGAATTCCTCAACATGCATAAAACGGTTTTCGAAAACGGTCTCCGTAATCATACTAGTTCCTTCAGCACGCAGTAATAATGCCATCATTTGCGATTGCATATCAGTCGGGAAACCAGGATGCGGCATTGTTTTGATATCAATGGCCTTCAAGGTTTTTGGACCGATAACGCGTAATCCATCTTCTTCTTCAAGAATTTTAACGCCCATTTCCTCCATTTTAGCAATAAGGGAAGTAAGGTGTTCAGGTACAGCCCCTTGAACAAGAACATTGCCGCCAGTAAGAGCGGCCGCAGTCATGAATGTACCAGCTTCGATACGGTCAGGTATAATCGTATGTTCAGTGCCATATAATTTATCGACACCTTCGATTCTCATCGTACCAGTACCGGCACCTCTAACTTTGGCTCCCATTTTATTAAGGAGATTCGCAAGATCTACAATTTCAGGCTCTTTGGCCACATTTTCAAGAATAGTTATACCTTCAGCAAGTGTTGCTGCCATCATGATGTTTTCAGTGGCACCCACACTCGGGAAGTCAAGATACACTCTTGCACCCTTAAGTCTGCCTTCTACTTCGGCATCAATGAAACCATTGCCGACCTTCACTTTTGCTCCCATCGCTTCAAAGCCCTTTAAATGCTGGTCGATAGGACGTGATCCGATGGCACAGCCACCAGGAAGAGCAACGCGGGCCCGGCCATTCCTTGCTAGTAATGAGCCCATCACTAAAACGGAAGCTCTCATTTTACGTACATATTCAAATGGTGCTTCTTCTAATAACTCTCTTGATGCATCTACAGTTACTTGATTGTCATGAAAGGCAACATCTGCATTTAAGTTGCGCAATACTTCATTGATTGTATATACATCGGAGAGCGTAGGAACATCTTTAATGATACTTTTCCCATCACTTGCTAATAATGTTGCAGCGATAACTGGCAAAACGGCGTTTTTAGCACCTTCTACTTTAACTGTCCCGCTAAGCCTTTTTCCGCCGCGGACGATGATTTTTTCCAAAAGTATTCCCCTCCGCGTCCATTTTCTCTATATTAATATTCAAACGTTATGATTGGTGTGCCAACTACAAAGTTCGTTCGGTCACCCAATCCTTCTGTCCGTAGCCCAAACTGCAAATTTAATTTTTCTTTTGTCAAAGGTTGTTTAAACAATGTTGAATGTGCAGATATAGATGTAAAGTTTGTTTCATGCACACTCTCAATTTCCCTTGCTTGGAACATATCTAACAGGTCTTCAGTTTTAGAGTTTAAAACCGAATCCATATTATCATTGATAGACCCTTTAATACAAGAAAAAATTGAAGGAGTCCCTATAAATAGGTCATTCACCCTGTTTTGGAACGTAGCAGTAAAAAATGCCGCATTAGCTTTCTTCCACTTTTTCCCCTTCACTTCGTAAATAACATAGGTAACTTTATCAAATTTCTCTTCCGTTGTCATTATTTTGATAGACTCGGTCAGACCTGAATCGACATTGTAAGTTAACGCCTCAGCCTTCCAGCCGGAAGCATCATCTTTCCGGTGCCATTGAAATTGAGGGTATTTTCGTTTTAAAGCTGTAACTTTGCTTTCAAACTCTTGTTTAGTTGTAATCTCTTTATTTATTTCTCTAGTGAGTACAGACCAATCCCCTATGTCTAAATCTTTATCATTTTGTAACAGTCCAACCAATTTAACTATATCTGGTTTATTTTCTGCCACAATCGTACTATTCCCAATTAAAATCACCATCAAACCGAGAAATACTATGTATGTTAACATTTTTTTATTTAAAAAATACATGTTAAATCCCTCCCCTTTTACACATTCTTTCCATAAGGAGAGAGATCATACTTCGAGTTTTCCGACAATTGGTGACATCTTCCCCTTAATCTGGCAGGAAGCATGGCGAATACAAGAGTAGAATCATATTTTGCTATAAGAAAAGTCTTACAGCTTATCAGTCATTACTAAACATATACGGGAGTTGGTTTGCAAATCCCAGGTAGTCAAGGAAGAAATTACTTACAACTGAACCGATGGCAACCGTTAATAAAATATATAAAACCCTGGCCTTGATGACCGAATTGGATCTTAACATTTTATCAAAATGTAATGCCTGTAAAGCCCACCAGGTAACTGCGATGAAAAACAAGTGTGCAATTATTCCCGTTAAAGCCTGCTGTCCCATTGCTGAAAACATGTACATACCTCCTAAAAGACACCCGAATTCTATTCTAACACAGACCCCTTCATATTTGGAATTTAAAAGGAAGAATTACAAAATATCTTTTTAAAACTTAAATAGAGGCTTGATCCAATGGAACAAGCCTCTAATACAGGCATTATATCATTTACTCGAAATAAAGTCTGTAAATTCGCCAAATTGATCATGAATAAAATCAAAGGCAATATTTGGCGCCACCCCGAAAAGTATGGTGCCTATTACGCAAATGATCAACACGGTGTAAAGACCCGGACGAATTTTAATGACCTTCTCTGAATGAATGGGTCGGAAAAAGACCTGCACCAATAATCCGAAATAATACACATAGGACACAATGGTACCTGCAATCATGATTCCCGCAAGGACAAAATGTCCAGGCTCCGTTATGAATGTTCCAAGAAAAATATTGAGTTTGCCAATGAAACCTGTCGTCCCGGGAATGCCGGCAAGCGACAGAATGAATACAGTGAATGCGGTGGCAAGATACGGTGATTTCCTCCCCAGTCCTGCAAGAATGCTAATATCCTCTGACCCACTTTGACTGGAGAGCAGCTGAATGACTGCAAATACACCTATATTCATTAATACATAAGCCATTAGGTAAAACCAGACAGTATCCAGCAGGAAATATCCCCCGCCCAATGTTGCCACCGCTACAAGCAGATAACCCGCATGAGCGATGCTTGAATAGGCGAACAATCGTTTTAAATTTTGCTGCCTTAACGCAACCACATTTCCAATGATGATCGTAAGCCCTGCCAATGAAGCTATATAGATATTATTTTTTTCCAAAAAGTCGAGCGCTCCGAAGGTATCACCGGAAGCGGTTAGGAACAACGAAAGAAAAATGCGCAGGATGATGACGAAACCCGCCATTTTCGAAATTACACTCAAGAAGGCTGCGACCGGTGTCGGTGCCCCCTCATAGACATCCGGCGCCCACATATGAAATGGAGCGGCAGCTATCTTGAAGGATACACCCACAAATACCATGAAGAAAGCGAGGCCCATAATGTATTGCAGCTGGCCGTCCGTCATCGCAGCCATCGTCCGGCTCATTTCGCCTAGATTGACGGAACCGGTCACTCCATATAAATAGCTCATCCCGAATAAAGTGATGGCTGTGGAAATGCCTCCGTTTATCACATACTTCATGGACGCTTCGTTGGACTTCCGATCATGCTTACGTATTCCGACTAATATATAAGATGAAAGTGAAAGAAGTTCCAGTCCAACGAACAGGGTTATCAAATCACCGCTTGAGGACATGACCATCGCTCCCAGCAAAGCGGTCAGGAACAGATAATAAAATTCCCCCCGGTGCTCCCGCATCCCCTCTTGCGGTTCATATCCTTCAGCCAGAAGGATGATTAGGGCCGCTCCGAATAATAGTAGCAGCTTAAAAGCTTTTGCAAATGAATCTAATCGAAACGTATCGGATAAGATACTGACTGTCTCAAAGGATAGCAGGCTAATCAGTGACAAACATGCCAAAATGATTCCGGTTAGCGCTAGCCATGCCAGTCTTCTCCGATTAAAGTGCTTCGGCCAGAATAAATCCAATAACGAAAGAATCATTGCCGTTCCAAGGATGATGAATTCTGGCATCATCGCTCCCCAATCATAAGAAAGCATCGTGTTCAAATCCATCCTTCATCGCCCCCCTAGAGCAAGCATCATGGCTTCAATCGTTCCTTGAAGAGGCCCACCTAACAAATTTGGGTATACCCCAACAGATATTATCAAACCGAGAAGAACTAATGATGGCAAAAACTCCCAGCTCCTAAGGTCCCATTTCTCTTTTTCTATCAAGCTATCATTTTTCCCGAAGGTCATCTGCATGACCGCCCTCAGTACATAGACAGCGGTTAATACCAGCCCGATCACCCCTATTGCCGCAAGCAACGGCTGACTCTTGAATAGGCCAAGAAATACCATGAATTCACTGATGAAGCCGGACATTCCAGGCAAACCAAGTGAAGCCATCCCGCAAGCTAACATGAACCCTGAAAAAATCGGCATCGACTTGGCCAATCCTCCAAGCTTAGGAAGCATGGTGGTTCCCGTCCGCTCGTACAACACACCCACCAAGAAAAACAACAATGCAGCAATTAGCCCGTGTGAGATGACTTGAAAAATGGCTCCCTGAATGCCCGATTCATTCAATGCACCCAGCCCCATCATGACGATACCCATATGTGAAATTGATGAATATGCTAAAACGAGCTTGAAATCCGTTTGTACCAATGCTAGAAATGCACCATATAAAAAACTGAGGACCCCAAAAAGGACAATGGTAAAGGCCAAGCTTTTATATTGTTCAGGAAATATCCCCATTCCAAACCGGATGATTCCGTATGCCCCTATTTTCAATAGTACACCCGCATGTATCATGACTATGGATGGAGGTGCTTCTGCATGGACCCGAACCATCCAGCTGTGAAAGGGAAAGACGGGCAGCTTTATTGCAAATGCAACGAGAAAGGCAAGACATAAACCATATTTCATCGAACCGGATATGGGTGCAAAAAGCGAAACACCGCCCATTGTCATCATCTGTGTCAATGCCGCAATGTTGGTCGTCCCTGTTCTGGCAAACAAAATCAAAATGGCCACCAATAAAACAGCCGAACCAATGCCGTTATAAATCAGAAAACTATAAGCAGCTTTCTCCCTCTCCAGAAAGCCCCATCTACCAATTAAAAAGAAAGCAGGAATCAAAGTCATTTCAAAAAAGATGAAAAAAAGGATCAAATTTTCTGCCGTGAAGACACCGAGCATTCCAATCTCCAAGATCAAAAATAACAAATAATACCCTTTCCATTCTTTTCTTATATAAATGGAGGCGATTGCGGCCAGTGATGAAATGATTGTTGTCAGTAATATGAAGATGAGACTTAATCCATCCAGCCCCAACTCAAAGTCAACCGTGAAGAGCTTGGGATCATACATCTCCAAATTCCCAAACCTGATCCAATTCAACTTAATGTCAAATAAGGACAAGGCCACACCCGAATAATATTGGCTGCATAGAAAGAACGATAGGAAAAGGGGAGGCAGTGTTCCGAAAAAGCCAAATTGTTTAATCGTCCTTTCCTCTTTTTTCGGCATAAGGGCAACCATCACTATGCCCAGCAGCGGTGAAAACACTAAAAGCGAGAGCAAATAGACATTCATCTTAGATACCCCCCAGTTACTGCAAAAATCACCAACAGTACCGCAAGTCCCAGAAAGGCTATCATGCCATATTGCTGTACCTGTCCCGTTTGCAGTTTAGACCCTATTTTCCCCAATCCTTCTATTGAACTTGTTACAGTGGAAACCAGACCACCGACAATGAACCTTTCAATATAAGATAGGAATATACTAAAGCCTTTGATTGCATAGCCTGCAGTAAAATGGTAAATCTCATCAATATAATACTTATTTTCCAAGACCCTATATACCTCGGAGTTTTCTTTGACAAGCCATTCACGAGGTAACTTCTTTTTAGCGTATATCATATAAGCAAGGTATATCCCGGCCAGCGATACAAGCACGGCCAACAACATTATCCAAACGGGCCCCTCACTATGGCTGGCGCCTAGAAGAGTTTCATTTCCCTCAACAAGCCACTCCCCAAGGAAAGTTCCAAACCACGGTGTTTGGATATACCCACCGATTACAGCAAGCAAAGCCAATATGAGCATGGGAATTAACATGGTGGAAGGTGATTCCTTGACCTGTTTTACTTGACTGCGCGAATCGCCTGCAAAGATCATGAAAAACAGCCGGAACATATAAAACGCAGTTAAAAAGGAGGTAACCACCGCTAGACCAAACAATATATAACTACCATTCTCCCAGGCTGCCATTAGAATTTCATCTTTACTGAAAAAACCCGAGAGCAACGGAAACCCCGATATCGCCAAAGTGCCAGTCAAGAACAGCGGCCCAGTCCAATTCAACTTACCCCATAGGCCGCCCATCTTTTCCATATCCTGTGTATGTATAGCGTGAATAACACTGCCTGCTGCCAAAAACAGCAATGCTTTAAAAAAGGCATGGGTCATTAAATGAAACACCCCGGCCACATATCCCGAAGTACCCAAAGCAAGCATCATAAAACCAAGCTGAGAGATTGTCGAATAGGCCAATACACGCTTAACATCCTTTTGCACTATGGCAATGCTTGCGGCAAATATGGCTGTAATTCCGCCTGTTATTGCTACGACCTGCATCGCTGCTTCACTAGCCATGAATAACGGAAACATGGCTGCCACCAGGTAAACCCCTGCAGCAACCATGGTTGCTGCGTGTATCAATGCGGAAACCGGAGTCGGGCCTTCCATTGCATCTGGAAGCCATGTGTGAAGTGGAAATTGTCCAGACTTCCCAACCGCACCGATAAAAATCAAAATAGCGATTAAAGTCAGTTTTCCACTTGATATCATGCCCGATTGAACAGCTTGAAAGATCTCTCCATATTCAAAGCTGCCTGTTTCCCAGAATAGAAGAATGATGCCGATTAAGAGTCCTACATCCCCAACCCTGGTCATGATGAATGCCTTCTTTGCTGCAGCCTTAGCTTCCAGTTTATAAAAGTAAAACCCAATGAGCAGGAAAGAACCCACCCCTACCAGTTCCCAGAAGATATAAAGTTGTAATAAATTAGGTGCCATGACAAGTCCAAGCATGGCAAAGGTGAAGAAGCCCAGATAAGCATAAAAAATGGAGAATCGCACTTCACCCTTCATATACCCCTTCGAATATATCTGGACAAGCAGGCTGACAAGGGAAACGACCACAAGCATCAAGGCATTAAGCTGATTGATTTCGAAGCCAGCTGTAAGTTGCGTCCCTCCGAAGGAAAGCCAATCTATCGATATATTATAAGTAGGTTCTTTAAATCGTTCTATCAGGACAAGCAACGATAAAACAAACGAAGCCAATGTACATATTATTCCTATAAAAGCCCCTCGTTCCCGCAACCGCCCGCCTGATAGAAGCAGAACCAGAAACGTGACGAGTGGAAAGATCGGTATGAGCCATGCGTGCTCCATCATCGTATCAAATCCCCTTCTTCATTTATATAAACCTTCAATGCTTCATAATTTCCATTTCATCGACATTGACCGTCTTCCGATTGCGATAAAGGGACATTAGTATAGCCAGCCCTACAGCCGCCTCGGCCGCAGCGATCGTAATCGTAAATAAGGAAAAAACTTGACCCGTAATGGATGGCGTTACCCCGAATTTACTGAAGGCAACTAAATTGATATTCGCAGCGTTCAGCATCAGCTCGATTGAAATCAAAACAATGACCGCATTTCTTTTCGTCAAGGCACCATACAGCCCTATACAAAATAAAACGAGTGCCAATACAAGGTAAGCCGACAAGGGAACTCCCGTCATGATCGATCTCCCTCCTCATCATCTTTTTTAGCCAATACGATTGCACCGACTAAAGCAACAAGCAGGAGTACCGACATCACTTCAAATGGAATCACATATTTTGAAAAAAGTTCGATTCCTATTTGCTTCGTATTTTCCTCATGCAAAGCCGTTGGCTGTACAGGTATATCCAGATTATAAATCCCCAGATAAACCGCCACAGCAAATCCCGCAATCGCTGCCAGCAAGGAGAAATTCCCCCAGCCCCCTTTAGCGGGTGCATCATTTTCTTGGTGTTTTGTCAGCATAATCCCGAATAGCATCACGATCGTAATTGCACCTGAATAAATAAGGATTTGGACAATGGCGACAAACTCGGCCGAAAGCAACATATAAATTCCTGCAATGCCCAAGAAAGTAAAAACAAGTGCAATTACCATGTGCACCACTTTTGTTAAGGTAATCAGCAGCACCCCGCCTACTATCGCGACGAGTGCCAAACCAATAAAGGCAATTAATTCACCCGACAAACTCATACTTTATTCACCTTCCGGATATTTTCATCATTTTCATCCAGCCACTCCAGATTTTTAAATAGATGATCACGGCTATACTCGGCCAGCTCGAATTGATTCGTCATCACGATTGCTTCTGTAGGGCAGACCTCCGTACATAAATCACATAAAATGCAAATCTCGAAATTGATGTCATACGTATCGATTATTTTCCCTTTTTTTGACGGGTCCGGATGTTTCTTACCAGTTAATTGAATACAATCCGTTGGACAAATCGTCACGCATTGATTGCATACAATACACTTTTCAGGATAGAATTTTTGGATTCCGCGGAATCGGTCAGGGAGCGGAAGCGGCTCATTCGGGTAGTCATAGGTCACTTTTTTCCTCGTCAAGTTCTTTAATGTATAGGTTAAACCTTTTGCTAAACCAAGCATATAAATCCCTCGCTTTCCGACCAGCTTAAGTTTTTAAAAAAGGTTAATCAATTCTTTTATTAGTGCCGTCAAAAATATATTCGCTAATGCAACCGGAAGCAGCACTTTCCATCCGAATTCCATCAATTGATCGGCCCTTATACGAGGAAAGGTTACACGAATCCAGACCAATACATAGAATACGGCACTGAACTTCAGACCGAACCAGATGGCTGCCGGAATAAAATCCAAAAACGGAATAGAATTCCATCCTCCTAAAAATAATACAGTGGTTAGCGTTGCCATTGCAAACATATACACATATTCGGATAACATAAAGAAGGCCCAGCGAAATCCAGAGTATTCAACATGATAGCCTGCAACAAGTTCGGATTCCGCTTCCGGAAGGTCAAAAGGAACCCTGTTCAACTCGGCAACCGATGCAATAAAAAACACGATAAACGCAATCGGCTGAAGAAAAATGAACCAAATCTTTTCCTGGGCTGCAACTATATCATTCAAGTTTAAACTGCCTGTTATGAGGACGATTCCCACTAGCGACATCACCAGAGGGATCTCATAAGATATCATTTGCGCGGCTGCTCTCATTCCGCCAATCAAAGAATATTTATTATTGGATGCCCAGCCCGCAGTGACGATGCCGATGGTCGATATGCCCGAAATCGCAATATAATAAAGCAGTCCGACACCTATATCAGCAAATTGGAAGGCATCGGTGAACGGCAAGGTGGCAAGGACCATGAAAGCAGGTGCAAAAGCAATTACCGGAGCTAAAATATATAACGGCTTATCAGCTTTTTTGGGTATCGTATCTTCCTTGATCAGGAGTTTCAAAACATCAGCAACGGTCTGCAAGAGACCCCATTTCCCCCCAATTTGGTTTGGGCCAACACGCATCTGCATGAATCCCATGATTTTCCGCTCTGAAAGGATTCCATAGGTTACAAACCCTAATACGACGAACAGGAGCAGGACTGCCAAACCAAAAAAAATGCCAAAATTCAGTAGACTTGGAGCGGAGTGGAGAAGATCCTTGATCATTTATCCATCCACCTCCCCTAAAACGATATCGATTGCACCTAATATAGTTATCAAGTTCGCCATATTTTCCCCTTCCAATAATTTCGGAAGAATTTGCAGATTATAAAAAGAAGGTCTGCGAAATTTCAAACGGTATGGCTCCTTTTTCCCTTCACTCGCGATATAACAGCCGATTTCCCCTCTTGGTGATTCTATTCGGACAAATGCTTCACCCTTAGGAACCTTTATTATTTTAGGAACCTTAGCAAGGACCGGCCCTTCTGGAAATTGCTCAACAGCCTGCTCGATGATTTTGAGTGATTCTTCGATTTCTTCCATTCTACAGTGATAGCGTGAAAAGGCATCACCCTCTTCCCTTGTAGGAACATCAAATGTAAACCTGTCGTAAATGGAATATGGTTCATTTTTTCGTAAATCCCATTTCACACCTGTACACCTTAAGTTGGCACCGCTAAGCGAATACTGCAAGGCTTCTTCCTTCGTATAGATGCCCACCCCTTTAACCCGATTAACAAAGATTTCATTCCCTGTCACAAGCTCATGGTAACCGGCAAGCTGCTCCCTCATATAAGGGACAAACTCGGCGACCTTCGCAATCCATTCTTCGGGAGCATCCCATTTCACACCTCCGACACGCATATAATTGAATGTAAGGCGTGCCCCTGACAATTCAGTCAATAAATTAACGATCATTTCACGCTCTCGAAAGGCATATAGGAAAGGGCTCGTCGCACCTATATCCAGCAAGTATGTACCCCACCAGACAAGGTGGCTTGCAACTCTGCCCAATTCCATTGCGATAACCCGCAAATATTCTGCCCTTTCGGGAATCTCCACCCCCATCATTGTCTCAACAGCATGGCAAAGCACATAATTATTTGTCATTGCCGCTAGATAATCGAGCCGATCGGTATATGGGATTATTTGTGTATATTGCAGATTTTCCGCTAGCTTTTCCGTACCGCGATGCAGATACCCAATGACAGGTGTAGCCTCTTTTATAATTTCACCGTCAATCTTGATGACAAGCCGAAAAACACCATGTGTACTCGGATGCTGCGGCCCGACATTGAGAAGCATTTCTTCCGTCCTTAACATTGGGCTTACACCTCCACATCATAAGGCTGATAATCTTTTCTAAGGGGATACCCTTTCCATTCTTCACCAAGTAAAATCCGCTTTAAATCAGGGTGTTCATTAAAGTAAATACCTAATAAATCATACGCCTCACATTCTGGCCAATTTGCTCCTGACCATAATGGGACCAATGATGGAATAACGGGGGAATCCCTATCAAGCTTCACCTTCAAGGCAACTGATTGGTTCATTTTGAATGAATGTAAATGTACATAGATTTCCATATGGGATTCAAAATCCGTACCATGAAGTTCCGATAAATACGAAAAGTTAAGCTGCTCATCATACCGCAGAAATTTTGCTATTGAAAAATATGTATCCGGATTAGCCACTAAAGTGGGTACATCTTTTGATAATATATTAATATAGTGTTCTAATAATGCCCCTTGTCCTACATGGCTTTCAATAGCAGAAACAATTTGATCGAGTTTCGACTGATTTGGTGAAAGTTCGCTAGGAGTGTTAACTTCCTTGCTTTCCTTTACAGCAGTCCTGGTCTTCGCAGCAGCCGCCGCTTTCGCTTTGGCAGCGGCGGCTGCCTTCGCCTTGGCCGCTGCTGCTGCCTTTTGCTTCGCTGCATCCATTTCGCCTTCCGGTTTTTCCGCAGCTTCTTCTTTCGCCTGTTTTCGGGCCAATGCCGCTGCCTTCGCCTTGGCCGCTGCTTCTGCCTTTTGTTTCGCCATATCCGTTTCGCCTTCCGGCTTTTCCGCAGCTTCTTCTTTCGCCTGTTTTCGGGCCAGTGCTGCAGCCTTCGCCTTGGCCGCTGCTTCTGCCTTTTGTTTCGCCATATCCGTTTCGCCTTCCGGCTTTTCCGCAGCTTCTTCTTTCGCCTGTTTTCGGGCCAGTGCTGCAGCCTTCGCCTTGGCCGCTGCTTCTGCCTTTTGTTTCGCCATATCCGTTTCGCCTTCCGGCTTTTCCGCAGCTTCTTCTTTCGCCCGTTTTCGGGCCAGTGCTGCAGCCTTCGCCTTGGCCGCTGCTTCTGCCTTTTGTTTCGCCATATCCGTTTCGCCTTCCGGCTTTTCCGCAGCTTCTTCTTTCGCCTGTTTTCGGGCCAGTGCTGCAGCCTTCGCCTTGGCCGCTGCTTCTGCCTTTTGTTTCGCTAAGTCTTCCTTTTCACTCATCTATATCACCCGCTTTCCGGTTTTCGCCTCGTAACGGATTTTTTCTTTTAATTTATTGATCCCATAAATAAGTGCAGCTGGGTTTGGGGGACAACCCGGTATATATACATCAACAGGTACAATTTGATCTACCCCCTTGACCACTGAGTAAGAGTGAACATAAGGCCCGCCAGCAGTTGCACAGGATCCCATTGCAATAACCCATTTTGGTTCTGGCATTTGTTCGTATAATCTGCTTATTATTGGAGCCATTTTTTTCGTTACCGTTCCTGAAACAATCATGACATCCGATTGTCTGGGTGATGTCCGAAAAAATGAACCAAATCGGTCCAAATCATAATGTGAGGAGCCGACACCCATCATTTCAATTGCACAACATGCCAAACCGAAAGTCATTGGCCAGAGTGAGTTACTTCTAGCCCATCCTTTTATTTGTTCAAGTGTGGATAAAAAAATACTGTGGCGCATTTCTTCCATTTCTTTAGGAGTAAGTTCATCCAACTTCAATTCCACTTTAACACCTTCTTTTTCCAAGCGTAGATTAGCCCTAGCATAAGGATCAGGACAAAAAACAGCATTTCAATCAATGCAAACAGCCCGAGTTCATCATAGGCAACCGCCCATGGGTAAAGAAAAACCGTTTCTACGTCAAATATGACGAACATCAATCCAAATAGATAATACCTGACATTGAATTGAACCCTTGAATCATGAAAAGGCTCGATTCCACTTTCATAAGTCGTATATTTCATATCTGTCGGTTTATAAGGCCTTAGCAGTCTACCAAGAAATAAAGCGATCACAGGTAATAAAATGCCGAGACAAAGGAAAACAAATACAATTAAATAATTATTTTGGTAAATATGCAGCTGTCCCATGTTCATCTCCCTTTATGGATAAATCATGTTAAATGGGTGCAATTTAAATTTGCTTGTCTTCTTTTTGGATACCGTTTTAAATATTATGCAGGGTAACATTCTTTTAGAAGCAACGTGAAAGGAGGGGGTATGAAGCAATAAATGTAAGCGTATACATTATAACATTAGGATAAAAGCATGTCGACGAGTTAAGGTTTAATATGGAAAATACTTTACTCTATAATTCGACCTTTTTTTCCTAATTCCGATATTTAATGCCAATAAAACTCAAAAACCTTTTGGATAAAAAAACACCTGATCTTACCACGAATGGTTTAATCAGGTGTTTCTTCATTTAAAGTTATCGCATTTCTGCAATTTGGATACGGTTGATTGCACGTTTAAGCGCTAAATCAGCCCTTTTGGCATCATTTGATCCATCATTGTTCTGCAATCTTTGTTCAGCACGGGCTTTTGCTGCTTGAGCACGTGCAAGATCGATAGTTTCAGCTCTTTCAGCAGATTGAGCTAAAATGGTTACCACATCAGGGCGGACTTCCAAGAAGCCACCATTTACAGCTACATAGTCTGTGTTGCTTCCATTTTTAAGACGGACAGCACCGATGGTAAGAGGAGCTACAGTTGGAACGTGTCCAGCCATAATTCCCAGCTCACCGCTTTTAGCTTTAGTGCTTACCATTTCAACTTCTGCATCATATACTGGGCCATCGGGAGTAACAACATTGACTTTAATGGTCTTCATTTCATTCCCTCCTAGGTCCCTTTAATTAAGCCATTTCTTTTGCTTTAGCAATAACTTCTTCGATGCGGCCAACTAGACGGAAAGCATCTTCAGGAAGTTCGTCATATTTTCCAGCTAGGATATCTTTGAATCCTTGGACTGTTTCTTTAACTGGTACATAAGATCCTTTTTGACCAGTGAATTGTTCAGCCACGTGGAAGTTTTGTGACAAGAAGTTTTGAATTCTACGAGCACGGGCAACGATTACTTTTTCGTCTTCGCTTAATTCGTCCATACCCAAGATGGCAATAATATCTTGAAGTTCTTTATATTTCTGTAAAGTTGATTGCACTTGACGAGCCACTTTATAGTGCTCAGCTCCAACGATCTCTGGGCTAAGAGCACGAGAAGAAGACGCCAATGGATCAACTGCTGGGTAGATACCCATTTCAGAAAGTTTACGTTCAAGGTTAGTTGTTGCATCCAAGTGAGCGAAAGTTGTAGCTGGAGCCGGATCCGTATAGTCATCGGCAGGTACATAGATCGCTTGAATGGATGTAACTGAACCTTTATTTGTTGATGTGATACGTTCTTGTAATTGACCCATTTCTGTAGCAAGGGTTGGTTGGTAACCTACCGCTGAAGGCATACGACCTAATAGGGCAGAAACCTCAGAACCTGCTTGAGTGAAACGGAAAATGTTATCGATGAAGAAAAGAACGTCTTGTCCTTGTTCGTCACGGAAATATTCAGCCATTGTCAAACCACTTAAAGCTACACGCATACGTGCACCTGGCGGCTCGTTCATTTGTCCGAATACCATTGCTGTTTTCTTAATAACACCAGAATCAGTCATCTCGTAGAAAAGGTCATTTCCTTCACGAGTACGCTCACCTACACCAGCGAATACTGAGATACCGCCGTGCTCTTGTGCGATGTTATTAATAAGTTCTTGGATAAGTACAGTTTTACCTACACCGGCACCACCGAAAAGACCGATTTTACCACCTTTGATGTAAGGTGCAAGTAAATCTACTACTTTAATACCCGTTTCAAGAATTTCAACGGATGTTGATAATTCTTCAAATGTTGGAGCTTGTCTGTGAATTGGATCACGACGCACCTCTGCTGTAAGTGGTTCAAATAGGTCAATATTTTCACCTAATACGTTGAAAACACGGCCTAGAGTTACTTCACCTACAGGAACGGAAATTGGAGCTCCTGTATCAACAGTCTCTGCACCACGAGTTAAACCATCAGTGGAAGACATTGCTACAGTACGAACTGTATTATCACCTAGTTGAAGGGCTACTTCAAGAGTTAGTCCTGTACCAGACGCTGTATTTTCGATTCTTAACGCGTTATAGATCTTAGGAAGTTGTCCGTCTTCGAATTTCACGTCAACAACCGGACCCATAACTTGAGTAACGCGTCCTATATTCATCGTTTTCCCTCCTAACGTTGCTTATAACGACAATCAAGTTTATGGAACGGCCAGCATATCGTCCGGGCCGACCGTCCCTTTAATAATTTTATTCTAAAGCTGCTGCGCCGCCGACAATCTCAGTAATTTCTTGAGTAATTGCGGCCTGACGTGCACGGTTATATTGCAATGAAAGTGAATCAATCAATTCTTTCGCATTATCGGTTGCATTTTTCATTGCAGTCATACGTGCAGAGTGCTCACTTGCTTTACCATCTAACAAAGCACCATAAATTAAACTTTCTGCGTACTGAGGTAGTAATACCTCAAGAATTTCTTCTTCATTCGGTTCAAATTCATAAGAAGTCAATGCTGCATTGGAAGTATTAAAGTCAGCTAAAGGAAGGACTTGCGTTTCCGTTACATCCTGCTGGATTGGGCTGACATAATGGTTATAGTACATATAAAGCTCATCACACAGTTCATTTAGATACAAATTCACTGTTGATTTAGCAAGGGAGCTAATGTCAGCGAAAGATGGCTGATCAGGAACACCAATTACTTCAAGCTCTACGTGCATATTACGGCTGACAAAGAAATCACGGCCAACCCTTCCGATTGCGATAATGACGAACTCATCATTGGATTTATGGCGTTCAAGAATAGTTTTATGAACGTGGCGAAGGATACTACTGTTGTATGCTCCTGCCAATCCGCGGTCCGATGTGATTACCAGGTAACCGGTTTTCTTCACTGGACGTGAGACAAGCATTGGATGAGATGCACCCGTACTTCCGTTCGCAATACTTGATACTACTTCTTGAATTTTTTCCATATATGGAACATATGCTTTAGCATTAGCTTCAGCACGGTTCATTTTAGAAGCAGATACCATCTGCATCGCTTTTGTAATTTGACTCGTCTTTTTCGTTGAAGTAATCCGAGACTTAATATCGCGTAAAGAGGCCATTCATTCTCACCACCCTTTATAAATTAGTTAGACCTTATTATTCAGAAATAACGAAGTTCTTTTTGAACTCGTTAATTGCAGCAACGATAGCAGCGTCTTCAGGAAGACCTTTAGTTGTGCGAATGTGATCTAATAATTCTGGATGAGAACGATCTAGGAACACATAGTATTCTTCTTCAAAACGAAGGATATCCGATACTGGAATATCATCTAAATGACCTTTAGTTAATGCATAGAAAATCATGACTTGTTTTTCAACTTTAATTGGTTTATTTAGATCTTGCTTTAGAACTTCAACTGTACGAGCACCACGGTTAAGTTTTGCTTGAGTAGCAGCATCAAGATCAGAACCGAATTGAGAGAATGCTTCCAATTCACGATAAGAAGCTAAGTCTAGACGTAATGTACCAGCAACTTTTTTCATCGCTTTAATTTGTGCAGATCCACCAACACGGGATACGGAAAGACCAGCGTTAATCGCAGGACGTACACCTGAGAAGAACAAATCGGATTGTAAGAAGATTTGTCCATCCGTGATGGAAATAACGTTTGTTGGAATGTAAGCAGAGATATCGCCTGCTTGTGTTTCAACAAATGGAAGCGCAGTGATTGAACCGGCACCTAAAGTGTCATTCAATTTAGCTGCACGCTCAAGTAAGCGGGAGTGCAAGTAGAATACATCCCCAGGGAATGCTTCACGACCTGGAGGACGGCGAAGAAGCAAGGAAAGTTCACGGTATGCTGATGCTTGTTTAGAAAGATCATCATATACCACTAAAACGTGCTTGCCAGAGAACATAAACTCTTCACCCATAGTCACACCAGCATAAGGAGCTAGGTATAAAAGTGGTGCTGGTTGAGAAGCTGATGCAGATACAACAATTGTGTAATCTAGTGCACCATTTTTACGTAGTGTCTCAACTGTTCCACGAACTGTTGATTCTTTTTGACCAATAGCAACATAAATACAGATCATGTCTTGGTCAGCTTGGTTAAGGATTGTATCGATCGCAACTGATGTTTTACCAGTTTGACGGTCACCAATGATTAACTCACGTTGTCCACGTCCGATTGGTACTAGAGCATCGATTGCTTTAATCCCTGTTTGTAATGGCTCATGAACAGATTTACGGTCCATAACACCTGTTGCAGGGCTTTCGATTGGACGAGTTTTTGTTGTAGCGATCGGACCAAGACCATCCAAAGGTTGTCCTAGCGGATTCACGACACGTCCGATTAATTCTTCTCCAACTGGTACTTCCATGATTCTTCCTGTACGGCGTACTTCACTGCCTTCTTGAATGTCTCTGAATGGTCCAAGAATAACAACACCTACGTTATTTTGCTCAAGGTTTTGTGCCAATCCCATTGAACCATTAGAAAATTCTAAGAGCTCCCCAGCCATTGCATTATCTAAACCATGAACGCGAGCGATACCATCACCAACAGTGATTACTGTACCTACATCGCTTACTTTAATTTCCGACTGATAGTTTTCAATCTGCTTTTTAATCAGCGCACTGATTTCTTCAGCTTTGATGCTCATGAATTTCACCCCTATCTGTGAATATTAACCTAATAGTTGTTTGCTAAGGCGATCTAACTTACCGCTTATCGTTCCGTCATAAATACGGTTACCGATTTGAAGTTTGATGCCGCCAATGATATTGCTATCCGTAACATTAGTGATACGCAAATTTCGTTTGCCGATTTTTGCAGCAAAAGCTGAAGACACAGCTTTTGCTTCAGCTTCAGTTAAAGGATTAACTGTATAAACAGTCGCATCCGCAACTGAATTTTCTTCATTCGCAAGTTCAATGAACTCTTGTGCCATAGCAGTCACTTCATCTGTACGATGACGCTCCACCATTAACATTAAAGTGTTTTGAACGGAAGATGATAGACCTGTAAATGCATTTGCCAACAAATTACGTTTTGCATCGCTAGTCATTTTAGGATGAGCCAAGAAGTTTAATAGCTCTTTATCATTTGTGAAAATTTCATTCACTATGCGAAGCTCTTCTTCAAGTTGGTTAATGAGATTTTGCTCTTTCGCAATTTGGAAAAGAGCTACAGCATAACGTCCTGCTACAGTTATATCGCTCATTTACCTTCTCCTGCCTCTTGAATATATTCATTGATTAGTTTTTCTTGATCAGCTGATGAAAGTTCTTTCTCAATCACCTTAGATGCGATCATAACAGATAAAGAAGCAACTTGCTCACGTAAGGCGGCAACTGCTTTTTCTCTCTCTTGAACGATTTCACGTTTTGCTGATTCTTTAACACGTTCAGCCTCTGCACGCGCTTGATTAATAATATCTTCGCGTTGTGCTTCGCCTTGTTGCTTAGCATTCTCTATAAGTTGTCCCGCTTCAGTGCGAGATTGTTTTACGATTTCACGCTGTTCTTCTAAATATTTCAGTGCTTCTTTTCTGCTAACTTCAGCTGCTTCAATTTCATTCGCAACATGCTCTTCACGTTCTTTCATGATGCCCATTAGCGGACCCCATGCAAACTTCTTAAGCAACGCTAACAAAATAATAAAGATTACAAGCTGGTATATGATATCCCCACCATTAAAGTGGACTGCTTGACCAAGAACATAATTGCTTGTTAACACGCTCGGTTCACTCCCTTCATGAGATTCACTATTGAAGTTCTGTATTTTCGATTGACAGTATCACTGTCATAAATGTTCACTTTAACACAGAGCAATGGCGAAGGGTCTCCTTGGATCATCTTCGCCATTATTGAACTTTTTCAAGTTATCTTATTTACCCATTACAATAAACGCGATAACTACAGCGATGATTGGAAGTGCCTCAACTAACGCAATACCAACGAACATTGTAGTTTGAAGCATACCACGAGCTTCTGGCTGACGAGCCATTCCTTCAATTGTACGCCCTACGATAAGACCATTACCAATACCCGCACCTAGTGCACCTAATCCAACTGCGATAGCAGCAGCTATAAGACCTAAAGAACCTGTCATGATAAATTTCCTCCTTGAAATGTTGTTTTATTTTTTCATCAATATAATGTTCAAAATGAACAATATTTATAATTAATGGTCGTCACTTACTTTATGGGAAAGATAAACCATCGTTAACATAGTAAAGATAAAAGCTTGAATGGAGCCGACAAAGATACTAAATCCTTCCCAAGCTAACATCGGTAATGCAGCAGTGGCTGCACCCAAAACACTACTTGTTCCTAGTCCAGCAAGTAAAGTTAATAGTAACTCACCCGCATAAATATTCCCGTAAAGCCGCAATCCTAGAGTTAACGTATTAGCGAACTCCTCAATAATCTTTAACGGAAACAAGAAACCCATTGGTTGGACATAAGTTTTGGCATAATTTTTCATGCCTCTCATCTTGATACCATAATAATGAGTTAAACCCATTACCATAACTGCCAAGGTTAAAGTTATTGCTGGATCTGATGTAGGTGATTTCCACCAAAGTTCATGCCCTATTACAATCGAGAACGGCAATCCTAACATGTTTGAAACAAATACGTACAATATTAATGTCATTCCCAACATAAGGAACTGACCACCCGTACGCCAATCCATATTGCTGTTGATGATGTTTTTCACAAAATCCATAACCCATTCGATAAAGTTTTGGATTCCTGTTGGCTTCATCGCAAGTTTTCGAGTTGCTGCTACAGCAATAATGAAGACAATGAGACTTGCGATAGTCATCATAAGAACATTAGCCAAGTTGAAATGTATTCCAGTATCCATAAATTCCCACATAGGAGCTTCATGATTCAACAGTATTCACCTCTCTTCTTTACTACCTACGTATGTTTTGCATAAAATAATCTATCATAATGACAAAGTAAACTGTCATTAATCCCACTACCACGCAGACCACTTGAAACTCGTCAGGATATCTCAATGCAATAATTGCAGCTAAACCCGCTACAGACATTCTAGTTAAACTACCAAGGGAGCGCGTTTTCTTACCTTCGGCAACCTCTTGAGCGAACTTTTTGTTCTTTTTGACCATTGACCAGAATATAAATAGGCTGAAGGCTGTTCCAAGCAATAATCCTTGGAAGACTGAATCATGTGAAGTGAAGCCCACCCCGAGTACATAAATACCCATTAAATACAACATGTATTTTAGCTGCCTATTGAACATTTTTTCCAATTCTAGCATTTTGTCATGTAATCTCCCTAGAAATATTGTAGTAACTGTGTTTAGCTAGGGAATTTGCCCGTAACAAGTCCAAATAGAAGGTCAAAAACTAGCTTCTATTTGACACGTTATTAACGTATGAAACCCCTCTCATTTTACATCCTTAGTTAGCATACAATAGGCAAGAATCAATGTCAATGAGTGGTTAGTGAAATTTGTCACAGGTTTGTAATTATTAACGAATTGTTCACAAATTATCTTTTTTATACTATTGACATCCATTTTATTTTACTTATTGTCCTCTGTTCACTCAATAAGTAACGTCTTTTCTATCCGATCTTCCCTTCCGCCCCTTCTCGCAAAGATTATCGCTTTATACACTCCTTTGGGCGGCAAGTTCTTTTTCAATACATCTTTTTTGATTAAACCGGAAGGTGCCGATCTCGACCAATCCAAATATCCAGCGAATTTCAAGCTATCTTCCTCATAAAGGGCAATACCGAATTCTTCAGCCCCACGCGGAAGGTACATTTCGTACCGATATGTGCCTTCCTTGTCCCCTTGACCAAAATCAAATCCCATTATCCTTGGATAATCAGGCTCTTCTTTTACATATAAATAAGGAAGGGATATTCTTTTGGTTCCTTCCATTATAATGAGGTATCCATCAAAGACTCCCTTTTTAAGCACGGCTGGGTTAACCTGCAGTCCCACTTTTATCCGTTTCTTTTCCTTCGGATTCAAAGTAAGGGACTTTGGCAATTCCCAAGTGAGTCCCGTCTCTTTTAATGGGACCATAAAAGAGTACTTCCTCCTTTTAGTCCCGGTATTTTCTATGACTATCGTTTCATGATGCTCTTCAATTCCTTCTTTTTTTGTATACATCCCAAAGGACAATGAGCTTGGATTCAAGAGCGTGTCCGCTTTTAACGCTTCATCAACCTGGATGCGTCCAGCCCCCTGCTCATATGTGTGATACAATTGATTTGCAGATTTCTTCAATGGCTTGGAAGTGCTCATCAATGCAGATTTTACTTGATCAGGAGTCCATTCCGGGTGTTTTTGCAGGATTAAGGCGCACGCTCCCGCAACATGCGGTGCGGACATACTTGTTCCATCCAGGGACATATATCCTTTAGGAATGGTGCTTTCAATTTCCACTCCCGGTGCCAATACATCAGGCTTTATTCCCCATGATACGGTTACCGGTCCCCTGGAGCTAAAATCTGCGAGCCTATCCTGCTCGTTCTTATAAACAAATTGAACGGTTTTGCTCTGCCCTTGCGCCATGATTAGCTTAAGCTGCAATCCATCTCTTCTATTAATAGAAGCAGCTGGAATGCTCATTTCTTTTTCCAAGCTTCCAGTAAAGGTCCCGCTCGTATTATTATAAACAATTACCCCTTTTGCACCGGCCTTTTCTGCATTGAATACTTTCTGCTGGAAGGTAAGAGTGCCACGTTCCATCAAAACAATCTTATCCCGAACATGTTTCAGGTCCTTTTCATTACCCAGCCCCCCATATATGACATCCTCGGAAAACGTCAGGTTCCATTTTTTAGAGCCTTGAAACAAGGTTAAATGAGATTGATACTTTTTCGATCCAAGGCCGTAAATCATATACGGAACCCTTAAGGGAGGAGTCGATGCCCCAACGGAAATCGCTTTTTCCGCTGTTCCGGGTGAGCCGACGGTCCATACAGCCGGACCGGAATTCCCGTTTGATGTCACGGCAACGATGCCGCTTTCCACTGCCTTATTCAACGCAAGGGAGATAGGTAAATCAGGGCCATTGACGTTATTACCAAGAGAGAGGTTCAATACATCCACCTTATCCTTCATGGCTGACTCAATAGCCGTCAAGACTTGATCTGTATCTCCTGCACCACCTGGTCCCAAAGCTCGATATGCGTAAATCTCCGCTTCTGGTGCCACGCCTTTCATTTTTCCATTGGCTGCAATGATGCCTGCCACATGAGTACCATGTAATGTATCCAGGTCTCCTTGATTTTTGGTTTCCATCGGATCTTCATCACCATCAACCAGATCCTTCCCTCCTTTATAAGCACGTTGCAAATCTGGATGTGTATAATCGATGCCAGTATCGATTATTCCTACCTTTACCCCTTTACCGGTGATCCGGTGATTCTCCTTATCAAAGAAACCCCTGACCCTGCCTCCTCCTATGTATGGGACACTTTTATCCAACACGGCTTGATAAACGGATACTTCCGTTACAGCCTGAATTTCATCCTCCTTTTTAAGTTGTTCTATCTCATTCATTTTCCCATGAAGGGAAAATCCATTCAGGGCAACCGAATAAACATTCCGTAATTGAAGGGATGGATATTTTTCAAGCAGTTTTTCGATCTTTTTTCGTTGAAACGCCTTATCCATCGTGACAACAACCGTTACTTCCTTAGATTCAGATAGTTTTGGTAAAGGCGGCAGAATGACGGATGCCAATCCCTTTTCATTTTGATAAACAAATATAAAAAGGAAAACAAACACTATGAACGTTTTCTTTCCCAACATAATCATCCCCTTAGCAGTTATCTTTTCTCAACAATCTTGGAGTATGCAAATAAAAAAAGGAAAAGCGCGTGGCTTTTCCTTTTTTATGAGTCAAATCTAGTTGGTGGCATGTTTACTTGCTTAAAATAGTAACGGATGGCTTCAGCTATACGGACCGAAGCATTTCCGTCCCCATATGGATTTGAAGCTTTTGACATTTTTTCGTGCACCTCTTGATCGGTGAGCAATTCATGTGCCAAATCATATATGGTTTGTTCATCGGTACCAGCCAATCTTAAGGTTCCAGCCGCAATCCCTTCAGGACGTTCGGTCGTATCCCTTAA
Source organism: Peribacillus simplex NBRC 15720 = DSM 1321 (assembly GCF_002243645.1). Classification (NCBI taxonomy): domain Bacteria; kingdom Bacillati; phylum Bacillota; class Bacilli; order Caryophanales; family Bacillaceae; genus Peribacillus; species Peribacillus simplex. The sequence goes on along the minus strand of NZ_CP017704.1, from coordinate 2,770,015 downwards.
AACTAGGACAGGTACACCAAGTGACGGTGCCTCTTCCTGGATTCCTCCAGAATCAGTCAAAATCAGATAGGCTCTTGAAGCAAAGTTATGGAAATCCAATACATCAAGCGGTTCGATCAAATGAACTCGCGGATCGTCCCCGAGAATTTCATTTGCCAATTCCTGAACAAGCGGATTTAAATGGACTGGATATACTACCTGAACGTCATCATGTTCAGCAATGATTCTCTTAACGGCCCTGAAGATATTCCTCATGGGTTCCCCTAGATTTTCCCTACGATGGGCGGTAAGTAGAATAAGCCTGTCTTCTCCAAGTCCATTTAAAACCGGATGGGAATAAGTGGACCGTACAGTCGTTTTTAAAGCATCGGTTGCCGTATTTCCCGTCACGAAGATATTATCCTTCTTGTTTTCGTTCAGCAGATTTTCCTCCGCTTTCGAAGTCGGAGCAAAATGCAAATCCGCCATCGTACCGGTAAGCTGTCGATTCATCTCTTCCGGATAGGGTGAATACTTATTCCATGTGCGCAGCCCCGCTTCTACATGCCCGATGACAATTTGATTATAAAAAGCTGCCAGACTTGCGACAAACGTTGTGGTTGTATCACCGTGTACAAGAACAATATCAGGTTTAGCTTCCTTCATTACGAAATCAAGACCATTTAATGCTCTTGTTGTAATGTCAGCAAGCGTTTGCCTTTCCTTCATTATGTCCAAGTCATAGTCCGGCTGTATGGAAAATAGTTCGAGAACTTGATCTAACATTTGGCGATGCTGAGCCGTAACAGCAACGATCGGCTTGAAATATTCTGGGTGTTTTTGAAATTCGAGTACTAAGGGAGCCATTTTGACAGCTTCTGGTCTCGTTCCGAAAATGGTCATGACTTTTATCGGTTTGTTCATTCGTGACACCTCAGTTTCTTTCCTTATTTTGTGCCGAATAAACGATCTCCTGCGTCTCCAAGACCTGGAACGATATAACCATGTTCATTCAGTTTTTCGTCAAGACCCGCAATATAAATATCAACATCAGGATGAGCTTCTTTTAATGCTTCTACACCCTCTGGAGCTGCAATCAAACACATGAATTTAATATTGACTGCACCGCGCTTTTTAATGGAATGGATCGCTTCGATGGCTGAACCGCCAGTGGCTAACATCGGGTCAACGACAATGCATTCCCTTTCTGCCAAATCACTTGGCATTTTCGCATAATATTCAACCGGTTTCAATGTTTCAGGATCACGGTAAAGACCAACATGTCCGACCTTTGCAGCAGGAATCAGCTTAATGATTCCGTCCACCATGCCTATGCCTGCACGTAAAATCGGGACGATCCCCACTTTTTTACCAGAAAGCATTTTCACTTTCGCTGTGCTTACAGGCGTTTGGATTTCCACTTCTTCCAACGGCATATCCCTCGTGATTTCAAAAGCCATCAATGATGCAACTTCATCCACTAGTTCCCGGAATTCTTTTGTTCCTGTATTTATATCACGTATATAGGCTAATTTGTGTTGAATTAACGGGTGATCGAAAACATAAACTTTTCCCATTTAGCATCTCTCCAATTCCATTGCTTAGTTTTGCGCTCTTTTATGATTTCCCTAATCGAATAGAAAAATTTTCGTGTCTTTTAAAATTCACTTCAACCTATTTTACAGAAAAATGTTTCAATCTTCAATAAAGGTTTAGATGTCAGACCTATTTTCACTATTCGGATTCTTCTAAACACACTGACCTTCTTAAGGCACAAAAAACCGCTCCCTTTAAAAAGAGAGCGGCTCCGATATTACAATGAAGGATATAATTCAAATTTGTTCGCTAATGATTCAACACGCTGTTTTGCTTCTTCAAGTTTAGCTGCGTCTTCATTATTTTTCAAAACAAGTCCGATGATTGCAGCTATTTCATCCATGTCTTCCAATCCGAAGCCACGTGAAGTCACTGCCGCAGTCCCAATACGTATACCACTTGTAACGAATGGTTTTTCCGGGTCATAAGGAATCGCATTTTTGTTCACGGTAATACCGATTTCATCCAAAACATGCTCTGCGATTTTTCCAGTTAATCCAGTAGAGCGCACATCAAGTAGAATCAAGTGATTGTCCGTTCCATCAGAAACAAGGGTGAACCCTTCTTTCTTCAAACCTTCGCCCAAACGTTTAGCATTGTCGATGATTTGTTGTGCATACTCTTTAAAATCAGCTTGAAGCGCTTCGCCGAATGCAACAGCCTTAGCGGATATAACATGCATCAATGGACCGCCTTGAATTCCAGGGAAGATGGATTTATCGATCTTCTTACCAAATTCTTCTTTACAGATGATCATCCCTCCGCGTGGTCCGCGAAGTGTTTTATGAGTAGTTGTCGTTACAAAGTCAGCATAAGGAATTGGACTTTGATGTAATCCAGCCGCAACTAAACCTGCAATATGTGCCATATCGACCATTAAATAAGCCCCGACTTCATCTGCAATTTCACGGAATCGCTTGAAGTCAATTTCACGTGGATATGCACTTGCACCCGCTACGATCAATTTCGGTTTGTGCTGACGCGCTTTTTCCAATACATCATTGTAATCGATACGGTGATCTTTTTCGTCTACACCATATTCAACAAAATTGTAGTTAACACCACTGAAGTTAACTGGACTTCCATGTGTTAAGTGACCACCATGCGAAAGGTTCATCCCAAGCACTGTGTCGCCAGTTTGAAGCACTGTAAAGTAAACGGCCATATTGGCTTGAGCTCCAGAGTGAGGCTGTACGTTCACATACTCCCCTCCGAAAATTTCTTTCGCACGCTCACGTGCTAGATCTTCAACGATGTCTACATACTCACATCCGCCATAGTAACGTTTTCCAGGGTATCCTTCTGCATACTTATTAGTCAAGACCGACCCTTGCGCTTCCATGACAGCTTCACTCACGAAGTTTTCAGAAGCAATAAGCTCAATCTTACTTCTTTGACGCCCTAATTCCAGTTGAATTGCGTTAAACACTTGCTCATCTTGCTTTGCTAAACGATTCATTCCGTAATTCCTCCTCAAATTGTGCGTGATTCGCTTTTTAGTATTTATGTGCAACATGCTATCAAATAAGCATGAAAAAGCCTTACCAATAATTTATTAGAAAATTCTACTCCATTTTAACATGTCTAATTTAGAAGTGATAGTCTATTTTTATCGAACATTAAATGTTTTTTTATTTAAAAATGTTCGTATTTAACATCGAAATTATGATAAATAGCTCTTTCACCCTATATTCCATGAGCGAAATCACCATTCTATTAGCACTACAAAGTAAAGATTTTTCTTGTGAACCTTATCTTGAGCTTTACGATTTTGCTCGCATTCGATCAAAAAACAGCATTCCCCATCCGAGAAATGCTGTATCACTTACCCATTAAGTACAACTCTTGTTTTCAGAGATGCCCTGATAAACGGCCCGCTCCCCGCCAATCAGTTTCGGGCGGGTTTTTGCCATGGTCACATGTGCATGTCCTATTTCTTTAATGGCAGAGCGAATTGGAACCGCCACATGCTTCAGATGCATGCCAATGAAGGTGTCCCCAATGTCTATCCCCGCATCCGCTTTGATATGTTCAACGACAACAGCATCTTTCCATTGCCGATAGGCGTAAGTCGCCATCGATCCCCCAGCTGTTCTTACAGGTACAACCGAAACTTCTTCATAATCATATCGAACCGCGGTTTCCCTTTGCAAAACCAAGGCCCTGTTTAGATGCTCACAACATTGATACGCAACCTGAACACCCGTTTTTTCTTGAAAATCCCTAACTACGGAAAAAATCATCCCCGCAACATCGAGCGTCCCTTCAGTACCGATCCTTTTCCCGATCACTTCACTTGTACTGCAGCCGATTACTAGTAGCTGTTTCTCTCTTAAAGCTGTCTGTTCTTGAAACTCATGTAATAGTTCCCGAAACTGGTTTTCCCATATCTCAAGCTCATTTGAAAATGTAGCATCACTTGTCATGAAAACGCATCCTTTCAATAAGAAAACTTGCTATCAGAAGAAAAGAGGGGTCTCTCTAGATCCTTTTCAAAAACCATAAAAATTAGCTGTGCTTACCTTCATACTCCGCGATCTTACCGATCCTGTTCTGATGACGCCCGCCTTCAAATTCCGAAGTCAGCCATGTTTGTGCAATTTCCCTGGCAAGACCCGGGCCAATGACTCGTTCCCCCATCGCTAACATATTGGTATCATTATGCTGGCGGGTCAATTTCGCACTATAGACATCATGAACCAATGCACATCGTATTCCTTTGACCTTATTAGCAGCAATGCTCATTCCGATTCCAGTTCCACAGATTAAAATTCCCCGATCGAATTCACCCCTTGCCACTTTTTCAGCAACCGGCAAGGCATAATCAGGATAATCCACCGACGTACTGCATTCACAGCCAAAGTCCTCAAATGGAATCTGTAACTCATTCAATAAATTCTTTATTTCTTCACGGATATGTATACCACCATGATCCGAAGCAATCGCAACTTTCATCTTAATCCTCCTCTAGCATTTTCATTTGATTTTATTGTGTCACAAAATTATGAAAAGATAAAGGATGTCCATCCTTTTCCCCGCAAAGAAGCAGGAAACCAACTCGGGTTTCCTGCTGTAAAATGGCAAGTGTGAAAGCGGGTACTGGTCCCGTTCAACTTTTCCGCTTGCACTTTAAGTTACATTGCCGATTTTTCGACATTTTCCATGATTATGCTTGTTCGCTTGTCGTAGCCGCCACTTCTTCCGCTCCAGCAGATGTTTTTTCTGCGATAGCAGCCACTTCTTTGACTGCCTTGATCCTACACTTTGCATTTGACGGTCAACAAGCTTAGTAATATCTTTTACTGCAGCGACCACATTATGTACCCCTGTTTATTCTTTAAACCTTTTGACTAATTTTTCTATTAGTTCCTGCAGCTCCCTGAACGTTTCCCGATAAATGCCTTCAGAACCGCCAAACGGATCTATTATGTCTCTATCATATTTATCGTCAATAATGAATTCTTTTAAAGTAAAAGTCTTATCGATCATTTGGGGGTATGCACGGGTAATGACCGATTTATGCCCTTCCGTCATGGTGAAAATATGAGTCGCCCACTCCATTTCCTTCTCGGATAAAGGCGTTGAATGATGATTATGCACTATGTCATTTTCAACCAATACATTTTTAGCATGCATCGAAGCATCCTGGCCTGATGAAGCATAAACGCCTGCGGACTTCACTTCAACACCCGCAATATTCTTATTTTTCAATATCGCTTCTGCCATCGGGCTTCTGCATGTGTTACCTGTACATACAAATAATACTCGGATCATTTTTAACGCCTCCCTTTTAATTCATTATAAGCTATCGCCCGTTTATTATAGTCAAAAAAATCTCTCTCATTATGTCAGAAGAAAAATAAAAACCGCCCCGTTAATCGGAACAGTTGAGGAAGGAATGATATGAATTTAAGTGGCTCAAAAAGAGAACAATAATTTCAATCCAAACGCACACAGGATACTTCCGCCAAGAATCTCACTATACACGCCAAGCAAACCCTGCATTTTTCGACCCAGTAAAAGCCCTGCCCACGTTAATAGAGTGGCAGCAAACCCAAAACAAAGAACGGTTAAAATCGTTTTTGCACCGTAAATTCCCAGTGTTAGCCCTACCGAGAAGCTATCCAGGCTTACCCCTAAAGCAAAAATGAATAGACCTTTCCCGACAGGAGCCAGCATCTTATTTGCCATGGCACCAGCTCCATCCTTTTTTCCAGGGATAAACATCTGTATACCAAGAATTATCAACAATAGACCGCCGGCATATGTAGCAAAGGTCCCGAATTTTTCTGAAATGAAACGGCCTGCCCCCATCCCAAGCAAGGGCATCCAAATATGAAAAATGCCTACTGTCAGCCCTATAAAAAGTATTTGCCTCAACCTTAGCTTAAACATTCCCATTCCAAGGCCGACTGAAAAGGCATCCATTCCCAACGCGAATGCCATTAGCATTAAGGTGATGATTTCTCCAGCAAATGTATTCATTCCAATCCCCCTCGGACGTGCCTACTACATGTTATGCATGTCCGAAAAGAAATAGAAGGATAAATCAGTCCTTATTACATATGTTCCTTGATGATTTGATGACCTGCAGCCTTCTCAAGTCGGTTCATGACCGCAGCTCCTATTCCATGGTCAGGAAACATTTCACTAAAAATGACATCGACCTCCAGCTCATCAAACTGTCTTAAAGCATCATATAAGCCTGTCGCAATAGAATGTAAATCCACTAATGAACCTGGGACAACCACATAATCCGCCTTATAATCCTGTTGATGTTCATACGCCGTTATAATGCCCACCTTTAACCCGTCATTTCTTTTTTCATCCACAAGCTTCTGAAGGAAAGCTTGATTACCCTTGACTAAATATAGAGGGGCCTTCGGAGCATAGTGGGTATATTTCATGCCCGGGGCTTTTGGCGCCGTTTCCTGATTCTTCAATGCGACATCTTGCCTGACTTCCCCTATTACCGCTTCCAGCTGTTCCAGGGTCACCCCGCCAGGCCTTAAAATAACAGGGACTTCCACAGTGCAATCAAGTACTGTGGATTCTACGCCCACACCCGTAGTCCCGCCATCGACTATGCCTGCTATCCGGCCCATCAAGTCATCTTCAACATGTTTTGCTGAAGTGGGGCTTGGTTTCCCAGAAGTATTTGCACTTGGAGCCGCAATGGGTAAATCACTTGCACGAATAAGGCCGAGGGCAACCTGATGATCTGGCATCCTTACTGCGACCGTGTCCAATCCAGCTGTCACAAGATTTGATAGTTGGCCCGGTTTTCGTTTCATGATTAAAGTCAAAGGACCCGGCCAAAATTCTGCCATTAGCTTCCGGGCCTGTTCAGGAATTTCTTCTACAATACCTGACAACTGGTCATCGGAGGCTATATGAACGATTAAAGGATTATCACTCGGACGCCCCTTTGCTTCGAACACTTTTTTGACCGCCTCATCATTTTTGGCATTCGCGCCTAGTCCATAAACGGTCTCTGTAGGAAAAGCAACCACTTGATTAGCCTTTAATAATTCAGCTGATTGTGTAATCTGGGGATAACTTTGTAAATTATCCACATTTTTATCCACTGACCAAATTTTCGTTTTCATCTTGAACACCATCGCCTTTTTACATTTCTTATTTTATATAATCGCTTTATATGAACGATATTTTCAACTTATCGTACTAATTTCACTTAAAAGATACTTTGAAAGTATAAAAGAAGTATACACATAATTCAAGTGTTATCCACAAATTGGGGATAACCATATCGAATCCGTGGATAAGTTTGTGGATATTAAAGATTAATGACAGACTTTTTTGATTTTTTGTTAATAACCCTGTGGATAAGTTTTTGAAATTGTCTGATTTTAAAAAAAAGAGGGCAGCTGCCCCCTTTTTAAAATAGATCATTGAAGATTTCTGCAAACAAGGACTTCACTTCCACCTCAGGCTCCTTTTCCCCTTCATATAATTGTTGACCTTGTTCATTGGATGCCGCAAGTTCAACCTTGTTTTCTTCAACATTCCCTTCAACGACTTCCTCTGTCGCTTGTTCCTTATCTTTTACTTCTGTCACTTCTTCTTTTACCTCTGGCTCTACAACCTCTTCTTTTATCGTTTCTTCCGGTACTTCCTCTTTTACCTTTGGCTCTACAACCTCTTCTTCAACTACTTCCTCTGGCCCTTTTTCCTTTTCAACCAGCACTTCTTCTTCAACTTCTTCCTCTGCAACAGGTTCACTCTCTTCATTCGTTGCAGCATACGCTTTTCCTTCCGAATTCAAGGATCCTTCACCTTCATCCTCGACAATTGGACTTTGACTTACAGCCGTCCCATTTGAAAAATCCAAGAAACACAATGGAGGAAATAACACACACCACCAATTAGCGCCATCCCCTTCACCAAGTGTGATAATCACTGCTTCATAATCCCCTGCCGGATATAAATACTGCCCGTAGAGTTTTGTCGGAAATTCCGCTTGTCCAAAATCCACTTTTACTGACTGCTCCAAACCCTGTTCCTTTATAACCGCCTCAGCCGTCGCCTGGATATCTGGTAGATGCGAGGTGATCACATCCCTCGCTTCATCCAAAGAAGTAAGCTCCTCGACCCACTTTGTGATATCTTCATTTACCTCATCCCTAATCAGCCTTTTAACCGCTTGATCCTCTTCTGCATCACTATTCGCGAGTATCCGCAGACGAATCGCCTCATCCGGGATCACCTTCGTATCTTCTGCACCAACCATCTCCGCTTTAGGCATATATATACTTACGATCGTTCCTATAGTTAAGATTAATAGATAAATAATGGCTAAATGTTTAGTTTTCATCGCCTTCGCCCCCTCACATGAATTAGTCTCACCATTTTCCAGCTATCTTAAACTAGTAAAAACAAAAAAAGTTGATAGCTGGAAAAATAGATTCCAGAGAATAATGAGGGTGGTGTCCCTAAAAAAATCCGTCTCACATAAGGAGACGGATCATTCTAATTCAGCAAAGACCATTCGATCTTTCTCATTAATATCATTTACAACGGATACTTCTGCGGCAGGAAAGGTTCGCTTCAATAAATCAGCAACCGCCTTACCCTGTCCAGTGCCCACTTCAAAACCGATCAGCCCAGGCACCTTCATGATCAGAGGTAACTGCTCCATAAAGCGGCGGTAAAAATCCAGCCCATCGGTACCGGCAAATAATGCACGATGAGGTTCATGACCCGTGACGACTACCGACATGGATTTATGATCATCATCTGGTATATATGGCGGATTCGATAAAAGGATGTCCACCTTCTGGTTTATCTTTATGAAAGGCTGAAGCAAATCACCTTGCATGAACTGCACTTCGGCACCGAGTGATTCGGCATTTTTCCTCGCCACCTCAAGTGAAGGTTCCGCTATGTCCGTGGCCGTCACCAACAAGTTTGATTTTTCAAGCTTCATCGTTATGGCAATTGCGCCGCTGCCTGTCCCAATATCAGCTAAACGGAGCTTCTGTCCCTCCATAAAAATGGCCGGGAGTTTACGTAATGTATAATAAATTAATTCTTCTGTTTCAGGTCTCGGTATTAGCACTTCTTCATTCACAAAGAAGGTCCGTCCATAAAAATCTTCACTGCCGATTATATATTGGACGGGCGTTCCATCAGCATGCATTTCAATAGCCGCCTTAAATTGCCCAAAATCGGCTTCACTAAGCTCATCATGAAGGTTGGCCAGCATTTGTGAGCGAGTTTGTTTTAAAAAGTGCTGTAACAGGATTTCCCCAGCATTGGCATCACGATCATTTTCCTTTAAAAAAGAAGAAGCCCATTTCAGGGCTTCAAACACTTTCACGGCAGAATTACTCATCTGCATTTTCCAGCCTTGAAGATTGGTCTTCCATGATTAATGCATCAACGACTTCATCCAGTTTACCTTCCATGATTTGATCCAGCTTTTGAATCGTTAAACCAATACGGTGGTCGGTAACGCGGTTTTGCGGGAAGTTATAAGTTCGAATCCTTTCGGATCGGTCACCCGTTCCAACAGCAAGCTTCCTATTTTGATCATATTCCGCCTGTACTTCGCGATGGATTTTATCGTACACCCTGGCACGCAAAACCTTCATTGCCTTTTCTTTGTTCTTGATTTGTGATTTTTCATCTTGACAAGATACAACCGTATTAGTCGGAATATGAGTCAAGCGCACCGCTGACATTGTCGTATTGACACTTTGTCCTCCAGGACCGCTTGATGCAAAGGTATCGACACGAACATCCTTATCATGGATTTCAACTTCCACTTCCTCAGCCTCGGGTAAAACGGCAACCGTTGCTGTAGATGTATGAATCCGTCCGCCAGATTCAGTTTCAGGTACGCGCTGAACGCGATGTGCTCCATTTTCGAACTTCAATTTTGAATAAGCGCCATTTCCATTAATCATGAATATGATTTCCTTGTAGCCGCCAAGCCCTGTAGGACTTGCTTCAATGACTTCAGTCCGCCAACCCTGCACCTCGGCAAAACGGCTATACATTCGGTATAGACTACCTGCAAATAAGGCCGCCTCATCTCCGCCTGCCGCTCCGCGAATCTCCATGATTACGTTTTTATCATCGTTAGGGTCTTTCGGAATAAGCAATATTTTCAGTTTATCCTCAAAGCCTTGTATGGTCTCATCAAGTTCATTGATCTCTTCTTTTACCATTTCACGCATATCCGCATCAAGCTTCTCCTCCAGCATCGCCTTCGCTTCCTTGAGTTGCTCACGAACCGCTTTATATTCTTTATAAGTCGATGCGGTCTCTTGAATGCTGGATTGCTCCTTAGAATATTCCCTTAGCTTCTTAGAGTCATTAATGATCTCCGGGTCACTTAATAGTTCATTCAATCTTTCATATCTATCTTCTACTGCTTGCAATCGATCAAACAAATTATTCACCTCATAAATTTCCCAAAACATCTGAAACGAATTGGAAGTAATCCATCTTTTCTAACTATAAATAAGTAGTTCAGTGCCCCAGCTCAGTTCACTTCTAGGTTAATTATAGTATAGGTGAATAATCAACGTCAAAGAGGATTCAAAAATGTCGTTATTTCTTTAATTTTACATCTATATTATATTGAGGCACAGCCCTGTTTATAATGCCTTGTATTCGCTGCATTTCCTCATTTCTTTCTTTTTCCGTCTTGATTTTGCCTTTATCATGGACCGTAACATGTATGGTATTTCCATTAAACCAAACGGAGCCCGCCTCATAATTGGTTTCCGATTCAATGGCCCCTCGGATATCATCAATTTGCTGCCCCATGGATGGTGAATTATTGGATGTATGATGCGGTGTATTGAGGATTTGATCTGATGGCCGTTCCGCTTCATTGTCCCAATCATTATTGGATACACGTTTTAAACCATTGCCAACAAAATCCTTGCCATTCCGGGATTGATCCCCATATTCCGAATCATTATTTATCGCATTGTCATTTTGACCGCATGCCGTTAGTGCAGCAAGCAGTATGGCCGTCATAATAAGCAGTTTTGATTTCATATTTTTTCCCTCCATTTTGACTGGTTAAGAAGAACATTTCCTCGTTAGCCTACCCAAAATGGGGCAATATTTATCTTTTATTTCCCTTCCATGTATTGGTCATACCACTTGAATAACTCCAGCAGTTTTTCCACCCTTATTATAATTCCCAACCATTTCTTCATAAAAAAAGCACCCTACGATCTCATTGGATCATAGGGCACCATCATTCAAATATGTTCTTTAATCCCAACAGCCTGCTTACCCGGAACTTCGTGATGATGGCGGCAGCGGGGCTCGTATGATTCCGATGCACCCACAAGGATTATCGGCTCATCATAGGAGGCCGGCTCCCCATCTATCAAGCGCTGTGTCCTGCTCGCAGGTGATCCGCACACTTCACACACAGCCTGCAGCTTAGTCACCGATTCTGCAAGCGATAATAGAACAGGCATAGGACCGAATGGTTCACCTCTGAAATCTTGATCGAGTCCAGCCATAATCACTCGATAACCGCTGTCCGCAAGATGCTGGGCAACCCCGATAATTTCATGATCAAAAAATTGCACTTCATCTATTGCAATAATATCCAGGGGCTTGTCCAAATACTTAAAAATATCCGTTGAATGGGAAATCGGTTTTGCCATCACAGAAGAGCCATTGTGTGATACGACAGCCTCTTCCGCATAGCGATTATCAATAGCTGGTTTAAATACAGCTATTTGCTCTTTAGCAAATTGAGCACGGCTGACTCGTTTAATCAATTCCTCAGATTTACCCGAAAACATGCTTCCGCAAATAAGCTCGATCCAGCCTGTTTGTTTCATTACATACATGGAAACAGCTACTCCCTTCCACCTGTCGATCCCTTGGTCATAATTGAAGTCGACCCGGCTTTATATAAATTCTTACTTGTTTATGAAAAAGAAAAAACAGGCAAGAGAAATACTTGCCTGTTTTTTAAAAAGTCCGGCTTATTTAATACCGTATTTTTTGTTGAAACGATCAACACGTCCGCCAGCTTCAGCGAATTTTTGACGACCAGTATAGAATGGATGGCACTCTGAACAAGTCTCAACTTTGATCTCTTCTTTAACTGAACCAGTTTCAAAAGTGTTTCCGCAAGAGCAAATTACTTTTGAAAGCTTATAATTTGGATGAATTCCAGTTTTCATTCTTTTCAGCTCCTTATGCCCTGAATCATTCGAAACAGAGTTATATACTTCAAGTTGAGGGGAAAAACACCCTCACATTTATTGTAAAAACACATGAACTCATTATAACAACTTAAAACTAGTTGTGCAACTGTTTGTTTCTTACAGGGTTTAAGAACGTTTTACGCTCGCTGGACCCTTTTTCATTTCTGACATCTCTTCATCCAGCTTACTGAAAAATTCTTCATTACCTTTTGTCTGTTTAAGACGGCGAAGGAATTTCTCCGAGAAATCAGGTGAATCTGACATCGTTTTCCTAATCGCCCATAGTTTATCCAGGCGATCTTTCGGAATTAACAATTCTTCTTTACGAGTGCCTGAGCGACGAATATCGATGGCCGGGAAGATGCGTCTTTCGGCAAGGGCACGATCTAAATGCAGCTCCATATTGCCCGTACCTTTAAATTCTTCATAAATGACATCGTCCATTCTTGAACCCGTATCTACCAATGCTGTAGCAAGGATCGTCAAGCTGCCGCCTTCCTCGATATTCCTCGCAGCGCCGAAAAAGCGTTTTGGACGGTGGAATGCAGCAGGGTCAATACCCCCTGATAGTGTACGCCCGCTTGGCGGAATGACAAGGTTGTAAGCACGGGCAAGTCGAGTGATGCTGTCCATTAAAATGATAACATCCCGTTTATGTTCCACAAGGCGCATGGCTCGTTCTAACACCAACTCAGCCACCTTGATATGGTTTTCCGGCACTTCATCAAAAGTTGAACTTACCACGTCTCCTGCAACGGAACGTTCAATGTCTGTCACTTCTTCCGGGCGTTCATCGATCAACAGCACAATCAATTCCGATTCGGGATGGTTTGTGGTTATCGCATTGGCAATTTCTTTGATGAGCATCGTTTTACCGGCTTTTGGCGGTGCAACGATCAGACCACGCTGTCCAAAACCGACCGGAGCCAGAACATCCATAATCCTGGTTGATATATTCTTCGGTGTCGTTTCCAGTTTAATTTGCCTGTTTGGATACAGCGGTGTTAAACCTGGAAAGTGGACACGCTCTTTAGCTGATTCCGGATTATCGCCATTGACTGCTTCAACATGCAGCAATCCATAATAGCGCTCGTTTTCTTTTGGAGGCCTTACCTTACCGGACACTTTATCTCCATTTCGTAAATCGAATCTGCGGATCTGTGAAGCAGAAATATAAATATCCTCCGAGCTTGGAGAATAATTAATTGGACGCAGGAAACCAAAGCCCTCTGAAGGGATGATCTCTAAAACGCCCTCCATGAATAGGAGACCATCCTGCTCAGCTTGCGCTTTCAGGATAGCGAAAATAAGTTCCTTTTTTGAAAGTTTGCTGTAATAGGAAACTTTATATTCACGCGCGTGCTCATAGAGATCCTTTAGTTTCATGTTTTCTAAATTAGAAATAGTTAAATTCATTATGACACCACACTTTTATTAATTAAACGTTTTCACCCATACTGAAAAAGAAATGGTTTGTTAGATGGAAGAAAAACCGCAATCCATGTACCCGACCAGAGTTTTCTTAGAAAGGATGATACATTTTTACATGTAAAGAAGAAAATTATTTGAAGGCTTCTTGAAGTTTGGAGTGAAAGGGCAGATTTTAAATTATTAATAGTAGACCAAGCTTTATTTTACTTTTTTTATTTTAATTATTCAACTTAAATTTTTTAAAAGAGAAAGCGAGCGATGAAACCGCTCGCTTTTTAAAAGTGATTTTTCTAAAAAACGCTATCAGTCGATCAAACCATTCGGTTTAATTTTAAGACTGTGACGCCCATCGATGAATCGAACGGTTCCAGATTTAGCACGCATGACTACGGATTGTGTTTCGCCGTAATGCCCTTTAAATTGTACACCGCGTAAAAGTTCTCCATCAGTCACACCTGTTGCAGCAAAAATTGCGTCATCTCCGCGAACAAGATCTTCCATTCTGAGGACTTTTCCTAAATCAAGGCCCATTTTCCCACAGCGTTCCACTTCTTCATCACTATGAGGAACCAGCTTACCTTGAATTTCCCCTCCAAGGCATTTCAAAGCAACGGCTGCAATAACTCCCTCTGGAGCTCCGCCAGATCCGAATAAGATATCAACACCAGTAAGATCGAAAGCCGTATTTATGGCTCCTGCTACGTCTCCATCGTTGATCAACTTGATACGTGCCCCTGCCTCACGAAGTTCATGAATGATCTTCGAATGACGATCGCGGTTCAATACAGTAGCAACCACGTCTTGGATATCTTTATTTTTTGCCTTGGCTACCGCTTTCAGGTTGTCCAATACGGAAGCATTGATATCAATCTGACCAACAGCCTCGGGTCCAACGGCTATTTTATCCATATACATATCCGGGGCATGAAGCAAGTTCCCCTTATCGGCTATCGCCAATACAGCCAATGCATTCCAGCCGCCAGATGCAACGATGTTCGTACCTTCTAAAGGATCAACCGCAACATCCACTAGTGGCCCAAGACCTGTACCAAGTTTTTCGCCAATATAAAGCATTGGCGCTTCATCCATTTCCCCTTCACCGATTACAACCGTTCCTTGCATGGGAATAGTATTGAAAACATCCCGCATTGCAGTTGTTGCTGCATCATCTGCTTCGTCTTTCTTTCCTCTTCCCATCCAACGAGCTGAATTCAGTGCCGCCGCCTCTGTTACGCGGACAAGCTCCATCGATAAACTTCTTTCCATTTCCGGTTCCCCCTCATGTACACTAGCATGATTTATTTATATATTAGTATAACACATTATATCATATATAGTAACACAATGAGGTAACAAGAAAAGGGATCAGCTTTTAAGCTGCTCCACTTCTTCTTGGGTCATTTCTTCACGCCAAATCGTCGCTCCCAAACCTGAAAGTTTTTCAACAAGATGGCTATATCCGCGATCTATATGTTCAAGCCCGGTCACTTCTGTAATCCCTTCAGCCATTAAACCGGCAATTACCAGAGCTGCTCCGGCACGTAAATCGCTTGCCTTCACTTTTGCCCCATGAAGTTGGACAGGACCATCGACAATGCCTGCTCTGCCCTCGACTTTGATCTTCGCATTCATGCGTCGCAGTTCATCAATATGCTTAAATCGTGCCCCGTATATCGTATCGGTCACCATACTAGAACCGCTTGCTTTTGTTAAAAGGGAAGTGAAAGGTTGCTGAAGATCCGTTGGGAATCCAGGGTAAACCAACGTCTTGATATCAACGGATTTATAGTTTTCTCCCGGTGAGACAAATATCTGGTCATCACCCGCTTCAATATTAATCCCCATTTCCCTTAATTTGGCAGTCAATGACTCCAAATGCTGGGGAATGACATTATCGATCAGAATTCCTTCACCGACAGCAGCGGCTAAAATCATGAAAGTACCGGCTTCAATCCGATCCGGTATGATCGTATGCTTGCACCCATGCAAACTTTCCACACCATCAATACGAATGATATCCGTTCCAGCACCCTTTATTTTCGCTCCCATATTGGTCAACAATGTGGCAACATCGATGATTTCCGGTTCTTTCGCAGCGTTTTCAATCACAGTGCGGCCTTTGGCCAAAACGGCGGCAAGCATGATGTTGATCGTTGCCCCTACACTAACGACATCCAAATAGATGCGGGCTCCCCGTAGCTCGTCCGCCCTAAGGTAAATGGCTCCTTGTTCATTCGTCACTTGTGCGCCTAGTGCTTCGAAGCCCTTAATATGCTGATCTATCGGACGGGGTCCTAAATGGCAGCCTCCAGGCAAGCCGATCACTGCCTTTTTGAATTTACCAAGCATTGCCCCCATTAAATAATAAGAGGCACGTAACTTCTTGACCCTTCCATTAGGAAGAGGCATTGAAATCATCCTGCTAGGGTTGACTGTCATTTCTCCTTCATCAAAGGATACCTCACCGCCAATTTCCTCCATTAACTCTTTCAGCATCTGTACATCCGAGATATCAGGCAGGCCTTCAATCGTTACGGGAGAGTCCGCTAAAATTGTTGCTGGAATAAGGGCAACCGCACTATTTTTTGCTCCGCTGACACGAATGCTTCCCTTTAGAGGGTAGCCACCGGCAATTTTAAGTTTTTCCATAATAAACTCCCTTCCACGCTAAGCACTTAGAAGCTACTTTAAAAAGTAATATTTTACCACAAGGAAATTGCATAATCCGACAACATTTACTATCTAGTTCTTTAGTTTACACAAAAGTAGAAAATTCATGTAAAAAAAAGATAAAAATTTCTAATTTATGTTAATTTTATTAAAAAGGTGCAATCTATAGCGACTTAGCGGCAAGGCATTATGCTTCAGTGCGTGAATTCCAATCGTTCAAGAAAGCTTCAATCCCTTTATCCGTTAATGGGTGGTGGAATAATTGGATTAAAACTTTATAAGGGATCGTTGCAATATGTGCCCCTTTAAGAGCCGCTTCTGTAATATGCATCGGATGGCGGATGGAAGCTGCAATGATCTCAGCGTTGATATCATGGATCGCAAATATGTCAGCAATATCCGAAATTAAATCCAGACCATTTTGGCCGATGTCATCCAAGCGTCCTAAAAATGGCGATACATAAGTTGCTCCTGCCCTAGCTGCCAATAATGCTTGGTTGGCACTGAAAATAAGCGTGACATTTGTTTTGACACCTTGTTTTGTAAGTGCTGAAACAGCCTTCAAGCCGTCCGGAGTCATTGGCACTTTAATCGTGATATTAGGTGCAATCGCAACAAGTTCCTTGGCTTCAGCCATCATTCCTTCAAAATCAAGCGCAATGACTTCAGCAGAAACGGATTCCTTAACAAGACTTGTGATTTCTTTTAGCCGGTCATGGAAAGAAACTCCCTTTTCTCTTGCAACAAGGGACGGGTTAGTCGTAACACCTGCTAAAACGCCAAGTTCGTGGGCTTGTTTGATTTCTTCCATGTTTGCTGTATCTATAAAGAATTTCATAAAATATCCTCCGTATGTAATCGATTTTTTATTTCTCTATATGTCTCTGAATTCTAATTGTTCGAAAAATAGAGCCCGGATTCAGCCCTGCATCTAAAAGAAACCATTAGGGGGGACCCCCCCAATGGGAATATTACCTTTATCATCTTACATTTAATACGTTTGAAATTATGCTTTGCCGTTTGAACCGAATTCACGTATTTTGCCGATGACAGTTTCTTTAATAGCTTCACGGCCAGGAACCATGTATTTACGAGGATCGTACACTTCAGAATCGTTATTCAGAATTTCACGAACCGCTTTTGTGAACACAATTTGATTTTCCGTATTCACATTGATTTTTGATGTTCCAAGAGAAATCGCTTTTTGGATATCTTTTGTAGGGATGCCTGTACCGCCATGAAGAACAAGAGGTTTGTTCGTTAAATCCCGTACTTCTTCCATTTCTTTATAGCCTAGGTCAGGTTCACCTTTGTATGGTCCGTGAACGGATCCCAAAGCTGGAGCAAAACAGTCGACATTCGTTTCTTTAACTAACTGTTCACATTCTTGAGGGTCTGCATATACGACTCCATCAGCGATTACATCATCTTCTTGTCCGCCAACCGTGCCCACTTCCGCTTCAACCGAAACATTCCGTGCGTGAGCGAATTCGACAACCTTCTTGGTTGTTTCAATATTTTCTTCGATTGGATGATGTGAAGCATCGATCATTACTGAAGTGAATCCGGCTTCGATAGCTTCCTTACATTTATCAAAACTTGAACCATGGTCAAGGTGAATGGCCACAGGAACAGTGATTTTCATGTCTTCCAACAATCCTTGAACCATCATGACAGTCGTTTTAAAACCACCCATATGACGGGCAGCACCTTCGGAAACACCAAGGATAACTGGAGATTTTTCTTGTTCTGCAGCAGCTAGAATAGCTTGAGTCCATTCAAGGTTATTGATATTGAATTGACCTACCGCATATTTTTCCTCAAGGGCTTTATTCAGCATATCTTTCATAGAAACTAAAGGCATTTGATTTCCTCCTACTAGTGGGTGTTATAATTTTTAAAGTTATTTCTTTCTAGATATTCCCTAAAAACAACGTAGCATACGCTTATAAATCAGAATATCTCTCCTCTTTTAGCATATCAATACATCAAAAAAACAGCAACAATTACACTATAGCAAGCCTCAAATTTTATTCCAAAAAAACACGGCCCATCTAAAAAAAGATAGCCGCGGCAACTTCTCCGTCAATAATATTAAATTTTCAAGACCGTTAACTTGATTGAATCGGCAAGTATTCACGAACGGCTTTTCTAATATCATCAATATCAAACGGCTTTGCAAAATGTGTCATTGCCCCTAAATCCTTTGCTTCTTGAATCATATCAAGTTCACCATATGCCGTCATGATTATGACCCGGATGTCCGGATCGACGACTTTCATCCTTTTCAAGATCTCAATGCCATCCATTCCCGGAATCTTCATATCCAGCAATACAAGATCAGGTGAATGATTATTTAGCACTTCCAAGGCTTGAATGCCATTAGCGGCTTGAAATGTTTCATACCCTTCTTTATGTAAAACCTCATTCAATAAAATACGAATCCCGAATTGATCATCAACAATCAATATTTTCCCTGGCATTTTATCACCTCTCCCCTTCCCGATTCATCAATTTAAATATATTGGCCTATTCGGCCATATTACCCGAAAAAGGGTAGTTACATAGATTGCGTTAAATTACTTGTGGTCCAACGCATTTAATCCATTCATGAATTCTATGTTCATATTCGATAATTGTAACAAAATTCCTGCTGTATGGCTAAAAGGAATTTTAATTTTTTTGTTTTTTCGACCGATTTAGTAAATTCAGCACTTTGGATCAAAAACCCTGAAACCTGTCAATGCAAAGGAAAGTCATTTATACTAAGTATATTATTTTTAAAGGAGTCCCTAATCATGTTAAAAATTTTCTCGACACAGATAAGCGGTTTATTTAAAAAAATGATTGAAAATGAAGCCTTTGAAATGGAAGATGCCGGACGCTTGCTGGCTCAGGCTGCGGTTGGGGATGGTTCCGTTTTCATTCATGGTTTTGGTGAAATGCAAGGCGTCACTGCCGAGGCTTTGGACGGGGCAGAACCCTTTCCTAAGGCAAAAAGATATGAATTAGGAGAAACTATTTCCAGGGAAGATCGATTTCTTATATTCAGCCGCCATTCGGATGATTCAGAAGCGGTGTTGCTGGCAAAACAACTCAAGGAAAAAGATATCCCATTTGTTGCGGTTTCTACATCCGTCGCTTCTGAAGAAGATTCTCTTTTGGAGTTGGCTGACGTTCATATTGATTTACGTATCCAACGGGGGTTGATTCCCGATGAAACCGGAAATCGATATGGGTTCCCTACCCTCATTGCCGCTCTTTTCGCTTATTATGGGATTAAATTCACTCTTGAAGAAATCATAAAAGAATATGAAGATGAAGAATGATAAATTCATCTAAACCTTCAAATCCTCAGGTATGATTAGTAAATGTTATAACAAAGTTGATTGGAGAGGAAGGTGCGGAAAAGCGCATCTTGAAGACCCCGCAGGCTCAAGCCGAGGAGGCTCCATGACCTCCCGCGGAAAGCGAGTGCCTGGAATGAAAATCAACGTCCAAATTGTACAAGCCATAAAAAAACTGTAGGCAAACTCGATTTTCATCGAGTTTGCCTACAGTCTGAAACAGCCCCATGGGCTGTTTTTTTGTTTATTAAAGATTTTTGCCGCGCTTTAATGACATTCCGACAAAGTCACGGAATAGCGGTTGTGGACGGTTAGGACGTGACGTGAATTCCGGATGGAATTGAGAAGCCACAAACCAAGGATGATCTTTCAGTTCAACGATTTCAACTAGACGACCATCTGGACTTGTACCAGAGAACACGAATCCTGCCTCTTCCATAGCCTGACGGTAGTGGTTATTGAATTCATAACGGTGACGGTGACGTTCATAAACAACCTCGTCATTATACGCTTCGTATGCTTTAGTTCCTTCGATAAGCTTACATGGATACAGACCAAGACGCAGTGTACCGCCCAAATCTTCTACATCCTTCTGCTCAGGAAGAAGATCGATGATTGGATCTGGAGTATTTTCATTAATTTCTGCTGAATGTGCTTCTGGCAATCCCAAGACGTTGCGTGCATACTCAATGGATGCCAACTGCATGCCTAAGCAAATTCCGAAGAATGGTGTTTTGGTCGTGCGGGCAAATTCGGTCGCTGCAATTTTCCCTTCGATTCCACGATCTCCAAAACCGCCAGGGACAAGGATTCCATCTGCACCTTGAAGAAGTTCAGCAACATTTTCTTTTGTTACATCTTCGGAATTCACCCAGTCGATTTCAACATCTGCATCAAATGCGTAACCTGCATGCTTAAGTGCTTCCACTACAGAAAGATAAGCATCTTGCAATTCAACATATTTTCCGACTAAGGCGATTTTCGTTTTCTTTGATAAAGAAGTAACCTTTTTAACTAGTTCCTTCCAATCTTCCATATCCGCTTCGCCACAGTCCAATTGCAAGTGATCACAAACGATTTGGTCCATATTTTGTGCTTGAAGCGCAAGAGGGATGGAGTAAAGTGTATCCGCATCAAGACATTCGATAACAGAATTTTTATCGATATCGCAGAATAAAGCGATTTTATCCTTCATATCTTGTGAAATCGGACTTTCTGTACGGGCAACGATGATATTTGGCTGAATACCAAGACTGCGTAATTCTTTTACACTATGCTGTGTCGGTTTTGTTTTCATTTCACCAGCAGCTTTGATGTAAGGAACCAGTGTACAGTGGATATACATAACATTATTGATGCCGATATCACTCTTGATTTGGCGAATCGCTTCAAGGAATGGAAGAGACTCAATATCCCCTACAGTACCGCCAATTTCAGTGATGACTATATCGGCATTCGTTTCATTACCTGAACGGAAAACCCGTTCTTTAATTTCATTCGTGATATGGGGAATGACTTGAACCGTTCCACCTAGATAATCGCCACGGCGTTCTTTTCTCAGGACGGTTGAATAAATTCTGCCTGTAGTCACATTGCTGTGTTTACCAAGGTTGATATCAATGAAACGCTCATAGTGCCCCAAATCCAAATCCGTTTCAGCACCATCATCCGTTACAAACACTTCACCATGTTGATATGGACTCATCGTACCAGGATCCAAGTTGATATAAGGGTCAAACTTCTGGATCGTAACATTCAATCCCCTATTTTTTAATAATCTACCTAAAGAAGCGGCCGTTATCCCTTTTCCCAAGGAAGAAACTACTCCACCTGTCACAAAAATATATTTTGTCATCTTATATCCTCCTATAGAATGTTTTCTTCCAATTCTTTTCTTCACATCATTAAATCGGAACCTGAATCAAATCTTCCGCCACATGAGCGGTTAAAAGCTAAAAGCCGTAAACCAGTACAAACCATTAATCACTTAAAGGTCTTTAGTGAGAGTCATGCAGGATACATGAACAAGAATAAATTTCCTTAAATGACAGTAAACATAAATAGGTTCTCTATAGTTTTTACAATTCTACGAGAAATCATTTTTAAAAATAAAAAAATGATGTCATTTATTCATTCCATCATTAAAAACAAAAACGCTCCGCTTACAATAAAAGTAAGGGAGCGATATAATTTAATCATTGTGTCCTTTTTTAAGGAGCCCAAAAATGATTCTACAAATTTCGCCTCAAAAAGTCAAGGGCGATTATTTATTTCTCATCCTCTTTATCCAAGTCATCCAAATCATCTTCGTCTTCATCCTCATCATCTTCCAGGACAAATGCATCATCTTCGATTATTTCTTCTTCCAGATCGTCGTCATCATCCACGTCATCATCCAAAAGCACTTCATCGATGACTGGAGAACCTAGAATATCATCATCGTCATCATCGTCATCCTCGTCCAGATCATCGATATCTTCTTCAAAGTCAAGGTCTTCGTCTTCAAGTTCATCGAAATCGTCGATAACGACAGCAGCCTTTTTGGCTTTCTTTTTCTTTTTAGGTTTTACAACATGTACGACTTCTTCTTCGATTTGGTCAACCGGGTACCATGTTTTCAATCCCCAGCGGTTGTCCCCAAGTGAAGTGAAGCGGCCATCCACATTTAAATCCGTATAGAATTGTGCAATTTTCTTTTCCACTTCCGCTTTAGATAAATGGTGCAGCGAAGCTAATTCACTTATTAAGTCTTTAAATGGAATCGGTTCATTTCTTTCCACTAACAAATCATATGCCATCTCTATTAAGGACATTTCCAATAATTGCTCTTTTGAGTATTGTTTTAAACTCAAATTCCGCACTTCCCTTCTCTATTCAAACACTAAATTCCGTGTTTTTTCACATAAAAAAATAATCTAAAACAGTAGTTCGATAAAATAACGACAATTCCTGCTAGACATATACTCCATTATAAACAATCTAAATGGGTTTATGCTAGTTCTATATGATACTTTCACAGATTTACCTTATTGTCTATCATTCACAGGAAACACTAAAAGATAAAATCATTCCTTTTTCTTTTTGGATTTCTGACGGTAGGCTGCCGTAAAAAAGACAACAGTCAGGATAAAAAAAGAAATGGCTCCCAGTTGATGCTCATACAGCTCAAATAAAAAAATGATGGCAAGAATGTAACCTATGATTAATCCAATCATTTTCAGGTTCATTTTCTCAACTCCAATAGGGCTGATTCTTCATTTTTACCCCTTTTCCAAATAATTATAAGGTAAAATCTTCATTTTGTTAAAAAAGACGGAAATTATTTAAAAAAGAGGCCCCTAAACGTTCGGAGCCCCCTTCTTAGTTTACATATTTCTTCGATATTGACCGCCTACATCATATAGCGCCCTCGTTATCTGACCCAGACTGGCCACTCTCACGCAGTTC
Source organism: Peribacillus simplex NBRC 15720 = DSM 1321 (assembly GCF_002243645.1). Lineage (NCBI taxonomy): Bacteria > Bacillati > Bacillota > Bacilli > Caryophanales > Bacillaceae > Peribacillus > Peribacillus simplex. The sequence continues at coordinate 2,746,833 of NZ_CP017704.1, read as the reverse complement.
ATGAGTTCAGCAAAGATATTTTCCCCATTCATGGCTGCCAATTTCAGTTTAGTTAGCGCCTCATCCGTGAACGCCTCATTTCTTTCCTGGAATGCCCGGAGATTTATGATTTGCCCTTCCTTTTCTTCCTTTGTTGCACGGGCAATTTCCATGCTGTTCACTGCTTCTTCGGAAGGAGGGTTTGGGTTCAAATAGGTATTGACACCAATGATCGGCAATTCTCCCGTATGCTTTTTCATTTCGTAATGCATCGATTCATCCTGGATTTTCCCGCGCTGATACTGCGTCTCCATTGCCCCCAGCACACCGCCTCGATCATTGATGCGATCGAACTCTTGCAGTACGGCCTCTTCAACCAGATCCGTCAATTCCTCTACGATGAAGGCACCTTGCATCGGATTTTCATTTTTTGAGAGACCATGCTCCTTTGTAATGATCATTTGTATGGCCATTGCCCGGCGCACGGATTCTTCAGTAGGGGTCGTGATGGCTTCATCATACGCATTAGTATGCAGGGAGTTACAGTTGTCCTGTAGTGCCATTAATGCCTGAAGTGTCGTTCTGATATCATTAAAATCAATTTCTTGCGCATGAAGGGAGCGCCCAGAAGTCTGTATATGGTATTTGAGCTTCTGGCTACGGTCATTCGCACCATATTTATCCCGCATGACTGTCGCCCAAATCCTTCTTGCCACCCTCCCGATAACCGTATATTCCGGGTCGAGCCCATTTGAGAAGAAGAACGACAAATTCGGGGCAAAGTCATCAATATTCATTCCGCGACTTAAATAATATTCGATGTAAGTAAAGCCATTAGCTAATGTAAAAGCCAGCTGTGAAATGGGGTTGGCACCCGCTTCTGCAATGTGATAGCCAGAAATGGATACAGAGTAGTAGTTCCTGACTTTCCGATCAATGAAATATGCTTGAATGTCCCCCATTAACCTTAAAGCAAATTCCGTAGAGAAGATGCATGTATTCTGACCTTGGTCCTCTTTCAGAATATCCGCTTGAACAGTTCCGCGTACCGTTTGAAGGGTAAAAGCCTGCACTTCTTCAGCCTCGGCATCCGTAAGGGGACGGCCTAACTCTTCTTCTTTCCGTTGAATCTGCTGATCGACTGCAGTATTCATATACATGGCCAAAATGATTGGTGCCGGTCCATTGATGGTCATTGATACAGAGGTTGAGGGGTGGCAAAGGTCAAAGCCTGCATACAGCTTTTTCATGTCATCCAACGTACAGATGCTGACTCCGCTTTCCCCTACCTTTCCATAGATATCAGGCCGGTGATCAGGGTCCTCGCCATATAAAGTTACAGAATCGAAAGCCGTACTTAGCCGTTTAGCATTATCATCCTTTGATAAATAATGGAAACGCCTGTTGGTTCGGTCGGGCGATCCTTCACCGGCAAATTGCCGCTTCGGGTCTTCCCCTTCACGCTTGAATGGAAAGACTCCCGCTGTGTAAGGAAAGAATCCCGGAACGTTCTCACGGAATACCCATCCTAAGATCTCTCCATAATCCACATATTTAGGCAGTGATACTCTCGGAATCATTAAACCTGATAAACTTTTAGTTTTCAGCTTTGTGACGATTTCTTTATCCCTGACTTTCGTTACAAACTGCTCCCCTGCATACTTTTCTTTTAAATCCATCCACCCAGAAAGGATTTTTTTAGATTCAGGTGATAAATTCGAAGCGGTTTCCTTTTTCAGTTTTTCTAAAGAAGCCACCATATCGTCGTTGTTATCATTTTCCTTTATTGCATCAATTGCTCCTTCAAGTTGGAAAAGCCTCCGGGCAATACGTACTTGTTCAGCCGCACGCTTATGATACGATCTGACCGTATCACTGATTTCACGTAGATAATACCGACGGTCAGTAGGAATGATGACATTTTGCTTGTAAACATCCGCTTCTTTCGAAAAGGACGTACTCCATCCCGTCCCTGATTTTTCATTAAGCTTTTCAATCAGTGCAGCGAATAATGCATTGGTGCCTGGGTCATTGAATTGGGAAGCGATTGTACCATATACTGGCATTTCAGATGGATCTTGGTCAAAAAGTGTACGGCTTCTTTGGTATTGCTTTTGAACTTGGTTTTTTGCATCCTCGGAGCCTTTGCGCTCGTATTTGTTAATGACTATCAAGTCTGCATAATCAATCATATCGATTTTTTCAAGTTGCGAAGGAGCACCAAATTCACTCGTCATTACATACATGGATACATCGCATATCTCAGCAATTTCTGCATCCCCCTGACCAATTCCGCTCGTTTCGACGATGATTAAATCGAAGCCAGCTGCCTTCACGACTGAAATGGCATCTTTTATTGCCAAAGACAACTCACTTTTTGAATGGCGCGTGGCTAGGCTCCGCATATAAACACGCTCAGAAAAGATCGAGTTCATTCGGATCCTGTCACCAAGCAGGGCACCGCCCGTTTTCTGTTTGGTCGGGTCTACAGATAGAATGGCGACTTTCTCGTCTGGAATTTCGTTAATGAACCTTCGTATCAATTCATCAGTCAATGAACTTTTTCCAGCGCCACCGGTCCCTGTAATTCCCAGAACAGGAACTTTCTTTTCGGAAGTCTTGATCTGCTCAAAAAGACTCTCCACCGCGGCCGCTGTTTCCTGTGAAGCATCCAGTCTATTTTCGGCAAAGGTAATAAATTGGGCAATGGCATTTGTCCCCCCTGCAACCAGTTCATCAAAGCGCTCCTGTAAAGATGGTTTGACAGTCGAGAAATCACACTCCTCCATCAATACATTTATCATGCCCTGAAGCCCATATTCCCGCCCTTCATCAGGGGAGAAGATACGGGCAATCCCATAATCATGGAGTTCCTTGATTTCCCTCGGAATGATGACCCCGCCACCGCCGGCAAAAATCCGAATGTGCTCGGCTCCCTTTTCCTTCAACAGGTCATACATATATTTGAAATATTCCACATGTCCGCCTTGATAGGATGACATCGCTATGCCTTGGACATCTTCCTGGATGGCCGCATTCACGATCTCTTCCACCGAGCGATTATGTCCCAGGTGAATAACTTCCGCGCCGCTGGACTGAAGGATCCTCCGCATGATGTTGATAGATGCATCATGTCCATCAAATAAACTCGAAGCTGTCACGAATCTGATATGGTTTTTCGGTTTATACACCTCAACTGTACCCATTGAGCTCCTCCTTATTGAAACGAATTTATTTCAGTGTTTTTCTGAAGCGAGATATTATGAATCAATAATTGCGTCTGCAGTTCAACATATTCTTGAAGCGTATACTCTTTATGCAATGCCCACCTTCTAAAACTCCACATCTGTCCCTGAACGAAAATATTATGAGAAACAAGGCTTATTTGTTTTGCCGTCAACAGGAGCTCCCCATTCTCAACACATTTCGTTATCACCTTTTCAAACATGCCGACCATCCGAAGTTCTTTATTCAATACATAAGGTAAAGCATCTTTCGTCAGTGCTTTCACCTCTTGATACATGACCAGCACTTCGTCTTGCATATCATCCATCACTTTATAAAAATAGGCGATCGTAAGCTTCAAGCTTTCAAGTGTCCCATCGCTCTGATCTATTTCTTTCTGAAGCTTTTCCTGGACTTCATCGTAGATAAAGTCACAGACGAGGTATAATATATCTTCCTTGGTTCGGATATACTCGTATAGCGTGCCAATACTAAAGCCAGCCGCTTTGGCTATTTCCCGGGTTGTCGTACGGTGAAATCCCTTTTCCTTAAAAAGGGTCACCGCCCCTTTAATCATTTGTGTACGCCTTTTTTCTACCAACCGCTCATCCTTCACCGACGCAAGAACTTCTCTTTTTTCCATTTTCAAACTCCTTTTTGAATCCCATCATTTTATTTCCAAAGAAATTGAAAAGGGTATTCCGGCAAGGGTGGGTGCCTCATCGGAAAACCTCAATTTCAATCCTATTTAGTAATCATCCGTGAGATGACCAGCTTTTGAATTTCCTGCGTACCTTCGTAGATTTGGGTGATTTTCGCATCACGCATATACCGTTCTACAGGATAATCCTTTGTATATCCATAGCCTCCAAAGACCTGCACGGCTTCTGTCGTCACTTTCATGGCTGTATCTCCAGCAAAAAGTTTGGACATTGCCGACTCTTTTCCATATGGAAGGCCCACAGATTCCAACCATGCAGCCTGATAGGTTAATAGTCTAGATGCTTCGACACCGGTTGCCATATCCGCCAATTTAAAACCGATTCCTTGCTGTGCAGAAATTGGCTTGCCAAATTGGACGCGCTCTTTTGCATAATCCACCGCGGCATCCAATGCACCTTGGGCGATCCCAACAGCCTGGGCGGCAATTCCGTTACGTCCGCCATCAAGTGTCATCATCGCTATTTTAAAGCCCTCTCCTTCTTTACCAAGGAGATTTTCTTTAGGCACTCGGCATTCATCAAAAATGATTTCCGTGGTCGGTGATGAACGGATCCCCAGCTTCTTCTCTTTTTTGCCGACACTAAAACCCGGGAAATCTTTTTCAATGATAAAGGCACTCGTTCCTTTTTGTTTCGATTCAGGGTCAGTCAATGCAAAGACAACATAGGTATCAGCAATCCCGCCGTTCGTAATGAAGATTTTTGAACCGCTGATAATATATTCATCACCTACAAGCTTTGCAGTCGTTCTCATACCGCCTGCGTCTGAGCCTGAGCTAGGTTCGGTCAGGCCGTATGCACCGATTTTTTCACCCTGTGCCATCGGGCGAAGGTATTTTTGTTTTTGTTCTTCAGATCCAAATTTATATATCGGCCATCCTGCAAGTGAAGTATGGGCTGATAAAGTCACTCCAGTAGAAGCGCATACGCGGGAAAGTTCCTCAATCGCAATACAATACGCCAAGTAGTCGCTTCCAATTCCGCCGTATTCCTCCGGCCACGGAATCCCAGTCAATCCAAGTTCAGCCATTTTGTCAAAAATTTCACGGTCAAATCGTTCTTCTTCATCCCTCTCGGCAGCTGTAGGAGCCACTTCATTCTGGGCAAAGTTCCGCACCATTTTCCTGATCATTTCATGTTCTTCCGTTAGTTTAAATTGCATGACTATGCCCCCCAAATTTTTCGTAATTATAGATTCTTACTGATGACCATTCTCTGTATTTCGCTGGTACCCTCATAAATTTCAGTTACCTTTGCATCCCTGAAATAGCGTTCGACCGGATATTCCATCGTATATCCATAGCCTCCGAACACTTGGACTGCTTCTATCGCCACATCAACAGCCGTCCTCGAAGCGAATAACTTAGCCATTGCCGCCTCTTTACCGCACTTCAATCCCTGTGAGCGTAAAAACGCCGCGCGATACACGAGTAACCTTGAAGCTTCTATACTCGTTGCCATTTCAGCAAGCTTGAAACCAATCCCCTGTTGTGCTGCAATAGGTTTGCCAAATTGAACTCTGTCTTTTGCATATTGAACAGCATGTTCCATGGCGCCTTCTGCAATTCCCAGAGCTTGAGCAGCAATGCCTATCCTTCCAGCATCCAAGTTGGCCATTGCGATCTTAAAGCCTTCACCTTCTTTGCCTAAGAGATTGGCATCAGGCACTTTCATATCCTCGAACGTCACCTGTACAGTGCTCGATCCATGAAGACCCATTTTACGTTCATCTTTACCGATGATTAAGCCTGGCGTCCCTTTTTCTACGATAAAAGCAGAGATTCCCTTGCTTCCCTTCTGAGGGTCGGTTGAAGCAAAAACAATAAACACATCCGCTTCCCCACCATTGGTGATAAAAACCTTGGACCCATTTATTCGATATTCTCCGCCTTCCTTTACTGCCACTGCCTTCGATTTCAAACTCGCAGCATCGGAACCTGAGCTTTGCTCAGTCAAGCAAAAGGCGCCTAAATATTTACCAGCGGCTAACTTAGGCACATACTTTCGCTTCTGCTCTTCCGTTCCAAAATAAACGATTGGATTTGTTCCAACAGAAGTATGAACGGACAGTATGACACCAAGAGTTGGACTTACTTTGGAAATCTCATTGATGGCGATGATATAAGACATGAAGTCCATACCCGCTCCACCGTATTCTTCTGAAATCGGGATTCCCATCAAACCAAGCTCACCCATTTTTTGCAGAATCGTTTTTGGAAACACGCCTGTTTCCATTGCCTCGATATGAGGGGTAATCTCATTCTCCGCAAAAGCGCTTACCATTTTCCGCATCATTTCCTGTTCTTCTGTAAACCTGAAATCCATCCTTCATTCCTCCCTAGCTGCACATCTTTCTATGATTAGTTATATTCGTAAAAGCCCCGTCCTGACTTCTTGCCTAGCCATCCAGCTTTTACATATTTCCTTAACAGGGGACACGGTCGGTATTTATCGTCTCCCAACCCTTGATGAAGGGTTTCCATTATGTATAAGCATGTGTCGAGCCCAATGAAGTCAGCTAGCGTAAGCGGGCCCATCGGATGGTTCATTCCTAGCTTCATCACATCATCAATCGCCTCTTTAGTGGCAACGCCCTCATAAAGGGTATAAATGGCCTCATTGATCATCGGCATCAAAATCCGATTCGCTACAAAACCCGGGAAATCATTGACTTCCACCGGTACCTTGTTCAAGGTTTCGGCCATATTTTCAACCTTTTTATACACTTCATCCGCTGTAGCGAGTCCGCGGATGATCTCAACGAGCTTCATGACTGGCACTGGGTTCATAAAATGCATGCCAATTACCTTATCCGGTCTTTTTGTAGCAGCTGCTATCTCTGTAATCGGAAGTGAAGAAGTATTGGATGCAAGAATTACATGTTGTGGCGTGATTTCATCCAACTCTGCGAAAATTTTTGTTTTTATCTCCATATTTTCCACAGCCGCTTCAATCACTAAATCTACCGCAGCCGCATTTTTCAAACCCGTCGATGAAGTCAACCGGGAAAGGATTGAATCTTTCTCCTCGGATTCCATTTTCCCTTTTTCAACTTGCCGGGAAAGGTTCTTGGTAATTGTCCCTAACCCCTTTTCTACATATTCATCTTTTAAATCGTGTAAAAGAACCTCATAACCGCTCATTGCGCAAACCTGGGCAATGCCAGAACCCATCTGTCCCGCGCCAATGACCATCACTTTTTGAATGCTCATGAAAATCCCTCCTCATTATCTATGAAACTATCATCCTTGCTTTGGCACTTCGATTAGTATGGCATCTCCCTGCCCGCCGCCACTGCAGATCGCTGCAATGCCTAATCCTCCTCCACGGCGTTTCAATTCATGCATCAGCGTGATGATGATGCGTGCCCCGCTCGCCCCGATTGGATGACCTAATGCAACAGCCCCTCCGTTAACATTCACTTTTCCCGGCTCAATGTTGGCAATTTTCCCACTGGCGAGTGCCACAGCTGCAAATGCTTCGTTCACCTCAAATAGATCAATATCCTCTATAGATTTACCCGTCTTCTTCAGGAGTTCATTTATAACCAAACCTGGTGTCTTAGGGAAGTCCTTCGCCTCTACAGCCACTTCAGCATGAGCTAATATATAAGCAAAAGGCGTTTTCCCTTCTTTTTCCGCACGTTCCTCACTCATCAATACAAGTGCTCCTGCACCATCATTGACGCCTGGTGCATTTCCTGCCGTTATGGTGCCCTCGTTATTAAAAGCTGGGCCTAATTTAGCTAACTTCCCAGCAGATGTATCTTTTCTTGGGGCTTCATCATGTTCAATGGTGATTGGTTCGCCTTTTCTAACCGGGACGTGTACGGCAACGATTTCTTCCGCAAGAATGCCGCCATCGATGGCTTTTATCGCTTTTTGATGACTTTCATAAGCCCAGCTATCCTGTTCCTCCCGGGAGATTTCAAGATCCTCGGCCGTGCTGTTTCCGTAAGTGCCCATATGAACGCCTGTAAAGCTGCAGCTAAGTCCATCCGAAATCATTGTATCCTTCAGCTGTGCATCACCCATCCTTAAGCCCCATCTCGCTTTTGGAAGAATATATGGTGCATTGCTCATCGATTCCATCCCACCGGCAACAATGATTTCTTCTTCACCTAAGCGGATGATCTGATCAGCCAATGTAACACTGCGAAGTCCTGATGCGCACACTTTATTGATCGTTTCTGTTTTCACTTCCCAAGGCATGCCGGCATGACGAGCCGCCTGCCGTGACGGTATTTGTCCTTGGCCCGCTTGAAGTACATTTCCCATGATGACCTCGTCTACCTGGCTGCCTTCAATCCCTGCCCGCTCAAGTGCCTCTTTGATTGCTATTCCGCCAAGCTGTGATGCTGTCAAACTGCTAAGACCTCCGCCAAATTTACCAAAAGGTGTTCTCACACCACTAATAATCACTGTTTTTGCCATCATTATTTCCTCCTTTAAGTAACATTGATTGAACGCTCGCTCAATATGGAGTTAAAAAAATAGTTTTGTAAGCGCTTAATATCATCTTACATAATTTTTACATAAATTAAAATATTTAGTTTTTAAATAATAAAAAATTGCCTGCTTCCATTTGATCCGTTCCATATAGAAGCAGGCAATTCCATTTTAAATTAAGAGGCAATCGACTTGTTTTCACCAATGACCGCTTTTTCGAGTAGTTCAGCTACATCATACGTTTTAACATTTTCCTCAACTTCTTTTGCTTTCGTCCCATCAGATAACATGGTCAGACAATAAGGACATCCTGAACTGATCACTGTTGGACTTACGGCTAGCGCTTGTTCGGTACGGGCCACATTAATGCGGTTTCCTGTTTCCTCTTCCATCCACATCAAACCGCCTCCAGCTCCACAGCACATACCCTTTTCACGGTTACGCTCCATCTCAATAAGTTTCACACCATCAATGGATTGTAAGATTTCACGCGGCGGGCTGTAAACTTCATTGTACCTTCCCAAGTAACAGGAATCGTGGAATGTAATCGTCTCATTCACCGGATACTGAGGCACCAATCTGCCTTCACTGACAAGTTTGGCTAACAGTTCGGTATGATGATACACTTCCGCTTCCAAGCCAAAATCTGGATACTCATTTTTGAAGATATTGTATGCATGCGGATCGATCGTTACGATTTTCTTTATTTCATTCTTCTGGAATTCTTCTATATTTTTCATTGCAAGCTCCTGGAAAACAAACTCATTACCCAATCGACGGGGAGTATCCCCTGAGTTTTTCTCCTTGTTTCCGAGAATTGCAAATTTGACGCCCGCTTCATTCAATAATTTAGCAAAGGAAAGGGCAATCTTCTGGCTACGGTTATCGTACGACCCCATTGAACCTACCCAGAATAAATACTCGAATTCTTCGTCTGCCTTTTGTAATTCCTTCACGGTAGGGACGCTGACATCTTCCCGAAGGCTTCGCCAACCTTCTCTCTCTTTACGGTTCAGTCCCCACGGGTTTCCTTGTCGCTCTATATTCGTCATGGCACGTTGCGCATCAGGATCAAGTCTGCCCTCTGTCAACACTAGATAACGGCGCATATCGATGATTTTGTCGACATGTTCATTCATTACAGGGCATTGATCTTCACAGTTCCGGCAAGTGGTACATGCCCAAAGTTCTTCTTCCGTAATGACTTCACCAATCAGGCTCGGACTGTAAGCTTCGGTTGCTGCAGCAGATTCCTGCGCCCCCTGCGCGGCACCAGCCAAAGCAATCTTATTTCCGTTCGTATTTCCAAAAACAAAGGATGGCACCCATGGCTGCTTCGTTGTAACGGCAGCGCCTGTATTTGTTAAATGGTCACGCATCTTGATTATGATATCCATCGGTGACAGCATTTTACCGGTACCTGTAGCCGGGCACATATTCGTACAGCGCCCGCACTCCACGCAGGCATAGAAGTCCACCATTTGATACTGCGTCAAATCTTCTATATATTTGGCACCGTAATATTGATTGCCTTCTTTGTCGAGAACCTCTTCTTCCAAATCAACCGGTTTCAATTTCCCCGGATTGTCCAGGCGATTCAGGAATACATTTATCGGACCGGCAATCAAGTGAGCATGCTTAGATTGCGGGATATAAACAAGGAAAGATAATATGATCAGTAAATGCAGCCACCAAGCTACATAAAAAACGACTGTTGCCGCTGTTGTCCCCATCCAGCCGAATAGGAAAGCGATGCTTGATGCGACTGGCTCTGACCAAGTTGCATCGTGTCCATGCCAGATCATTCCCATTCCATTCCCCAGTAATACGGTAATCATGATACCGGTAATGAAGATGACAACCAAACCTGCTTTGAAATCCCTTTTCAAGCGAACGAGCTTTTCGACATAACGGCGGTATGCCGCCCATAGGATTGCAACAAGAACGGTAAGCGTCACAATTTCCTGGAAGAAAGTAAAGGCCGGATAAACAGGGCCAAACGGTAAATGCCACCCCGGTCTTAAGCCTTTAACGAAAAAGTCAAGTGCCCCAAATTGCACTAAGATGAAACCATAAAATAACATGGCATGAATGATCCCGCTCTTTTTATCTTTAAAGAGCTTCTTCTGTCCAAATACATAAACCCCTATTTTAACAAGACGATCTTTCACACGGTTATCGAATTCCACTTTTTTGCCCAGTTTTATATAAGCTATACGAGTCTTTATCAAATAGACAAACAAACCGGCGGCGTAAGCGGTTACAAGCAGGAACGCAACTAAGTTGATCCACAGTAAACCATTCATTTCCATGCAGTCTTTCCCCCTCTTTGGTAAATTGAAAAATTGGCATTTTTCTGAAATTTGATTAATTCCATTATATAATGAATGAGCATTCAGTCAACTTTTTTCTTTCTAAAACGATTTAATTTTTCTGGACCTTAATTATATAATTCGACAATTCCGTGAATTACCCTTCTGCATTCTAAAAAAATGAGGCCCCTTTCCCCGCTTTTTAATGGTTACTAACAGGGAATTAGAGCAAAACTAAATATAATCATTTAGGGGGGATTTTTTTTGAAGATAATCACTACGATTGCCTCTATATTTTTATTGATCTTCTCTTGGTGCTGGGTTGATCTTAAGGTAGGGCATAAGCGTTATTTGAAGCACGCAACCAACATTAAATTTCCGCCTCGGAACAGCGACATGACTGTATTCACATCAGGGAAAATCCTGTTTGATGATTATATGAAGGAAGTCAAGCAAGCTCAGGATTCCATCCATATCCTTTTTTATATTGTAAAAAATGATAAATTCAGCAAGGACTTTTTGAAGTTACTTCAGGCAAAAGCGGAAGAGGGCGTGGAAGTGCGGCTTTTAGCCGATTGGGTAGGAAGTAAAAAGATGTCCCGCCAAACCATTCAGGAGCTAACTAAAAGCGGCGTTCATTTTTCTTTCAGCTTTAAACCGAAACTCCCCTTCCTTTTCTATACAATACAAAAAAGAAATCACCGTAAGATCACGGTGATAGACGGAAAAATCGGCTATCTTGGCGGCTTTAATATCGGTAAGGAGTATATAAACCAAGGGGAGAAGCTGAACCCGTGGAGAGATTACCATTTAAAAATGACCGGGGAAGGTGTAAAGGACCTTCAGGAAGTCTTTCTCTCGGATTGGTTCTATGATACAAACGAGGATTACAGGGGAACACCTGCCTATTTCCCGACATTGACTCCCGGGACGCAGGCACATCAGGTTGTCGTCACGAATGGCAGTGATCTTGAACAGTCACTGACACACATGATTAAGCAAGCCAATAAAAAAATCATCATCGGGACTCCATACTTCATTCCCAGTGATACTTTACTTCAAGAATTAAGGGAAGCACTTGCACGCGATGTTTCCGTTACGGTCATTGTACCTGAAATTTCTGACCATGCCCTTGTTAAGGAAGCTTCTTATCCCTACTTCAGGGTACTATTAAAAGAAGGGGCAGAAATCATGCAATTTCAAAGAGGGTTCTACCATTCTAAAGTGATCCTGATTGATGATATAATGTGTGATATCGGTACGGCTAATTTTGATAAACGCAGTTGTTTTTTAAATAGTGAAATCAATTGTATCGTATTTGACCGGACATTTATAGAAGATGTAGAGAAGGAGTTGGCAGTAGACCTTGCCGAATCGAAGCCGCTAAACGAGGACACGCTTTCCAACATGAATGTAGTCCGTTCAGCAAAAGAATCGCTGGCTTCCATCCTTTCTCCTTTTCTTTGACATCCCGTTGTTCAAGGAGAAAAATATAATGAAAATAAGATTTGGATTTGTATCCAATGCCACCTGTTTATGGGAAGCTTCTCCGGCTAAGACACTTACTTTCAAGCGATATAACACACTTGGCACAGAAAAAGGAATGGAAAAACTCCTGGATGTGACAAGGCAGAACATTGAAAATACCTTAAGGGTCCTTCAATATAACACGGCACATCAAATAGAAATATACCGAATGTCCAGTTCCATTGTCCCTTTAGCCACACATCCCGAAATAGAATGGGATTTCGTCACTCCTTTTAAAAAAGAGTGGAAACAGCTTGGCGATTGGGCCACTGCACACAAGATGAGGATCAGCTTTCACCCCAATCAGTTTACGCTGTTTACCAGCCCTAAGCACGAGATTACACAAAATGCTGTAAAAGATATGGAGTTCCATTATAAAATGCTTGATGCAATGGGCATTGCTGACACCTCTTTCATCAATATCCATGTCGGTGGGGCCTATGGTGATAAAGAGTCCGCCCTTGTAAGGGTTCATGACAACCTTAAATCGCTGCCTATGCACGTCAAGGAAAGAATGACTTTGGAGAATGATGATAAAACCTATACAGCATCTGAAACCTTGAGCGTATGTAAGAGGGAAGGCATCCCACTAGTATTCGATTACCACCATCATCTCGCAAACCTTTCAGATGAGCCGCTTAACGAGCTGCTCACCGAGGTATTCACAACTTGGAGTCTGGCAGGGGTGGTACCAAAGATTCATATTTCATCCCCAAAATCGGCAGGTGAATTTCGCTCGCATGCAGATTATATCGATTTGGACTTCATCATGCCCCTTTTTAAAGTGCTTAAGGATCTTGGACAGGACGTGGATTTCATGATCGAGGCCAAGATGAAGGACCGGGCAATGTTGCAGCTGATTGAAGATATAGCTAAGGTTCGTGGTGTAAAAAGGGTGAGCGGCGGTGCCGTCGAGTGCTAATTAACCTAAAAAAAAGCGGCTGTTTCGCTAGAAACAGCCGCTTTTTCCATTACATTTTTTCCGGTGCAGAAACCCCGATTATAGCTAATGCATTCTTTAAAGTAATTTGGACGGATTTGACCAGTCCTAGACGCGCCTTACTTCTTTCCATCTCTTCAACATCCAAAACCTTATCTGCATTGTAGAAACTGTGGAATGTAGAGGCCAGGTCGAATATATAATTCGTCATTCGGTGAGGCATCCGTTTTTCGGCTGCTTCCGCTATTGCCTGCGGGAACTCTCCTAATTTCTTCAAAAGCTCCACTTCTTTTTCAGTAGATAGGGCAGAGAAATCAGTGACTCCTTCATAGCTGATCCCTTGTTCCACACCTTGTCGTAAAATGCTGGAAATACGGGCGTGGGCATACTGTGCATAATAAACCGGGTTTTCATTGGACTGTGATACCGCAAGATCCAAATCGAAGTCCATATGAGTATCCGCACTTCTCATCGCAAAGAAATAACGTGTTGCATCCAGTCCTACTTCATCAACAAGGTCACGCATCGTAACTGCTTTACCGGTACGCTTACTCATCTTCATTTTCTCGCCATCCTTGTACAGGTGAACAAGCTGGATGATTTCCACTTCAAGCTGCTCGCGTTTGTACCCTAATGCTTCGATCGCTGCTTTCATACGCGGTATATAGCCGTGGTGATCTGCACCCCAGATATTGATCAGCGTTTCAAAGCCGCGCTCCAATTTATTACGGTGATAGGCAATATCCGGTGTCAGATATGTGTAAGACCCATCCTGCTTAATAAGCACCCGGTCTTTATCATCGCCTAATTCCGTAGAGCGGAACCATGTAGCCCCATCTTCCTCGTAAACATGGCCCCTTTCCCTCAACACTTTGAGTGCTTCATCAATTTTACCGTCTTGATATAGGGAGGTTTCGGAGTACCATACATCAAATCCGACACGGAAATTACCCAAGTCCGTTTTCAGTTTTTCCATTTCATATTTCAAGCCGTACTCACGGAAAAATTCAAAACGTTCCTTTTCATCGGCATTTACATATTTATCCCCATATTCACTGGCAAGCGTCTTACCGATGCCAATGATATCTTCGCCATGATAACCGCCCTCCGGCATATCCTTTTCGAGGCCAAGTGCCTGGAAATAGCGGGCTTCTATGGAAATGGCCAAATTATTAATTTGGTTTCCTGCATCATTGATATAGTATTCACGTGAAACATCATAACCTGCTTTAGACAGGATATTACATAACGTATCACCTACTGCTGCACCACGGGCATGACCAAGATGGAGATCACCGGTCGGGTTCGCGGAAACGAACTCCACTTGGATTTTTTCGCCTTTACCAAAGTCACTTTCCCCATATGTTTCATCCACTTTCAAAATGACAGGAATCAATTCTGTCAAATAGGAATTATTCATGTAGAAGTTGATGAAACCAGGTCCTGCAATTTCAATTTTTTCGATGGATGCTTTTGAGTTGTCAAAGTTTTCGATGATTGCCTCTGCTATCATCTTTGGCGCTTTCTTTGCAATCTTCGTTAATTGCATGGCCATATTCGTGGAATAATCTCCGTGTGTTTTATCTCTTGGCAGTTCCAATACAACATTTGGAATCTGATCTTCCGTTGCTAAATCAGCTTTAATGACTGCCGCTTTAATCTCTTCTTTCAGTTTTTCCTGTACCTCTTTTACTATATTCATGCGCTATGCTTCCTCCTTGTAGGAAATCGTCATCTCATATTGACCGGGTTCGCTTCCCTGCATATGTAACGTATATTTAAGGACAAGTTTCCCTTGTTTGGTCTGCTCATCCCATTGATGATGTATCTTCTTCGCGGTCGTCCGTAATCCTAACCTGCCATATATACTTTCATAATGTCCATTTGTCGCTTCCTGCAGGCGGAAAAGCTGCCTCATTTTAATGGCACCATTTCTAAGCAGGATCGTTTCATCCGGTTTGTGCTTAATGGTCGTTTGTGTTTGACCGACTTCGTTTTCCTCTTTATATTGCAAATATAAATCTGCACCTTTATACATTTTTGTACCAAATGTGACCAGCTCATACGTTTCTGTTTCTGAGCCATGCTTGATTTTCGTCTGTAAAGTTACTTTAATGGCCTGCTTATCTATATCATGAAGAGTCAAAGCTACACTTCCTTCATCATGTCGTTCTTAACTTTATAAGTATAAATATTCTTCAAGGAAGTTTCAACTTGGAGCGGAAAATAAAGTGTAAATCACAAATAGTGAGGATAAAATGTCGACATCATGTTGTTGCAATTCATTTGATTTTAACGCAATAATGACTCATTGGGGCGGAATTATTCAAAAAGAGTCCCTCAGATGTAAAGTTCTTTTCGGAATGGATAAAAAAAGACCATTCCCACTAAAAAACAGGAACAGTCAAGTCTTCCATCCATTAACCTTTTTGAACCCAACCTAAAATCATTTCGCGAATCAGCTTGCTCGCCGTGTTCGCAGTTTGCTCGGATGGATCATAAATCGGTGCGACTTCAACTAAATCGCAGCCGACTACATTAATTTCAGACCGTGCTATCTCATGAATCGAAGCTAAAAGCTCTTTGGAAGTGATGCCTCCACAATCTACGGTGCCTGTTCCCGGCGCGTGCGCAGGGTCAAGAACATCGATGTCGATCGTCACATATACAGGACGACCAGCTAACTGCGGCAGTATTTCTTTCAGAGGTTCAAGAACTTCAAATTTAGAGATGTGCATGCCATTTTCTTTTGCCCATTGGAATTCTTCCTTCAAACCGGAACGAATGCCGAAAGAGTAAACATTTTTCGGGCCGATAAGCTCTGCGGATTTACGAATGATGGACGCATGGGAAAGCGGCTCCCCCTCATAATCCTCACGTAAATCTGTATGGGCATCCATATGGATGATGGCCATATCCGGATACTTTTTGTACATGGCTTTAATGACAGGCCATGTAACAAGATGTTCCCCTCCCATACCCATTGGGAACTTACCTGCATCCAACACGCTGTCGACAAATTTTTCAATCATATCGATACTGCGCTGCGGATTGCCGAATGGTAATGGAATATCCCCGGCATCAAAGAATTTAACTTCCTCTAATTCACGATCTAAATACGGGCTGTACTCTTCCAAACCAATCGAAACTTCACGAATCCGGGTAGGGCCGAAGCGAGAACCCGGGCGGAAACTTACCGTCCAGTCCATCGGCATTCCGTATAGCACAGCTTCCGATTCCTCAAAAACAGGGTGACTTTTAATGAATACATTGCCTGAATAGGCTTCATCGAATTTCATGGTCCATGCCTCCCTTATTTCACTAAATCTTGAACGAATTTAGGCAGAACGAAAGCTGCTTTATGAAGTTCTTTTGTATAATATTTTGTTTCTATTTCATGGAAACGGTCTTCTGTCACTTCTAATGGATTATATTTCTTCGATCCGATCGTGAACGCCCAAAGGCCGCTTGGATAAGTTGGGATATTCGCTAAATAAAGGCTAGTGATAGGGAATATTTCTTTCACATCACGTTGTACATCACGAATTAAGTCCGCTTTAAACCAAGGATTGTCTGATTGTGCCACAAAAATCCCGTCTTCTTTCAAAGCTTTGGAAATCCCGGCATAAAAACCTTTTGTGAATAAATTGACAGCAGGTCCGACAGGTTCAGTTGAGTCAACCATGATCACGTCATATTCGTTTTCACTTTTGGCGATGTGCATGAAGCCATCCCCAACTTGTACGTCTACACGCGGATCTTCAAGCATGCCTGCAATTTCAGGTAGGAATTTCTTTGAGTATTCGATAACTTTTCCATCGATATCCACCAATGTAGCTTTTTTTACGCTTGGGTGTTTTAGGATTTCACGGATAACTCCTCCGTCCCCTCCTCCTACAACCAAAACGTTTTCTGGATTAGGATGGGTAAATAAAGGAACATGGGCTACCATTTCATGGTAAACGAATTCATCGCGCTGTGAAGTCATTACCATGTCATCCAGCAATAGCATATTGCCCCACTCTTCCGTTTCAATCATATCAAGCTTTTGAAACTCAGTTTGCTCCGTATGTAAAGTACGATTCACTTTCATCGTAATACCAAAGTTCTCTGTTTGTTTTTCAGTAAACCAAATGCTCATTTATTAACGCTCCTTTTCCATTTCATATTGTCAGTCACCTTATAGGTTCCCCAAAATCGGTATAGTCATTAGCTAGAAAAATTATAGACGAATCTAGCAGAATTGCAAGATAAATTTCTTAAATGCAGTTCTTATGTTTAAAATTTTCTTTTTTTTCCATAATAGTAATAGATGATAGATTCTTACATGATAAGAGAGGTGAAAGCAATGGAATTGATTCCAAGCGAACGATTTAAAAGGACAACTAAATATGTACGGGCCTTCATTATCCTTGCCACAATCGGGCTCACAATACTCTTTGTATTGCTTCTCTCTTTACTGATTTATGCAAAAATATTAGGTCCGCCTCCTTTGGTCGTGCCACAGTCCACTCTCTATTATAGTGATAATGGAAATGTGATCGGTGAAACAGATAATGGCCAGAAACGTTATTGGGCCGGAATGGAGTCGATTTCACCACAGCTCATCAAAGCGACTGTCGCCGTTGAGGACCGTCAATTTTACACTCATTATGGATTTGATATAAAGCGGATCGGCGGTGCAATCCTTGCTGATATTAAGGCAATGTCCAAAGTCCAGGGGGCAAGCACCATTACCCAGCAGTATGCCAGGAACCTGTTTCTTGGGCATGACAAAACATGGTCGCGTAAACTTAATGAGGCCTTTTATACGATACGTTTAGAAATGAACTACTCCAAAAAGGAAATTCTAGAAGGCTATTTAAATACGATTTACTACGGACATGGCGCATATGGAGCCCAAGCTGCAAGTCAATATTACTTTGGTAAGGATGCCAAGGATTTGAATCTTTCTGAAGCGAGCATGCTGGCCGGAATACCAAAAGGGCCGTCAAACTATTCTCCATTGGATAACTTTGAAAAAGCGAAATCAAGGCAGAAAGTTGTCCTGCAAGCCATGAAAAGCAAAAACTACATTTCAGGAAAAAATATTGCGGAAGCGTTGCGAACATCCCTAACATTAAAGGGTGAGCACGGAACGGTCACCAATAAGACCGCTCCCTATTTTCAGGATGCCGTCAAGCAAGCTTTAAAATCTCAGCTTCATTTAGATGACCGGACGATCGAGCTGGGCGGGCTTAAGGTCTATACCACACTGGACGAAACCCAGCAGGACGCTGCCGAAGAGGTTCTTTCCAATACCATACCCAAGTCTTCAGGCATTCAAGCCTCGATAGTGGCAATGGATCCGGATACCGGGGAGGTCCGTGCGCTGGTCGGCGGTAAAGATTATTCCGAGTCGCCATTCAATCGAGCTACACAGGCCGTTCGCCAGCCTGGTTCAACCATGAAGCCATTGCTATACTATTCAGCGCTGGAGAATGGTTTTACACCGTCCACCACCTTAAAAAGCGAGACAACTACATTTTCTTTCGATGATGGTCACTCATCTTACACACCGCATAATTACAACCATCAATATGCGGAAGGCGAAATTACTATGGCTCAGGCCATTGCTCTTTCCGATAATATCTTCGCCGTAAAAACGCACTTGTTCCTTGGGGAACAGTCATTGGTCGATACCGCGCATCGTTTCGGCATCACGGCAAAGATGGATGCCGTTCCTTCCCTGGCACTCGGTACGTCAGGTGTAAGGGCGATTGAGATGGTGAACGCATACAGCATTCTGGCTAATGGCGGAAAAAAGGTTGAACCCGTGTTTATCAAAAAGGTTGAAAATCAAAAAGGTGAAGTGATTTTTGATGAAAACGAGAAACCGGAACAGATTCTGGATGAGGACAAGGCATTTGTCATGACCCAGATGCTTACAGGGGTTTTTGACGAAACCTTAAATGGCTATACGAAAGTGACCGGGAGCACCATCAGTTCCCAGCTGACCCGCCCATATGCTGGCAAATCAGGCTCCACCCCGACTGATAGCTGGATGATTGGTTACACACCGGAGCTTGTAGCAGGAGTATGGACTGGATATGATCAAGGCAAAAAGATCGAGATCCCTGCTGAAAAAGGCTATGCAAAGAAAATCTGGGCTTCCTATATGGAAAAGGGCCTACAAGGGAAACCGGCAAAATCGTTTAAGGAAACCGAAAACGTAATCGGGGTAAACGTGAATCCCGTAAGCGGAAAATTGGCCACAAAGGATTGTCCTGTCTCAAGATTGACTTATTATGTTAAAGGAACCGAACCTGTCGAATACTGTGCCGAGCACTTTAAGGGTGAGAATCCGAAACATGCCCCAAAAGAAGAAGAACATAAAAAGGCCCCGTGGTACAAAAAAGTCTTAAAACCTTGGGGATAACGAAAAACCCCCGAAGCCGGCAGCGGCTTCGGGGGTTTTTCTGTCCTAGTTCCACAGTGACTAAACTGCTGTCTTTAAGTTTACTGATTTTATCGCTTTCCTACAAGTGCATTTTTCACTAAACTTAACATTTCATCCATTAAACGAGATTCAAACCGTCAATGACTCCTTCAGCTGATCTGAAGAACGCTCCCACATTCCTGCATCATGGTTTTTCAGGAAGTCAGCAAGCACACGTTTTGATTTATCGTCCATATCCTCGACGATGATTTGTCGTTTCAGCGATTTATCCATCCGGTTAACATGCTCCGGAAGCGATTTGTAACCGCGTCTAATTGACCTGTCGACCATCATTTCACATGCTGTCACACCTGCATAGTGCGGACCATTTTGAGTGGCTTCAATGGTCACCCAAACAAGCCAGTACGGTTTGGCATTCGGGACTTCTTCTTTAGTCTTTAAAAACTTGATCCCTTTTTCCACCACACTTCTTGCATGCATCGCGCCGATATCGACCTCTGCTTCACCTGCATCCACATCGATGATGACCGGAGAAATATTATCGAGCGTTAAAACCCCTGCTCCATATCCTCCATGACCTTCTGTCGGGTCGTTTTTTATAATATTGAAGCCTACCTTTTTCTTTGGTTGTTCTTCCATGTTTGTATCCCCCTTTATCGTTTGTCATTCTTTATTATTGGTTAAAAAAACAAAAGTGAAAAAAATTGACTCAAGGTGCCTCCTACAAATAGAATTCCAGTATCCAAAATCGGCCTTATTGTATATTGACTCAGCGGTGTGATGATCAGAATCAAAAAAATCAGGGAGCCATATTGTTCATACTGGGTCATTTTTGCCCGTAAGTCTGCGGAAACAAGATCCTGGACGATCCTATAACCATCGAGCGGCGGCAGCGGTATCAGATTAAATACAAATAAAAGGACATTTAAATTTATGAGTATATTTAAGAAGGGCTCGACGAAAAACGGTAAATCAGGTCCAGCGCCTGCCGCAAGCAACCCGTAAAAAATTAAATACCCTAAAATTGCAACGATCAAATTACTGAACGGACCGGCAAAAGAGACGAGCACTCCTGCCAACTTTGGATTCTTGAAATGGAAACGATTAACCGGTACAGGTCTCGCCCAACCGAATCCGGCTATTAATATCAACAATGTTCCGATCGGATCCAAATGAGAAATCGGATTCAATGTGACTCTTCCTTCATTCTTTGCAGTCGGGTCACCGAACTTATAGGCCACATAGGCATGCGAAAATTCATGAACCGTAAATGCGATTAACAGTGACACAATGACATATGGAAGCTTTTCCAAAGGATAAGCCAAAAACCGTTCTATTTGATCAAAAAATTGCATCGATAGCTTCTCCCCTATTGTTTATTACCGTTAGTATACATCAAAAGTTCAAGAAGTGAAAAAACTCTGACTTCCGTGTCTTGCAATTCTTTTTCCATTGTGAAACACTACAAGATAAGAGATGAAGGGGGGGAAAGAGATGCCATATGTAACAGTCAAAATGCTTGAAGGCCGTACAGACGAACAAAAAAAGGCTTTAGTCGAAAAGGTGACTGCAGCCGTTACGGAAACAACTGGAGCACCAGCTGAAGCCGTGACGATTTTCATTGAAGAAATGTCAAAAAATCATTTAGCAGTAGCCGGTGTCCGTAAAAGCGATTTATAAGATTTACATAATGGGGAAAAGCTAAGCCATCAATTCGGCTTAGCTTTTGTTTTTAACTGCTCAATATATTCATATGCCTCATCAATTTCTTCAAGCGTATATTTTTGTTTGCTTTTCAGCGTGAAAATTTTCTCGGTGACTTCCTCTTTTTCAAGCGTGTCGAAGTATAATACCGTTGAAACCAGCTCCAAAAACCTGGCATTCTGTTCGTTCATATCCTGTAAGCATGCCTCAAGTGCCGGCATCTCCACTTCCTGTATGGATAGGAAATCCTGGCCGGCATCCGTTATCGAATAACAATATTGATAATAACCTGCTTTTTTTTCCCTTACTTCATTCAAGTAACCCATTTCGCAGAGCTCTTCAATCCGTAAGGTCAACTCCTCCGAATACGGTCCATAAAAGTGAAACTGAAACTTTTCATGAAATGGGAAGGACAGCTTCTTCGCGATATAAACGATTTTTTGTAATTTTTTTCGACCCGAGATTTCACCGGCAGTAGAAATTGCATTGATAATATTTGCATGATCCTTAAACAAGGCTCGTCACTCCTCACCAAAAATGTACCACTTTAATCCGATAGCTCCAAAAGCCTACGAATCTGTTTTTTTATATTTTTCTTCGTAGATTCATCACGCAATAAATCCGCTGGATAATACAACTTATGATCCGTTCTTCTTTTCCCAGAAATTGCATCGACAATTTCGGATTCACGTGATAATTCACGAATTTCGCCATTATTTTTCAGCAAGTGGATCGGCAGTCTCTCCTCTTCCTCACCTGGCCGGTAAAAATCATACGGCAGATCTGATGAAGAATCGACGACAAGATAATAATCCGGATCGATGCCTGCCTTCTTGAATAGCGTCCTTAATTCCATTAATCTGTTCATTTGACTGTTCGATGGATGGAATTCCACATATTTAAATAGTTTACGGTTAACAAAGCGAGTGCATAAATCTTTTAAAATCGCATCGTTTTCCTCTTCCCATGCTTCGAAATAATAGAGCATCACCGCTTCATCCATTTTCAAATAGTCCGTTAAAGTCACTTCTCCCTTGAACAATGAATAAAAATGGTGCGGTTCTTGAGCAAACTCATAACCGGATTCATATAAATGTTTCGCTCTATGTAGAATCTTGGTAAGTATGACCTCCGCACTTCTCGTAACTGGATGGAAATAAACCTGCCAATACATTTGGTAGCGACTCATGATATAATCCTCAACCGCATGCATCCCGCTTTGCTTTATGACGGCATGTTCTTCCCTTGGCCTCATTACACGCAAAAGCCTTTCCATATCGAAATGTCCATAACTCACGCCAGTGAAGTAAGCATCACGCTGTAAATAGTCCATTCTATCAGCATCGATCTGACTTGAAATCAGGCTGACTACTAATTTGCCTTTATAGGTTTTCGCAATGACTTCTGCCACTTTTTTTGGAAAATCACGCCCAACTCTAAGGAGGATCTTATTCACTTCCGTATCGCCGACGATTATCTGCTGCGTGAATTGCTCATGATCCAGGTCAAACACTTTTTCAAAAGAATGAGAGAAAGGACCATGCCCCAAATCATGCAGAAGGGCTGCGCACAAGGATAGTAACCGTTCCTCAGGTTTCCATTCCGGTCTGCCCTCGAATACATCATCCACGATTCTCCTGACAATCTCATATACTCCAAGCGAATGGCTAAGCCGACTATGTTCCGCACCATGAAAGGTTAAATAAGTCGTTCCTAGCTGTTTGATCCTTCGAAGACGCTGGAATTCCTTCGTCCCTATTAAATCCCATATAACCCGGTCACGAACATGTATATATCGGTGCACCGGGTCCTTGAATACTTTTTCTTCTTGTAATTTTTCGCCGGAATATTCCATGAACTACCCTCTTTTTCATAATCTCGATGCACTCATTATAGCGTGTTTTGACAAAAAACCCTAACTTCCCCCTTGCTAGAAAGAGGGGTCATTTTGTAAGAAAACGGAAGTTCCTGTCCGATTTTGTCTCGAAAATAAAGAAATAAAAAATCACCGCAGTGTGTCGAATCTGGGTGATGATTACTTGTTCCATTTATCAAAAGCAAAACATCCACTCTAACTATATCTCATGGATCCTACTTTAGTTTTTTATTGATTTTATCTAGTAACTCGTCTTCTGTCGGTGCAGCAACTGGACGGTTATTGACAAAGGCAAAAGACTTCTTTCTGCCAGGACCGCAATAGGATTGACAGCCCACTTCAATTTTCGCGTCGGGATCAAGCTTTTCAAGACGCGGGATCAATGTTTTAATGTTTACCGCCAAGCAGTCATCGCACACTCTGAATTCATTGGACATCCTCCGGTCACCATCCTTTCCATGACAAACTATTTTTCATCCATTTATATGACTAAAGGGTATTTTACCGTTTCTAATTATGAATATCAAGAGGGCTGAATGATGTGATAAGGAAAGGGCAGCCGCTGGAAAAGGATATAATTAGCCAAAAAACTAGTATCCTTTTAACCTTTTTGTATAAAAAATCCAGATTTTGTCCAAAATGCTAGTAGAACACTCCATAAATCACTGCCACACGATATTTTATATAGTTATTTATTTTAAAAGTTACCAGAAAGGGAGTATGTAGAAATGAAGGTTCGTCAAGACGCCTGGACAGAAGAAGATGATTTACTTTTGGCAGAAACGGTATTGCGCCATGTGCGGGAAGGCAGCACTCAGCTTAATGCTTTTGAAGAGGTAGGAGATAAGTTGAATCGCACCTCTGCAGCATGCGGATTCCGCTGGAATGCGGTTGTCCGCCATAATTATGACAAAGCGCTTTCCCTTGCCAAGAAACAGCGTAAGCAGCGGCAAAGGATCCTTGGAAAAGATCAAGGAGGGAAAAAACGGCTTCTTTATACACCGCCGTCCCCAACGATTTCCGACATAATGGTTCCCCATGTACAAGAAGAGGAACTAGAGTTGAAATCCGAAGTCGATACTACCAATTATGAAGCAGCAGAGGAATTCGTTGTGGCTGAAGCCCTCGCTCCTAAGACACAACACACACCAGTAACTTCGGAAACGGCCATGAGCCTTGATACCGTCATCGCCTATTTGGAATCTATGAACGGCCGCATGCTTCAAGCCGAAGTATTAAAAACCGAAAATGAAAGATTGAAGCTTGAAATTAAAGGGCTGAAAAAGCGAAACGAAGAATTGGAGAATAAAATCAGCCACCTAGAACAAAACAGCGGCTTGATGCAGGAAGATTATGAAACTTTGATGAATATCATGAATCGAGCAAGAAAGCTGGTCTTGTTAGAGGAAGAAGAACGTCCGGCAACTAAGTTCAAGATGGACCGGAATGGCAATTTGGAAAAAATGGCCGAGTAATAAGATAATGTGGGGTTCAGTTATATAGAATAACCACATGCCAAAGGTCGTTTCACCCATGTTTATCCGAAAAAGGGAGCCAACAAGGCTCTTTTTTTCATTGCTTCAAGAAAGAAGGAATAATATCTCTCAGGACGTCGCTGTCTATCATACAGGCCTTTTACAGTTTCAGTGAATGCTAAAGTCGTATTAAATGAAAGAAGAAGCCGTTCCTGAATTACTGGAACGGCTTCTTCTTTCATATCAATCCTTTAATGCATCGAATACTTTATCATTGCGTTCCACCACTCTTGTCAAGTATGCCTCATACATCGGCCATTCCTGAACGGAAAGAGTGTCAGAGAATATCCTTTCGCTATGTTCCTTCAATACATGTAGGAATCTGAGCATAACGTCCTGAACACTCAATTGCACTCCCAACAATTCCGTTAGGGATGCCATTACCGAAGGGACGATATCAGGATAAGCGAATTTGGTTTCTGCATTTCCTTTAGCTGCATCATAAAAACCCTTCACGAGACTGGCACGTTCAGCCCCGCTTCCATTGACACACAAATAGATTTGCACCGCTACGCCATTGCGAATCCTGCGTTGGGATATACCGGCAAACTTTTGCCCATTTATACTTAAATCATAACTACCAGGACAATATGAACCGACGATTTCCCTTGCCTCCATCGTGACTGGGAAATCGGAAAACATCAATTGGACAAGCCCCCACATAGCATCATATCCACGATTGATTTCAATTTTCTGTTCGTTTTCAGGAAAAATGAGCGAAAAATTAAGGACCCCCTCATCCAGCACGACCGCCAGCCCTCCGGAATTCCTCACGATGGCCTGAAAATCGTGTTCTTCTAAATGTTCCAAACCCTTTTTAAGAAAAGGCAACTTCGTATCCTGTATACCCATGACGATGGTTCGATGGTGTACCCACGCCCTGGCTACTGCCGCTGATTTACCTGACCCAACGGAAGCGCAAAATGTATCATCCATCGCAAAGGACTCCAGAGCAGGAAACTGAGGTCCAACGGAAGATTGATCAATAATCCTCCACTCTTGCTGCATTAATAATGAATCTGTCTCACCCATACGAATCTCCCTCTACATTTAATCCTCAAGCTGCTATTGATACTGCGCCACAAACCCCTGTGCCGCTGTAATGACAGCCAGTTTATATACATCCTCTTCACTGCATCCCCTCGAAAGGTCATTCACCGGACGATTCAGCCCCTGAAGGATCGGACCGACCGCTTCGAAGCCACCCAAGCGCTGTACCATCTTATAGCTAATGTTCCCTGCTTCGAGACTTGGGAAAATAAAAACATTCGCATCCCCCTGAATAAGGGAATCCGGCGCTTTTTTTCTTGCTACCGAAGGAACGAAAGCCGCGTCAAACTGAAATTCCCCATCAAGAATGACTTCAGGGTCCATTTCTTTTGCCAAATCGACAGCATCAACCACTTTTAAGGTCTCGGGGGATGTTGCCGATCCCTTCGTCGAAAAGCTCAGCATCGCCACACGCGGTTCGATATCGAACATTAGTGCAGTCTTCGCACTTTCTATAGCAATTTCAGCCAGGTCTTGGGAATCGGGGTTTATATTGATTGCACAATCCGCGAACACATATTTTTCTTCATCCCGGACCATGATGAATACTCCCGATGTTTTTTGGACGCCTGGCTTTGTTTTAATGATCCTTAAGGCGGGACGAACCGTATCGGCAGTCGAATGCGTTGCACCACTCACCATTCCATGTGCCAGTTTCATATGGACGAGCATGGTTCCAAAATAGTTCTCATCCATTAAGATTTCACGAGCTTGTACATCGGTCGCTTTACCCTCACGGACCTTCACGAACGCTTCAACCATATCATCCATCATGATATAATTCTTCGGATCATATATTTCGATTGCATCAAGGGATATTTTTAAATCTTTTGCCTTCTCTTGAATCAACCCGATATCCCCGATCAATACCGGTGTCACCAGTTTAGCTTTGGCAAGCCTGCCTGCCGCTCCCAAAATCCGTTCATCCAACCCTTCTGGAAAAACGATCTTTAAATTATGCCCCATAATTTTCGATTCCAATATTTCAAATAAATCACCCATTGGCTCTTCCTCCTTTTTAGATACGTTTCCCCTATCTTTTCTATATTTAACCATTCGGTGAAAATCCATAGTCGTCTTCTTTTAAGAATACTCTAGCAGCCAGGTAAATTCCAGCCACTTTGGTCCTCTGCCAATCTGCAAATTTGAAATTTGTTTGAACACCGAAAAACAGTGATGGTGTTTGCGGGTTGATATAAATTTCCTTATACTGAAACTATGTTATATTAAAGTTAAAATAAGACTTAGGAGTGATCGTAATGAGTGAAGCAGCACAAACACTGGACGGCTGGTATTGTTTACATGATTTCCGTCTGATCGACTGGGCTTCTTGGAAAACGTTATCAAGTGACGAACGCCAATTGGCCATCTCAGAATTCCAAGGTTTACTGGATAAATGGAATATGACACAAAGTGACAATGAAGGCAGCCATGCCCTATATTCCATCGTTGGTCAGAAAGCGGACTTCATGCTTATGTTTGCCCGCCCAACCATGGAAGAATTGAATGCAATTGAAAACGAATTCAACAAAACGAAGCTTGCCGAATATACAGTTCCCGCTTATTCATACGTTTCCGTCGTGGAATTAAGCAATTACTTAGCTGGAGGAGATGGTGAGGACCCTTACCAGAACCCTCATGTTCGTTCAAGACTTTATCCGATACTTCCAAAAGCGAAACATGTATGCTTCTATCCAATGGACAAGCGTCGTGATGGCGATGATAACTGGTATATGCTTTCCATGGAAGAGCGCAAAGGCTTAATGCGTTCCCACGGCTTGATTGGCCGCAGTTATGCCGGTAAAGTAAAACAAATCATTTCGGGTTCTGTCGGTTTTGACGATTATGAATGGGGCGTTACACTATTCGCAGATGATGTCCTTCAATTTAAAAAATTAATCTATGAAATGCGTTTTGATGAAGTGAGTGCACGTTACGCTGCATTTGGTTCTTTCTTTGTAGGCAATATCCTGCCGGAAGAAAACGTACCTTCATTCCTATACGTATAAGACGATGGGCTTCCGGTTTCCGGAAGCTTTTTTTGCGTCCCCTCCTTTTTATTTTTCCCCGGCTGTGGAATAAATCCAATCCACATCCCATACATTTTCAATAGTGATGAATTTATTTTTTCACAGTCCCATTCAGCTTCAGGAAAATTGATCAAGGCAATTCCTGACTCCAGCGAGGTGAAGGAACGTTACTTCTATTCATTAGCCGGCAAGAGGATATGGTTTATATCATGAACGGCAGCCGTTATGTATCGCTTAACTTTCATTGTGGTTTTTTAAGCCACCCGGGGATTGTCCAGAAAACATATACAATACTACCGGTCGCTATAAATCGCACAGTTTCTCCCAGTCCACACTCTCGGATTGTCCAAATTCCACAGCATCAACTAAACCTTGAATTTAGGAGGGAATGCAATGTCACAAAATAATCCTTATGGTAATTACCCGTACGGCGGAAGCCCCTATTACCCTTATGAGAATAATGAGCCTGAACTAAGGCAGCAGAATCCTAACCAGCAACAAGGGTACCCGCAGCAAGGATACCAACAACCATCATACCAGCCACAACAGCCCACTATGGCAGGCACGCCACAACAAATGCCGATGCAGGTGAGTCCAGCCACTTCCGGACCACAGATACCTGGCATGCTTCCGGTCGAACAGTCGTACATCGAGAACATCTTGCGTTTGAATAAAGGGAAATTGGCCACTGTTTATACAACGTTTGAAAACAACAAGGAATGGAATGCCAAGATCTTCAAAGGAATCATCGAGGCTGCAGGACGCGATCACTTAATCATAAGCGATCCTCAAACGGGAAAACGATACTTAATCCCGATGGTATACTTAGATTATATAACGTTTGATGAAGAAATCGAATATGAATATCCATTTGGAGGCACTGGGCTTACCACCTATTCGCCAAGATGAAGAAAATCCAATAAAGAAGAGCCTCAGAATCTATTTGATTTTGAGGCTCTTCTTATATTGGAATGACTTTTTTCTTTACAAGTATTTATATGCAGCAATGATCATTAAGACCCAAGCAACCAAGAATGAAACCCCGCCAAGCGGTGTGATGGCACCAAGGACTTTGATTTGTGTAACGCTTAGAACGAATAGGCTTCCGGAAAACAGGATAATTCCTATTAGCATAAGCCAGCCGGACCAGTTGATCAGCGGACTTGAAATTTTCCCAGCCAATAAACCGATTACCAATAAACCCACCGCATGGAACATTTGATATTGAACAGCGGTTTGCCAGGTTTCTAAATATTTATCAGGAATTTTCCCTTCCAGTCCGTGTGCACCGAATGCACCAAATGCCACAGCAATAAACCCATTCAATGCACCTAAAATGATGAACAGTTTCAATTATTTCGCTCCCCTTCCCTAATTTAAAAATCGAACAAGGACTCCCCATTGGCCTCATCCATTTTAACCGGTTCTACATTCGGTGTAGCCGACATAACGGGCTGGGTCAA
The DNA here is from genome assembly GCF_002243645.1 of Peribacillus simplex NBRC 15720 = DSM 1321. Classification (NCBI taxonomy): domain Bacteria; kingdom Bacillati; phylum Bacillota; class Bacilli; order Caryophanales; family Bacillaceae; genus Peribacillus; species Peribacillus simplex. The sequence continues at coordinate 2,717,583 of NZ_CP017704.1, read as the reverse complement.
TGTGATTGGCTTCGGAATGCTGATGTTCGCTGCTTTTTCATCAACCATCACTTCACAAAGGGACTTAATGGCGATTACATACCCCTGCACCTTATCCTCTGAATTTGCCTGTTTCGCTTTTAAAACAAGCTCTTCGATTTTATCTAACATTTGTCTTGATGAAATATCCAACTTTACCACCTCGTCTATATACAGGTCAAAACTATCATAACTAGCATAGCAAAAATCAGAGAAGAAAACACCTTGCATATTTCCTACCTCTTAATTGGCTTGAAATTTCAAGCATGGCTGCCCTGAAGAATGAAAGACATCACGAGAAGGCTGATTTGATGTTTTGAATTGAAAAGCACGGCGGCCCTTTGGAAAACTGGAATCCCAAGTTATATAGAAATGACGGCACGCCATACAATTCACCCGTTTCATTTTCTTGCCCATATCATCGGTTCGAGATTTTCCAATCAATTGGGGATTCCCCCATTTCCATCAGCAATTGATTTGTTTTGGAAAAAGGTTTGGTGCCAAAGAAACCACGGGAAGCCGACAGCGGACTCGGATGTACGGACTTAATGACTTTATGACGGGTTTCATCAATCAAAGGGATTTTGGTTTGAGCAGGTTTCCCCCACAGGATGAATACAACCGGTTTCGGACGGTCATTCAATAGGCGAATAACTTGATTCGTAAAGATTTCCCATCCTTTTCCGCGGTGTGAGTGTGCTTCTCCCTCACGTACAGTCAAGACGGTATTCAATAGGAGCACTCCCTGTTTTGCCCATTCGGCTAGGTAACCGTTATCAGGAACCTCATAGCCTAGATCGGTGTGTAACTCTTTAAAAATATTTCTTAAAGAAGGTGGGATGCGAACCTCCGGCTTAACTGAAAAACTAAGGCCATGCGCTTGACCCTGGCCATGGTAAGGGTCCTGTCCAAGGATGACAACCTTTACGTCTTCATAAGGAGTATAGTGAAGCGCATTGAAAATATCGTCCTGATCCGGATGAATGACTTGCTGACTGTACTCTTGCTTTATAAATTCCCATAGCTCCTGGTAATATTCTTTTTTGAATTCCTCTTTCAATAGAGGCCACCAATCATTTGTTAATAACTGCTTTGCCATGTGCCACAGCCCCTTTCCACTTTTTGAAACTATATTATATCAAAATTAATCGCCTTGCCTTTTTCCATAGATTACGATTTATGTTTCTATATACCCCAAAAGTGGGAAAGTAGAAAGTTAGCAAGCAATTTTACCATGTTGGAGGATTCCCTATGAAAAAATGGTACAAAAGAAAACGATTTTATCTCCTTGTTAGCATTTTGATTGTCATTGCAATCGTAATCGTCTATAACAGCTACAAACCTCTCCCCGATGGTATTTCCTATGAAGGGAAGGTTCATCATGTCGAGGATATCGATTTCATCTATGACCTTTCCTATCACGATGAACAAGGGAATCTGCAACATGAGCAGCGAATTTTCCAAACCATAAATCAAGCCATACAAGAGGCTGATTCTTATATCGTAATCGATATGTTTTTGTTTAATGCTTTTTATGATGAAAAGATAAACTTCCCGAAGTTAACCGAGACTCTGAAGGATAATCTGGTTGAACAGAAGAAAAAGAAACCGGACCTCCAGGTTATATTCATTACTGATGAAGTGAATACTTCCTATAATGCCTACCAGTTAGAGGCATTGGAAACGATGAAGAAAAATGGAATTGATGTCATTGTTACCAACTTAGACCGCCTCCGGGATCCGAATCCTCTCTATTCAGGTGTGTATCGGACATTTTTCCAATGGTTCGGTGAAAGCGGGAAAGGCTGGATTGTGAATCCAATGGCTAAAAGCGCACCAAAGGTCACCTTACGTTCTTATCTTAGATTGATGAATATCAAAGCCAATCACAGAAAAGTGGTCGCTACTGAAAAAACGGCCATTATCTCATCTGCCAATCCTCATGACGCAAGTGGATTCCATTCCAATATTGCGTTCCAGATGGAAGGGAATATCATCGGCGATTTTGTTAACGCAGAAGAAGCCGCTTCGAAATTCTCGGGAGGACCTAAGTCATTTCCTGAGTTCAAAGGGACATCAGCAGATAAAGGGCCGATATCGGTACAACTGCTAACGGAAGGTAAAATCAATAAACATGCCCTTAAGGCAATTAAGGATGCAAAAAAGGGTGACAAGATCCATCTTGCCATGTTCTACATTGCCGATCGCGAGGTTGTCGAGGCATTAACGGATGCAGCTAAACGGGGTGTGAAGATTCAAATGATATTGGATCCGAATCAAAACGCTTTCGGAAGTGAGAAAATCGGGCTTCCCAATCTTCCAGTTGCCGCCGAATTCGAAAAACTGGGGGATGAAAACATCTCGATCCGCTGGTACAAAACAGATAAAGAACAGTTCCATACAAAGTTGATGATGATCCAAAAGGCTAATGAGACGGTTATCCTTGGAGGATCGGCTAATTATACCTCACGCAATCTAGATGACTATAATCTTGAAGCGAATGTTGAAATCCATGCTCCAAATGATGCGGACGTTTCAAAAGATGTCGATAGCTATTTTCAAAGACTCTGGATAAATCAAAATGGAACCTACACGGTGGATTACAGTGAATATCAAAAGAAACTGCCTGTCTTTAAATACTTGACCTACCGCATTCAGAAGGTGTTCCGCTTCACCACTTACTAAAATTCCCTTCTATATAAATGTTTATCAGTGCCCAAATAAGGTTATATACTACTATAGCCAATCAACAACTGTAATAAGCAAGATTCCATTTACCTATAATCAAGAGAATCTTACTAGAATTCAAGGAGGAGTTTATATGTATCAAGTACATGTAGTAGAAAACGGTTTACAAGCAAAGGAAAAAATCGATGAATTAGTTACATCAGGTTATACGAAAGACGATGTATATTTGTTTGCCCATGATAAAACCCGTTCAAAGCACCTTACCGAGAATACAAATACAGAAGGTGTAGGCATGAAGGAACAAGGTTTCCTTGATAGCGTCGGAAATCTCTTTAAATCACGCGGAGATGAACTTCGTAACCGAATGAGCAACCTTGGCCTTAGTGATATGGAGGCAGAACGTTACGAGGAAGTGCTTGACGAAGGAAAAGTAGTTATCGTTGCTTCCAAACAAGATAATAAAGACGGGGTTACACACTAAAACCCGATAACCATTGCCCTATATGAATATAAAAAACGAGGCTCCTTAACCGGCAGCCTCGTTTTTTATATTCATTATCCAAGGATTCTTTGGTATGTGGCCTTTGCATGGACCATGTCCTTCGTACCGTGAATCAACGCCCGGCCATCCTTGAAAATGACTATACGCTCCCCAGCTTTTTCACAAGAGAGAAGAAATGGATTGAATTTCACCAAATAGCCGCTTCCGTTCAGATCTTTGGCTAATTTATCGAGTTGCAGTTCCAAAGGTTTTGGCGGTCTAACCTGTACAGTATCCCTCCCGCAAAGAACAGCCGTTTTCGTTGCATTTTCCATTGTTAAAAAGGGATATGTCCTCTGCTCTCCGCATGAGAGACAATCTTTCTTTTTCGCTTTTGTTAATTTAACGGTTTGGTATTGATTTCTCCACAGATCAAAAGTAACAAGTGCAGGTCGTACCGATTCCCAATCTTCAACAAGTATTTTCAAAGCTTCGGCAGTTTGGTGTGCCACTACCATCGTTACAGCTGGTGATATGATTCCTCCTGTGTCACAGGTCATTCCTTGAATGGGGATTGCTTTAAGCAAACAGTGTAAACATGGAGTCTGTTCGGGAAGGATCGTCATAGTCATGCCCACACTCCCCACGCATGCCCCATAAATCCACGGTATATGAAGCTTTTGTGATAAATCATTAATAATCATCCGTGTCTCAAAATTATCGGTTGCATCCAATATCAAATCAACATCACCAAGCAGCTGTTCGAGGTTCTGGGCAGTTGCGTCCATGATGATGGCATTCACTTCAACTTCATGATTGATATCAAATAAATGACGCTTTGCCGCTTCTGCTTTTGGCAGTTTCTCATCGACATCCCGTTCCGTATACATTTGTTGGCGCTGTAAATTACTGGTCTCGACATAATCCCTGTCGACAATGGTAAGCTTCCCTACTCCTGCACGAGTAAGGGCCTCGGCATTAGCAGATCCCAAAGCCCCTGCCCCAAGAAGCAAGACATGCTTCTTCATAATTTTCAATTGGCCCCCTTCACCAATAGGGACGAATAAAGTCTGCCTTGAAAATCGCTCTTTCACCGTGAACCCTCCCTTCCGAATGCTTTAGCCTCCACTGACTGGTGGAATGAAAGCAACTGTATCTCCATCAGATAGAATCGTGTCATCATCGGCAAATTCTTCATTGACCGCTGTCATCACGGTTTCAAGACCTTCCAATTGGAAATCCACCTTCATTTTTCCTTTTAGCTGGGCTACACTCATTCCATTTCCTTCTATAGAAAGAGTCTCTTTTCCTAGCTCATCTTTCAATTGGGCAAATAAAAGTACATTAATCATCAATATCCCCCTCTTCCGGTTTCCCCGTTGGATATGGAACGGTTTCCAACTGGTTTCCGACCCATGTCTCCCCATCTTCCCAGTGTTCTTTTTTCCAGATCGGGACGATTTCTTTAATTCTTTCAATCGCATACCTGTTTGCCTCATATGCATCATTTCGATGTGGCGTACTAACGGCAATAACCACTGCGATATCCGTGATTTCAAGTTTACCTACACGATGGGTGATCGCCGTTTCTGCATCAGGCCATCGCTCCTTGATCTCAGATCCGATTTGCTCCAATTTCTTGATAGCCATCGGTTCATACGCTTCGTAAATTAAGAAGAGAGTCTTTTTTCCTTTCGTCATTTCCCTCACTGTACCAATGAAGGTCGTGACGGCACCTGCATTTCGCTTGACTACTTTATCAATCACTTCCTGGATGACAATGGGCTCTTTTGAAATATTATAATTCATGTCTACCATCCTTTATAAATAATTCAGTTTGATCAATATAACCTGCCTCTTGATAATCTTCCCTCGTATTCATATTGAAAAAAAGGTATTGAAAATGTTCAGGATTCTCGTGATATAACTTAAAGTCGGTTTCTTTCATGATTTTCACCGAAATCTTTTCCAAAAATTGACTCATTTTTAATTCATGTTTTAATAAGCACTCCGTCAGTACAGGAAGACACCTTTTATGGTAAACAGCAAAAAGCGGCTGGAGCCTGCCATTTATTTCTGGAATGACAGCATCGAATTCAGGTTCATAACGGGAAATGATATCCTTTATGGCATCTGCACTCGCAAACGGCATATCACAGGCTACAAGGAACTGAAGCTCCGTTTTCGATGAGGTCAACCCTGCATGCAATCCGCCAAGAGGCCCTTGATCCTTATGTAAATCCGGAATTAGCGGAAGTTGCAGAAAATGATATTCTTCAAATGTATTCGTAATGACCATAATGTTTTCTGACACCTTTTTCAATTCGGAAGCCACTCTTGAAATGTTCACAACGCCACCTATGGTCAAGAGGGCCTTATTGACTCCCATCCGGCTTGATTTCCCACCAGCTAAAAGCAACATTGTCCATTCCATAAGAATCACCCTCCCTTTTTGGGTTTAATCCAGCATCAAACGGTAAAGCTATACTAAATGTGTCCACTATATTTAAATATTTTAAATCAACTTTGAAAATAATGACACTTTCACAAACTTTGCTTTGTATATCAAAAGATGGAAATTGGATACAAAGCTAAAAAACAGGCCACCCATCCATACTGTTTCCTGAATTCCAGGTCTGAAAAATGACTTATGCGAGGCCATTCCATTACCTTCTCTAAGGCACTCATATTAAGGCGAAAACTAAGTTTTACATAAAAGAAATTTTGGTATATTCTAAAAATAGCATATTATCTGGTATGCTGATAATATCGATATCTAATTCTCCTGAGGAGGTCACATAATGACTATGAAAAGAGCTATGACAGTTGCCGGATCGGATTCGAGCGGCGGCGCGGGTCTACAAGCAGATTTAAAGACATTCCAAGAATTCGGCGTTTACGGCATGTCCGCTTTAACGACAATCGTGACGATGGATCCGAAGAATGGCTGGTCCCATAATGTATTCCCTACACCGGTCGAAGTTTTGGAAGCTCAAATCGAAACGATCCTGTCAATCGGCATTGATGCCATGAAAACGGGAATGCTTGGATCAGTGGAAATCATTGAACTTGTTGCCCGTAAAATAGACGAGCTGAAGCTGGACAAAGTCGTTATCGATCCAGTTATGGTATGTAAAGGTGAAGATGAAGTATTGCACCCTGAAACGGCTGTAGCTCTGCGGGAACTGCTTGTTCCACGTGCAACTGTAGTCACTCCAAACCTGTTCGAGGCCGCTCAGTTAGCGGGAACTGCGCCTATCAAGACGATTGATGACATGAGGGCTGCAGCTGAAAAGATTCATGCACTTGGTGCAAAATATGTCTTGATCAAAGGCGGTAATAAGCTGGATCTTGATAAAGCCATCGACCTTTTATATGATGGAAAAGAATTTGAAATCCTTGAATCAGAGAAAATCGAAACGACCAATACACATGGTGCCGGCTGTTCATCTTCTGCAGCTATTGCAGCTCAATTGGCTGAAGGGAAAAGCCCGCGTGAGGCTATCCTCATTTCTAAAGACTTCATTACCGAGGCTGTTCGCCACTCTTGGAAGATGAATGACTATGTTGGACCCGTCAATCATGGTGCATACCATAAATATGGAATTGCTGAAAAAACACAAAAATAAAACATCAAGTTTAATGGCCGCTCAAATTCATCGAGCGGCCTTTTTCGCTTTTTTTGTTTTTATTTAGTAAGATAGAAAGAAGGAATAGCTTATCTAGCCGCCCAGTTAAGGAGGAAATTATAGAATGAAACCTATAGACCGTACAGAGGTGCAAAATGCCATTGATTCTTTCGCCGGACAAGATGTATATCTTCACCTTGAAACGACAAATGGTGCCTATGCCACTCATGTAGATGAAGCTTTCTTTTCGGCAGGTGCTTATATCCGTAATGCTTTTATTAAGTATGAACATGGGAAGATAGTTGGCGATGGACCCTACCGCATCGGCTTGAAGCTAAATATTGGCTGGGTATATGCGGAAGGCGTTAACCACTTCGAAATGGATGAACAAGGAAGATTGCTATTGGCAGGCCTTGATTTTTCTGGAAAGCTTGCCGTCTCCATGCAACTCAGTCCTACTCCCTTTGAATGATGACAACTTGCTTGATATATTTCCGATGAAAACTCCCATTCACCGATAACCATACTCACTGTAAGTAGAACGGAAGGAGAAATATACCTTGGAAAAAGAACGCCATGTATTAGTCATATTCCCACATCCCGATGATGAAGCCTTCTCGGTCTCCGGAACGCTTGCCCTTCATAGAGAAGCGGGCACTCCTGTCACCTATTTATGCTTAACTTTAGGAGAAATGGGACGTAATTTAGGAAACCCTCCATTTGCAACAAGGGAATCGCTCCCCAAAATTCGTAAAAAGGAATTAATCGATGCAGCAAATGCGATTGGCATCCAAGATTTACGCATGCTTGGATTGCGTGATAAGACAATTGAATTCGAAGATGATGAAAAACTGACTTCATTATTTACTGATGCCATCAATGAATTGAATCCTTCATTGATCATTACATTTTACCCAGGATACAGTGTCCATCCAGACCATGAAGCTACAGCACGGGCTGTGGTTCGGGCCGTGGAAAGAATAGAAGAGAAAGAGAGACCTAAACTTCATTGTGTCGCCTTCTCGAATAACTGCATTGACGAATTGGGACATCCTGACATCATCCATGATATCTCTGCAGTCGAAGAAAAAAAGGTAGCAACCTTCACTGCCCACCGTTCGCAAACGCAGGCAATGGTGATCGATTGGAAAGAGAAATTCGAAAATCAGGATGCAGATTTTCTAGACTGGATCCGCAAAGAACGATTATGGACCTATAAATTTTAAAGAAACCGCCAATAAGGCGGTTTTCTTTGTTTATGGCATAAAAAAAACGCCTGTCGATTACAGGCGGAGAAAAGGGGGATACTTTGGAAAATCAATCATAATATAAGCATCCCCAAAATTCTTCATTTTATACAATCATATTCAAAAAATTAGGCAGACAAGCGTTCCTCATGCTGCATTTTCGTTCTTGCCGAGGCTTTTTTTCCATGTGCCAAGTAATAAATGCCAATAAGTACGAATGCAAAGATCGACATTCCTATGAATAACCCTTTGAACCCTGTAAATGGAATAAGGAATCCCAATAGGAATGGGCCAACACCAATACCGAAGTCATACATTGTAAAAAACGTGGATGTGGCTAATCCCATTCGATTTGATGGGGCTTCCTTAATGGAAATTGCTTGACAGCTTGATTGGAACGTACCATACCCCACTCCGATAAAGGCACCGGCAATCAGAAGCGTGATACCATGATGAGATTGGCTGAGGATGACCATACCGACGGCAAATAGTAAGAGCGATGGGTAAATAACTGCATTTTCCCCCTTCACATCAAACATCCGTCCTGTAAACGGACGGGACGCCAAAAGGAATACAGCAAATACGACGAAGAAAAAGCTCGCCGCATCCATTAAATCCATTTCCTTTGCAAAAGATGTTAAATAGGACAAGATGCTCGAATAGGTAAATCCGGCAAATCCGATAAAAATGGAAATGGGCAGTGCCCTTTTTTCAAAGTAATCACTGATCTTAAATCCTTTTTGTGGTGAAGCTCCGCCCTTTTCCCCTTCAGGCACATTCATGAATAATGATGCAACTAAAGAAAATCCGGCAAATAAGGAGGCTGCATAGAAAATGATGGAATAACTGAAATGCTGTGTTATCAGCAATCCAATAAACGGACCGAATGCCATTGCCAAGTTTGTACTCATGGCAAAGTAACCTGTACCTTCCCCGCGTCTTTCATTCGGAATGATATCTGCAGCAATCGTTCCAGTTGCCGTAGTGGCAAGGCCAAAAGCAAAACCATGAATAAGCCGATCGATCAATAAGAGGGATAAACCATTCACCAGGAAATAGCCAATGGAAGCAATCAGGAATAGAACCAACGATCCAAGCAACATCTTTCTGCGGCCGATCTTGTCGATTTTTTTCCCTGCAATCGGTCTGACAAGCACAGCCCCGAGAACAAAGATACTTGAAGCAAGTCCTGCTTGGGCTTGCGACGCATGAAAGTTATCCATCGTATAAATGGTCAATGTCACCATCAAGACATAAAAAGTTAAAAATAAAAAAAAGTTCGCAGACGAGACAATCAAAAAGTCTTTCGTCCACAATTTCGGTTTGTGATTCATTTCAATCCTTCTTCCTTACTATTGTTTTAATTTTTCCTTCAGGAAAATCAACGTTCGTAACGTTGCCTCTCGATCCTCTTCAGCCAAACCGCTCATTAATTGAAGTTCAAATTCTTCAACTACCTTTTTGGCCTCCTGATAAGTCCTTAAACCTGACTCCGTTAACTGTATTCTCCGTTCCCGCTTATCTTTTCCTGGGATTTGTTCAATCAAATCAAGTTCTTCCAACCGGTTTACCGTCCTGGTTACCGTCGGTTTCTCCACATCTAGATAAGTGCTTATTTCAACAAGCGTAGAACAGCCAAACTGATACAGATAATATACAATCGACCATTGGGAATGAAAAAGATCAACCTTGGCCAATTGTTCATTTAACTTTTTGGTAAATGACCTTGAAAATTGTAAGTTATGATGAAAAAAACCATTTTGAAAGGACAAAAGTATTCCTCCTGTAAAGTAGTTACCTAGGTAACTATACACCTATTCATTAGAAATGTCTAGCCTTCGGATGAACGAAAATAATCGTATGGACACTGTTTCCTCAGCTTCTCCATTGCTTCCGAGACAAAAAAATACCCTTTTCAGGAGATTCGGGATTTTATTTGGGAGTGGGGAGGAACTATGTGTATTTGGAGCAGGTACTCGTGAATTTCATGCCTTTGCCCGTAAGTTTGTGCGTTACTCGTGAATTTCACGCTTTTACTCGTGAGTTTGGGCGAAATGGTATGGGGCAAATCGGGGCCATGCCATGCTCTTTGGGGCCGATACTTCGAGGCCATATACAAAAAGGAAACCCCGCTATTAAAAGCGAGGCTTCCGATATTTGATCTTTGCGTTGCGGAATGATTTCATTCGAAAACTATTTTGAACCACACCAATACCACATCTCCGAACTTCTCATTAATAACTTCAGGGCATATTTCCCTTTAACCGAGAAAGTGGCAAACGATAAAGTTTATCATCCTTTTCATCAGAATTTCCTCGGCCGTCCGTATTATTGCTTATGAAATAAAGGAATTCTTCATCAACGAATACATCACGTATCCTTCCTGAGCCCGTAATGATATTAGTAAGTTTTCCGCTCTTTACTTCATAACTCTTAAGCGCTTCACCCCTTAAGGCTGCAAAATAGAGCTTTCCCTCAAAATAGGCCATGCCAGAAGGAGCCCATGTATTTTCCCCGGAATGAATCAATGGCTTTACCATATCAGGTTTTTGCTCATCGCCCTCTATCCCTGGCCAGCCATAGTTCTTACCTGGATTAATTTTATTTAATTCATCGTGAGCCGAATCTCCGTGCTCACTTTCATACAACTGTCCTGCCTCATCCCAGGCCAGGCCTTGTGGATTGCGGTGACCGTATGAATAGACGTAAGAATTCCCGAAAGGATTATCTTTCGGAATGGTGCCATCCAGGTTCATGCGTAGAATCTTCCCGCCTAAAGAATCTATGTCCTGTGCGATCTCAGGCTTTCTTGCATCACCTGTTGTTGCGTATAGCTTATCATCCGGTCCAATCCTGATCCTGCCGCCATGGTGGTAGTCCCCGCTTGGTATTCCGTCGATTAAGGTCTCCATCTCCTGCCATTTATCATCATTTTTTTCTAAAATGACGATTCGATTGATGGAATCCCCGCCTTCTTCATAAGTATAATAGGCGAAAGCTTGCCCGCTCTTAGAGAAATCGGGAGCTAGCAAAAATCCAAGCAACCCAGCTTCCGCTTTAGCTGACAATGTCTTTTTAAGGTTGACCTTTTGCCGTGTCATCTTATCCTTGTCCCATTCAACGATGGTTCCTGTTCGCTCTGACACATACATTGTGTCCCCATTCTTCTGAATCGACCATGGGGCATGCAGGTTCGTTACCAGCACATCCGGATCTTCCCCTAAAGTGCCCGTCACTTCTTTGTCAGGATTCGGCTGGTTTTTGCTGTCGTCATCATTCATGTTACAACCAGTTAAAATCAATGTAACCATAAGGAAAAATAAGAGCAATCTTTTCAAAAGTCTTTCCTCCTTCGATTCATGAGTTTAATAGGCTGACTGTTTAAGTACCTTTAAAATGGCCTCCGCTACACCGGATTCATCATTCTTTCCTGTTACTTCATCACACAGTTTTTTTATTTCTAGCGGGGCATTTCCCATTGCGACTGACAAACCTACCCGTTCAAACATGGATACATCATTATAATTATCCCCAATAGCCATCGTCTCCTTCATCGAGCCGGATTTTCCATTCACATATGTTTCAAGTGCCGTTCCTTTTTGAGCTGTTTCACTCATGATTTCCACATTTTCGCGCCCCGATGAAGTGACTGTAACTCCCTGCCCTTGCAATTTCGAAGCAATTTGATTTAATAAAGTTAAATCCTTTGAGAAGCTGAGAATTTTATAATACTCCTCATTCGAACGGCTAAATAACTCGGAATAATCGGAAATGGAAGTTACCTGTCCAAGCTGTAAACGCTCCTCCGCATATTTCCGCATGCTCTCAGGGTCAATGTCCGGATTGGCTGTAACGAATACATCAACCAAAACAGATATTGCGTTTTCATAGTCTTTAGAATAAATTCCCTGACTCGTATATATTTCGAAATAAATCCCTTGTTCTTCGAGGAATCCAGCTACCATTTTAGCAGTGGCAGCTGACATTGGATTGGAAGCGGCAATCTTTCCTTCCTCCGTAAAGAGGGCAGCACCATTTACACAGATGACAGGGCAAACAATACCTGCTTCATCTAAGGCGAACCTTGCTTCCACATAAGATCTTCCAGTAGCAATGATTACTTCCACTCCCTCGCTTTGCGCCTTCTGGATAGCGTGTTTATTTTCCTCACTGACCTTTTGCATTTTGTTTAGCAATGTTCCGTCCATATCAATCGCAATCGTCTTTATCAATTCAACCGTCTCCTCTTTTTCAATATAATCCCTATTTTAACCGAAAGGACGTGGATAAACACGTTTAACAAACCCGTATATATTCTTGGTGTGACTTCAGTCATTAAAAAATCCTATTATGTATATAAACAAACTGCACCTAATTAAGATAGGTGCAGTTTGTTTTCTTAATGTAGAATCGTTTGTCTATCGACATCTTGTGCCCGTTCAATAATCTGTTCGTGGATGTCTCTTTGAATGTCATCGATGGCTGTAAAGTCCATTGCTTTTACATAAATCTTTTCGAGTTCGTCATGCAGCTCTTTTGCCTTAGCCAGATTTGCTGTCGCTTCATTCATTTTCGTCCGGTACCTGGTGGAAACATCCTTTAACTGATCGGCATATATTTCATCTGTTCCTGGCAGGATGGCCGTTTTATATATATCAATGATTTCATCCCCTCCACAACTCGGGAAATATTCATGCGGGGATGTGCTGTCAAAAATGGCGATCCCTACCTCCCGGACGATTACCATGTCCAAGCTATGCGGATCGAAACCACAATGATATACTTCCACATCAAAGCCTCTTTGCTCGGCAGCCTTTGCAATCTTCTTCAGCATAGTTGATTTCCCTGAACCTGGACGTCCCTTTAAAAAGTACCGTTTTTGTAATCCCTCAGTAATATTGGGGATGAAATCAACTGCACCCTTTGGTGTAGCTGCGCCTAAGAATCGGTGACGAACATCCGACTTCTTATTAAGGACGATATCTCTATAAAAGCCTTCTATCAATTTATTGGTCAACCCATTCAATTTAGCGAAATCAATATTTGCCTTATAAATGTCTTCCCATTCATCATGTATCCTCAATGCTTCAGCGAATAGGGCATATGCCTTCTCAAAACTCTTGCTTCTCGCATTCGTCAATCTTATGATGGCCGCTCTCTCAGAAGCCAGCTGCTGGGAATTCCAGGCAGCCCCTAGATTGACATATTCCTCAATCGCCCCTGGCGCCTTCGGCTCAATCACATGCGGCGCGGTCCCATCCACGATTCCAATTTTCAAAGCCGGTATGATTACTCCATCAATGGAATCATTATCGGATGAACAATGTAAATACTCGATGTCATAGTCTTTATCCAGCCATTCTTGGCCGATTTTTTTCATAATGGTCGATTTACCTGAACCAGGTCCGCCTTTTAATATGAATAATCTTTCCAGACCTGTTAAATTGGAATCAAATAAACTATAAAACCCTTTAGCCGTATTGCCTCCAGCGTAATAATTCATCACTTTTCCTGTCACTTTTACACTCTCCCTCACAATAAAGATGTGAACTTCAAGACAGCGTATGAAGAAAAGACCCAATAGGTGAATACCTAAAGGTAAACAGTTTATTTTATTAGTGCCACAGATTCCGCTTGTGTGACTTCCAGGAATTCTGACGGTTTTAAAACGATTTGTGTACCGATCTTCCCTCCACTTACGATGATTTCAGGGAGGTTTGTTGCACTTTCATCGATAAAGGTCGGGTATTGCCTTTTCATTCCGATCGGGGAGCAGCCTCCCCGAATGTACCCTGTGTATTTTTGCAGATCTTTAACCGCAAGCATTTCAATTTTTTTTGCACCTGCGGCCTTCGCTGCTTTTTTCAAGTCCAGTTCGGTTGCTACTGGAATGACAAATACGTAAAGCTGCTGCGGTCCGTTATGAGTAACAAGCGTTTTAAAAACGGTTTCTGGCGCTTTTCCAATCTTGTCCGCAACAGTGATCCCGTCGATTTTTCCATCGCGGGCATCATAACTCATCATGCCATACTCTATACGTTTGTTATCAAGAATTCGCATTGCATTCGTTTTACTGGCTCCCATAAGAAAGTTCCCCTTATCGTTTTCTACCATTTTATCATTTTAAATACCAGGTAAAAAGAAGAGCACAGTGCTTATGCATCTGTGCTTTCCCTAAAAATTATTCTAAATGACGTCTTTGGAAATCAGCGATCCTCTTGTAGTCGCCTTCCAATTGCCTGCTCACGGATAAATAAATCGACATTAATTCTTCATACACTTGAACGTTCTCTTCGATCGGGACAAGTTCATTCGTTTCACCAACCATACCCTCAACCTCATCAAGGCTTTCGATTTCGCCTAAAGCGTATAATCCAAGAACGGCTGCACCTAAGCTCGAACTCTCAAAGCTTTCAGGAATTGTCACGTTTTGATTGAATATATCAGCCATGATTTGGCGCCAGAGCTTTGAGCGGACAAATCCGCCGCTTGCATGAATCTTCTCGGGGGCACCCGTCAACTCCTTTACAGCAAGAAGGACACTGTACAAGTTATACATCACACCCTCCAGCACTGCCCGGACCATATGGTCACGAGTGTGATGAAGCGCCAGTCCGAAGAAGGAGCCCCTTGCATCGGCACTCCATAATGGTGCCCGTTCCCCAGCCATATACGGGTGGAATATCAACCCATCAGAACCAGGTGCAATATTAGAAGCCATATCCGTCAGAATCTCATAGGAATCCTGTCCCGAAGCCTTCGCTTTTTCGATTTCCACACGGCCCAATTGATCGCGTGCCCATCGGAAAGTGATTCCCCCATTGTTGACCGGTCCGCCGATTACCCAATGATTCTCAGTAAGGGCATAGCAGAATGTCCTGCCTTTAGGATCCGTAAGCGGCCGGTCACTGACGGTTCTTACCGCACCGCTCGTTCCAATTGTCACTGCCAGAACGCCTGGCTTGATTGCGTTTTGCCCTAAGTTGGCAAGCACACCATCACTCGCTCCAATCACAAACGGGGTACCAGCATGAATGTTCATTTTTGTAGCTAATTCCTCACTTAAGCCTGAGAGGATATGCGTTGTAGGGACAAGCGTCGGCAGCTTGTCAGACCCAATTCCAGCAATGGTGAGTGCCTCTTCATCCCACTTCAGGTCATTCAAGTTGAACATGCCCGTTGCAGAAGCGAGCGAATAATCCATCACATACTCATTGAAAAACTTATAGATGATGTATTCTTTAATTCCTATAAATTTGTCCGTTTCGTTAAAAATCCCGGGATGCTCATTTCTTAACCACATTACTTTTGTGATTGGGGACATTGGGTGAATGGGTGTTCCCGTCCTGTGATACAATTGCCTCCCCTGTTCCGAAGCCTTCAATTTCTCCGCATAGGCAACACTTCGATTATCCGCCCATGTAATGCTATTCGTCAGCGGGTTGCCGTCTTTACCCATAGCGATCAAGCTATGCATCGCCGAACTGAACGATATGAAACCCAGTTCTTGCTTTTCTATTCCGCTTGCAATCATAACCTCGCCTATTGCAATGATGACCGCTTTATAAATTTCTTCGGGATCTTGTTCCGCTACGGAAGGAGTTGGACTGTGAAGAGGATATCCCTTCGAACAAGATTGGACAACCTCCCCCCCTTTTGAAAAAAGAACAACCTTCGTACTCGTCGTACCAATATCGATCCCCATCATATAACCTGAATGTCCCATATTTACATCAATCTCCTTTCTCTTAAACAATTGAATTCAATAGTAAGATTAGGATAAGTGAAACGACTGATATAATCGTTTCCATGACCGGCCAAGACTTTAACGTTTGTGCGACTGTTAAATTAAAGAACTCTTTGATCATCCAAAATCCTGTATCATTCACGTGTGATAGAATTAATGAACCTGAACCGATTGCAAAGACCAGCAATTCAATATTAACATCTGGTACAGATGATATGATCGGCAGCACAATACCTACCGCAGTTGTTATAGCGACATTTGCAACGAATTCCTGAACGCAATCATCGCTGATGGACGTGGAGGCATTAAACTATGTACAGTCGATAATCAGCTAACATAGGAATCCCGATTTCCAAAAGAATAAACCCGTTCTTTTTGCAATCGAATAAACGATTGGAAGCAGTAAAGCGAGCCCAACTTCGAAGAATACGGGCATCCCTACCATGAAAGCAACGATCAACATCATCGCCCAATGGACTTTCTTTTCACCGAACTTATCCAAAAGGGTATTCGCAATCCTGTCTGCACCGCCCTACTCGGCCATCATCTTTCCAATCATGGTGCCTATACCGAAAATGAGTCTATCTAATCAAGAGTATTACCTACCCCTGTCTGAACAGCATCTGCAACATCCGGAATATCCATACCTGCGATAATCCCTAAAATGAAGGCAGCGAGAAGTAACGCAATAAATGGGTGCCAATTTGCTTTGGCTTTGATAACGATCAAGAAAATGATAGAAACAAGCGCATAAACCAACAAACTTTTGTTATGGCTCTATCAACTAGATATCTGCTGCAACTCCTTGTGATGTTGATTAAAAAGATTCATGGATCGTTATGATTGTTTGTCTCTATATCATCCCAACCTTTGGAATCTCTTTAACCTCTCTATCTATATAAACTAACTCAGAATAATATTTTACAGTAATAACATAACAATACATAGAAAGAGTTATTCAATAATTCACTCTACATCAGGACAAGGCATCCATAAAGGTAAGACCTCCATGAAAAAAGCATCGAACCAGTTCATTGTGAACTAAACTCGATACCTGATTCAGTCATGAAATGATCATTCTCCAATAAAAAGAGGACCGGATCTGTGCTTGATTTCTTCCTCCAGATGTTCAGGATAAGCAATAAGGAAGCAGGTGGATGGCCCTGATGATTTTTTGATATCGACTTTATTACTTATATGCTCAGAAACACCTTCACCACTTTGATCCAGATGCTCCCATTCATACGCTATCCCTTTTGAGCCGACTGGAAGTGCCTGAACGTCTTCCATACCGCATAGGCTTTTATATAAAGATAATGGTGCGACCCAATCTTGTTGCTCCATAACTTCTTCTCCAACGAGCGGCCTGCCGATCAAAGCGATTTTCCGTAAAGGATGCTGCTTTTTAACGCATTCATTCACTCGTTTACCAATCACCATAACACCAAGTGCTGATTGAAGAAGCGGCATGTTACTTTCTGTGCTGCCAGTAATGGGAAGGTTCTCCATTCCCAATTCATTCAGTCCCTTCCTGACACCCCTGCTCAAGTCCTCCCAGGCTTCATCCCCGCAGAAATTATTTAGAACGACGGATACTGGACTTCCGCCAACGCCCAAACATTCCATGACTGCAACCCGAAAGGAATAATATCCAACGACCTCATAAGGGACATGGACAAGATCTTTTTCTTTTAGGCCGATTCCGCCGCTATTATCACTTGAAACAATCAATGATTCTGATTCGGAAAATGGTAAAATTAATGAATCACTCATTTTACGAGTCCATCTTTAAAAATCATTTTTTTCAAAACAGGCTCCAAGCGTGGCAGTAAAAGGGCTGCCAATCCTACATTTACCGCCGTCGCGGCCGTTAATCCCGGCACCAATAACGTGTAAAAACTAGGGCTGATCAGAACTGCGAAAGGCAGGGCTAAAACGAAGGCATTACCGATAAAGAAGAGGAAAAACGCGCCCACTTTTTTTCCGTGTATATATAAAATGCCAAACATCCATGCGAGAACTGCCATTTCGACCATGATCAAAAAGTGGAATGGCCCAAGTGGCATGCCGCCGATGAATGCCGAAATGATATGACCAAGCCCAGCTACAATAGCCCCCGATACCGGGCCAAGTATGACAGCCGCCAAAAGGGCCGGAAAACTATCCAAAGCGATACTCCCGATCGGGGAAGGGATTTTAATCATTGCCCCTACCGCCGATAAGGCAATGAATATAGCAATTGCACTAATTTTTCTTACATCCATGTTTACTCTTTTTCCTTTCTTTTCCCTCCACGGAATACATTTGCGCTGCGGATATATTCCACATCTTTCACACCAAGACGGAAGTTGATCACACGTGCAACAGCAAAGAAGTAATCCGACAAACGATTTAAATATTGAAGTGATAATGGTGAAACGGCCGCACCAGACTTGATCAATGAAACGACCAATCGTTCCGCCCTTCTTGTAACAGTACGGGCGATGTGAATGGTTGCAGCCGCTTTTGAGCCGCCAGGCAGGATAAACTTTTCCAATTCCGGGGCTTCAAGTATGAAAGCATCTATTCGTTCTTCCAAATAGGTAATGGCCTCCTCCGTCAGCTTTTGTGGAGCCTTCTCGGAAACGGTTGCCAAATCACCGCCGCAGTCAAACAACTCATGCTGGATCTTCTCTAGATCGGCCAGTACATCCGTAAATATCGCTGAATCCAATTCTGTCACCGCAAGACCGATATAGCTATTCACTTCATCGACCGTTCCATAAGATTCAACACGGATATCATCCTTATCAAGCCGACCTCCGATTACGCTTGTTTGTCCCTTATCCCCTGTACGTGTATAGATTTTCATCCCAATTGCCTCCTCTACTTTATTCGCTGGTTAATTCCATACCAGATGATATCAACGCGACTTGATATGGATGCTACATCTTGAAAGACCCATCCGCAGGCATCGCGCCATCTGCGATCTCTTGCTTCGATCGGGACAATGCCTTTGGAAATATCAGAACCGATCACAATGCAATTGTGTTCATCCTTTTCTTTCTCCCATATTCGCCAATCAGCCATGATTTCCTTCCATCTTTTTCGAATCGATTCTGAATCCATCTTTTCTGCATCTTGTTGAATCCATGCATCCAACCCTTGCAATACAACAGCCTTGCCTTGAAAATCAATCAATTCCGGCTGTTCTTTTCGATAACCGGATAGCCAAAGGACATCACTTTCCAAACCATACAACTGCTTTACCCATTTAGTTTTCCCATTATAGGCGCCTCCTGTAACAAAGTGCAGCGTTCTCCCCTCCTTAAGCTTTCCCGGTCTTCCCATATCAGCTCATATCCCCTGCCATGGGAAATTCCCCAATCAAAAAAGGACTTTTCCTTCGGGGCATAGCGGACCAATAAATCACGAATTACCCCTCCATGCGTCATTAGGGCAATTCGGTTCTCCTTACAGGCAATCAATTGGTTCCAACCATTATTAACACGCTCGGAAAATGCCGGATAGCTTTCACCCCCAGGTACCAGTGCCTCCATGGGACGTTCCAGCCAATTAAGATAATCTCCATCTGTTTTCAACTCATAATACGTCCGCCCTTCCCAACTGCCGAAGTTCATCTCACGGAACAAAGGGTTTTTGACCGGAACTGCATTTGGAAACAGCAGTCGTGCGGTTTCCACACAGCGGGGCAAATCACTGCTGTGAATTTTTTCATACTGTGGGTAAGATCCCCTTAAGTCCAGTATTTCCTTTTCTCCTTCGATACTTAATGGAGAATCCGTCCAGCCTAAATAAGCCTTTCGCTCATTTGCTACTGTCAGCCCATGGCGAAGTAGTGTAATAGCCACAATATCAGCCATAACCAAAGCTCAACTCCTTCCACGGATGCCCCCAGTACATCCCCCGTTATCCCGCCGAACCAACTGACGATTTTACGTTTTATATAAACCAGGAAAAACATCGCAGCCAGACACATGATGAAAAATAAGATGACAAGCTTAAAATCGATGATCCAGGCAAACGCCAGACTTACAAGGAGGTACAGCCAATAAATGGGCAAACTGCTTTTCATTACTGCACTTTGAAAAAAAGCACCGAGCCCCTCTTTTTTAGCCAGCGGCATCCGGATGAGTAAATAACCCATAACACATTTGCTTAAGAGCGGAAGGGCAATGATCAAGAAGTATGTCCATTCATTTACCCTTTCGACAATTTCATAGATAAATATGAACCGGGCGGCCAAAAGTACTATGACGGAGATGACACCGAAGGCACCTGTCCTGGAATCCTTCATTATTTCTAATCGCCGCTCTTTATCCTGATAGGAAAAAAAAGCATCACTTGCATCGATCCAGCCATCAAGATGCAAACCTCCCGTTAATGCCATCGTCAAAAACCAAAGGAAAAATGCAATCGCAAGCGATGACAATGGGGTCCATTCCACTAGTGCATACAAAACACCGCCCAATATCAAGCCTAGCAAAAGACCTACTAATGGAAAGGTTTGAATGGCACGGTGAATATATTTCTTCTCCATAGGAAGCTGCTTCTTTATTGGAAAAACCGTAAAGAACTGCAGGTTAATTAAAAATCCGATCACTCCGCTCATTCCTGCATGCACCCTTTCTTCCGCAATGGAATTCCCGCTTCTACAAGATAGGCTTCATCCGCCTGCCCGACGATCGTTTGATGAAGCTGGCCCAATGTTTTTCCGTATATATGGAGGAAATCATCCTGGAAAATTGGTTCCTGCACCAATTCATTGCTCACGACTATTAAACAGCTGGATTGTTTTCTTATCTCATTGATCCCGGTTATTATTTTTGAAAAAACGCTATCTAAAAATTCTTCTTCAAGCGGAATACCAGGGCCAAATAGTTCGTTATCAAGCAGGGTTGTCAGACAATCGAGCAGAATTATAGAATCCTGATCAATGTCCGCCCCTATTCTTGTAATATCCGTTGCGTATTCGGAAGTTTTCCAAGCAATCGGGCTGCTTTCTCTATCTTTCCGGTGCCTAAGGATGCGTTCACCCATTTCAACATCACTGACACGGCCACAGGCGAGGTAATGCAAGTTCCCATCCATTTGGAGTGCATACTCCAGGGCTTTTCTTTCTGCGAAGCTGCTTTTTCCGGAACGGACACCCCCGGTTATAAAACAGAGCCTTGCCTTCTCCACTGTCTTACCCCCTCCATCAGTGCTTCGTTATCATGTTCACTCTTCACTGCAAACCGAAGCCACCTTCCATCCAAACCCGGGAAATTATAGGTATGGCGCGGTACAATTCCTTTTTTTAGCAAAAAGGGGAAAAGGGATAAGGATTCATCTTTAACCAAATAAAAATTAACTGTGCTATCGGAGACATTCAACCCTTGCTCCTCATAAAACCGGAATAGTTTTTGCTTTTGCAATGCAATGTAGTCTCTTGTTTTTTTCATATAGGCTTCTTCTGCGAGACAGATTTTCCCTACTTCAAGTGCCACATGGTTGACGCTCCAATGAGGTTTATAATTTCTTACCCGTTTTATGATGTCAGGTGCCGCAAGCAAATAGCCTAGTCTCAAACCCGGAATTGCAAAGATTTTAGTCATTGATCTTAGAATGAGTAAATGTGGAAATACATTGATTAAAGAAGCATAACTAAAGGCATCTTCCGTAAAATCATAAAAGGCCTCATCCAGGACAATCAGGCAATCCGCTTTTTGGCATTCCATGATCAATTCCTTAACTGCATCCCGCTTAAATGAAACACCCGTCGGATTATTAGGCGTACATAAGAAAATTGCATCATATTCGGGTAATCGGGGAATCAAACGATCCAAGTCCAATTGCCACTCAGGAGCATCAAGCTGGTGAAAATCGACCTTACATCCTGCTGCCAAGCAAGCCTCAGCATATTCCGCAAATGCCGGCTGAATGATTAGCACCCTTTGATTGGCTAATCCGTTCGCTACCAACATGATTATTTCAGCACCACCGTTCCCCATCAAAACGGATTGCTCAGGAAGAGCTTCTTTTTTTGCAATTGATTTTGTCAGTTCAATGGCATGCGGATCTGGGTATTGAAGGATTCCTTCAAAAAAACCATACCACTGTTCCTTTATGCGTAAAGGCGGGCCCAATGGGTTGATGTTAGCACTGAAGTCGAGAACCGATTCAGGCATTTCGATTTCCAGTGCTTCGTAAAGATAATGAGGATTAGAGCCATGAGAAGGTAATGTCAAGAATAAGTCCCCCTAGCCATAGCATCAGTAGAAATAGAAAAGATGACCGATGCATGATGGTAATCGTTTTTGGTATATGTTTTGCTTCCAATCGAACAAGCGGAACTCCCATCCTCGCACGGTCGGAAACAATTCCTTTGTACATATTCCGGCCTCCAAGCTGTATTCCCAAAATGGCAGCAACGCCTGCTTCACACCACCCGCTATTCGGGCTTGGATGTTTTTTTGCGTCATTGAATAATATCTTCCATCTGGCACCAAATCCATGATGGCTGGATTTCGAGCTCAGCAACATCAGGAATCCGGTGAGGCGGCTTGGAATCCAGTTGACGATATCATCGAGCTTGGCTGAAGCCCAGCCGAATTGCCCATATTTATCATTTTTGTACCCTACCATGGAATCGCAGGTATTAATCGCCCTGTATACCATCGCGAGCGGCGCACCGCCAATAGCTGCCCAAAACATCGGTGCTGTAATCCCATCACTAGTATTTTCCGCTACGGTTTCCACGGTTCCCCTGACTATTTCGGATTCATCGAGATCAGCAGTATCACGGCCCACGATATAGGAAAGCTTAAGCCTCGCTTCAGGAAAATCCCGTTCATTAAGCGGAAGGCAAACATCCATCCCAGCTTGCTTCAAGCCCTTCTGAGCTATCGTAGTAGAAATGACAACAGCTTCCCAAAGGATACCTGCAAGCGGATGGATCCGATAAGCCAAATAGACGGTAAGACCAGTAATCAGTAACACCGCCGATAAGACGATGATCAACATGAAGAGTCCATTCCGTTTCTTATATGCCCCTCTATTGAATGCCAGATCCAACTTGCTTATTATCGTTCCTATCCATTTGACTGGATGCGGCCAATTTGGCGGATCACCAATTAATAGATCAAGGAAAAACGCCAGCGTAACTGCCAAAAGATGCTGAAAAATCATAAATCCTCAATCCGTTTCCGAGTATTCTTTAATGCTTCCACTGTACAATCATAAACACCGCGACTGATCAGCTTCCCTAACGGAGTGATGGTGCCCGCATATTGAAGCTTTGCACCTCTTTGAGTTGCCGCAATCAAAATGCTGTCTGTCGATGTTCCTGTTGCACATGTATTTGTCACCTTATCCATGACATGCAAATCATGAAGGGCTTTTACTTTTGCCTCGGTCGCAGTAACTATGCTGTGGATGAAAGCCTCTTCTGCCAAATGCCCATTTACGAATATCCAAGTATTTATCGTTCCTGGAGCGGAACTCCAAGAATGCCGGTCTGCTAAAGAAGCGTCGATGGCATTGCCTACACCAGCTGTCACGATAATAAAAACCGAGAAATCTTCAGCTCTTAGTAGCTTGAAAGCAACCGTATCGAGATAGACAGCTGTCATCATCCCTACCGTTTCCTGAGGTTCAAAACCATGAGTCTTTAAATAGTCGGCCATTTCAACATGATGGTCCTCGCAATCATAGCCATGATGGACGTGCCTATTCACAAAATATTTATGCCAGCCCGTCCCTGAACCAGTCACTCCAGAAGACATCGTTCTAAGCATGATCGGAGAATCCAATTGAATCATCTCAGGACCGACTGTCAAATAAGAACCATCGATTTCCAATGGGATAGTATCATGGACATGCTTTTCCGGAACGATGAACATCTGTGGTTTCGGAAGGGCGGGATGTGGATGTTTTTCGATCGTCGTATGATATACATCCTGAATCCGTTCCTGTTGGAGCACTTCGTTCGGCACATCAACAACCTGAATCTGCCCTTTCTCAAGCAACATAAGCCGATCACAATATAATCCTGCTAAATTCAAATCATGAAAAATTGAAATAACGGTCAACTTCTGCTCTTTTGCCATTTTCCTCATTAGATCAAGAAGATCTTTTTGATAGGAAAGATCCAAGTGGTTCGTAGGTTCATCCAAAAAAAGGATTTCCGGCTCTTGAGCAAGTGCCTGTGCCAGCAAGACCCTTTGTCTCTCCCCTCCTGATAATCGTTCAAAATGAAGATCCTGAAAATCAGCTACTCCCGTTTGTTCCATAACTCGTTGGACAATCGATTCATCTTCTGCGGACCAACTATGGAACCAACCTGATTGATGGGCATATCGCCCAAGTGAGACCGTCTCTTTTACTGAATAGGAGAAAGCTAATGAGGAATGTTGAGGGAGCACAGCAATGACCTGTGCAAGTTGCTTTGACGAATAATCCTTCAAATCCCTACCTCTTATCCGTACGCTTCCGCCATTATAATCGAGCACCCCGCTAAGCATGCTTAAAAGCGTCGTTTTCCCGCTGCCATTTGGACCAAGAATCCCGAATAATTCCCCTTTATGTACATCAAAAGAGACAGAGTCCAAAACAGCTTTGTTATGATATCCACCTGTTAACCCTCTTACTTCAAGCATCCGTTTTTACCCTTCTCTCCGTCTCTTTAATAAAATCAGCGCAAATGCAGGTGCCCCGATAAGTGAGGTGATCACCCCGATCGGCAGTTCCGATGGGGCAATGATCGTTCGTGCCACAAAATCCGCCAATATTAAGAATCCGCTTCCTATCAACAATGACAACGGAAGTAAATGTTTATGGTCAGGCCCCCAAATCTTTCGGACAAAATGAGGAATGACCAATCCTACAAAGCCAATCGCCCCCGAAACGGCAACGGCTGCCCCTGTCAATGTCGAACCGGCTATCAAGATCCACATTTTCCGCCGCTTAACATTCACACCTAAGTGTTTTGCCCGGTCTTCCCCGAAAGTCATCGCATTCAATTCACTTGTATTCATGATCAAGATCAATGAACCAATGATAAAAAACGGCAAAATGATTGCAATGTAATTCCATCCGCGCATTGAAACGCTTCCCATCAGCCAGCCGATGATTTGTCTTAATTCATCACCCGTCAGCGCAATCATCAATGAAATGAAGGCACTTAAAAACGAGCTAAAAATGATCCCCGTTAAAATGATCGTTTCCACTTTCATCGATCGATCCATTTTTTTTGCAAACGTCAGTACACAAAGCATCGTGAGCACTGAGCATAAGATGCTCAGTGCCGGAAGAGTATATAAACCGATGAACGGCAGTGAAATATTCAAGAATATTGTCAATACGGCGCCGACCGATGCTCCTGATGAAATACCCAATGTGTAAGGATCAGCGAGCGGGTTCCGGAGCAGTCCCTGAAAAGCCGCACCCGCAATCGCAAGTGATGCCCCGACCAAACCCGCAAGCAACACACGCGGCAAGCGGATGTTCATCACGATATTCGTAAGCATAACATCCGGATCAGCAGAAATCGGCAAATGGAAAATCTCCTTGCCGATTATTTGCATAAGTACGGGAACCGGTACTGGCACCGAACCAAAGGAAATGCCTATCGTCATTGCGAATAACAAAATTAACAACGCAATCAAATAAGCAAACGCCCATTTAGTTGTCAAATTGGTTCGGATAGACTGATTTGGCAAGTTCCTCTACTCCCTCTATTAAACGTGGACCGGAACGGGTCACCAAGTCTGAATGGACATCAAAGACTTGGTCATTCTTAACAGCATTTACGTCTTGCCATCCTTTTCGGGCCGTCACTTCACTTACTGAATCTTTCGTATAATAACCATACGTTGTAATGATGACATCCGGATTTGCAGCAATCATCGACTCTTCATCAATTTTTGCCCAACCGTCCAATTCAGCAGCAGCATTATCCGCTGAAATAATATTAAGCATTTCATTCATGAACGTATTTTTTCCAGGTGTGTATATTTCCGGTGAAGGCGAAACTTCCACTAAAACGGTCTTCCTATCCTCTTCCTTTACGGATTTGGCTTTTTCCTGAATATCCTTGAGCTTCGTTTTCATATCCGCAACGATTTCTTTTGCCTTATCATGTTCTCCCGTTGCCTGTCCAATCATTTCAATAGACTCATAGACTTGGTCAAAGCTTTGTGCATCATTGACTACGAGGACATCTATTCCAGCATCCTTAAGCTGCTGTAAACCCTCATTTGAATTATGGGCACTTGATGCATGCGCAAGAACAAGGTCAGGTTTCATGGAGACAATCAGCTCCGTGTTCATTTCCATTCCGCCAACTTTTTCAATTTCTTTCGTTTCTTCCGGGTAATTATCATTGTCGGAAACACCAATGACCTTTTTACCCAAACCAAGTGCAAAGACCACTTCCGTATTACTTGGTATCAACGAAACGATTTTCTTCGGCTTTTGTTCTATCGTTATTTTTTCCCCTGTTGCATCTTTAATCGTAATCGGGAAAGCCTTGTGTTGAGCATGATTCGTTTGCTGTTTTTCTTTTCCTTCATCAGTAGCGTCACTGCAGCCAACCATCATGCCTGCAGTAAGCAACATCAACAGTATCAGACCAAAAATTTTCTTCATTTTCATTCCCCACAATCTTTTCATTTAATTTCTTCCCACCTAATAAAGAAAACGCAATCCCGGAAGATGCCCCCAAAACAAAAAGCACCTCCCGTTAAACGGAAGATGCTTGCATGGCAACAATATCATTACGGACTCTTGGGTCTGCCACACACCTTCCCATCCGCGTAGGTTACAGGTGTACGAATTCTGGCAGGTCTCCTGGCTCATGGTCATCGTCAACGGCACCTTCCCATATCTCATACAGTGGTACACAGCCGTCAGCTCCCATATACAGTGGCGGGACCGCGCTGGCATTTCACCAACTTCCCTTTTAAGTCATTAAGACACCAAATCGTTCATATGTATATAATTTTCACTGCCTTCATTATACACCATGTAAGAATCGATTATTATATGATTTTTCTGAACAAGTACGAAATGAGCCGTCCACCTTCAATGATTTGAAGCATTTTCAATCAGTGAAGCAAACCCCTCGACTGATAACCCAGGTGAAATCCGAACTCGATGCAGGGCATGCATCCCTTGGTCCCTTAAAGCCCCCCCAGGTTCAGTAGTGACTGCCATCTTGTATCCAGCTTCTTCTGACAGCCTGAGACTCTCTTCGTTATACCGGCCAACCGGATAGGAAAGCACTGTCGTGTCCTGGTCGAGGATACGGTCGAATAGCTCCTTCGACTGAACCATTTCCGCTTCTTGCTGCTTTGCCGTCATGCGGTTCAGCTCCAAATGGTTGATAGTATGACTTTCGATTGAAATCCCATTCCTGCTCATCTCCACCATTTGATTTTCAGTCAGGTGATGACCTTTATCAATGGACTTCCCGATCATGAAAACAGTTGCTTTCATATCATTTTCTTTTAATATCGGGAAAGCCTCCGTGTAGTTATCTGTATAGCCATCATCAAAAGTAAGCCAGACGCACTTCTCACTTGGCAGCCAATTCTCGGTTAAAACGAGGAATGCTTCTTCAGGGGATAATGTATAGTAACCATTCTCCCGAAGCCAAGCCATTTGTAATTGAAATTCCTCTCTTGGAACCCGAAGGCCATTACCTTCTGAAATGCTGTGATACATCAATATTGGAAGCTCGACCGCGGACTCGGCCGTTATCCAGTCCTCCGTATCGATTTGCTCCTCCAAATCCTGCCCGGTCATATTTTCAGCTGCTTCGACCACTTCAATGTCATCTTCTGCAATCGGCGCAGCCGTCTTTGTGCCTATACCCTCTAAAATCCCTTGTGAACATCCAGGTAGAATCAAAATCCCCAGCAATGCCACCATCCATAAAACTTTATATTTTCCCACTATCATTCTCCTGTTTTTTTCTAGTATAATAGTACCAGAAAACAAATGAATAATAAAGTATTCCATTTAATGAAAAAAAGGGAAATATGAGAGCTTAGTGACCCGCTAAGCATTTATGAGGATTTTTTTTTCATAAGTATAAGCTATTAGCTTGAAAAGTTTGCCTATAAGAAATATAATAAATAAGTCGTCGACTTTTATATATGTCCCAGTAGCTCAGCAGGATAGAGCGACAGCCTCCTAAGCTGTAGGTCGTAGGTTCGATTCCTATCTGGGACGCTAAAGTTTATAAACCCTGTTATAATGCGGTTCTTCCGTGTTATAGCAGGGTTTTTTCTGTTGGTATGACCGTTAAAGCCATAAATTATATGTAGGATAAAAGCACATCTGTATGTAGGAAACAGTGATATTCCATTTCACTATTACTTTTCTATGTCTGGAGGTGCTTTTTTTTTATGAAAAAACACGTTATTAAACAGCGTGGAACATCGTTAAAGGAACGGAAATTGCCAGTAAGACTACGGAAAGTTTCACGATTGAATACACACTGCAAGAAGCCTTAGATATTTTTCTCCGTGCAAAAGTTGCTGAAGGTGTCCGAAAGCGAACATTAAGAGAATATGTACGGCACATTAGGTATTTAACGGAATACTTATCTGTTTATCATCCGTCTTTTATTTACGTTAGTGATCTATCACCTTCTTTCAATAAGCGAATATATCACTTTTTCAAAAAATAAGAAGGCTTATGCAGGCGTTGAACAGCGTGAGAAAACTAATCAAGTTTTTATTTATTACGTCGATACACATCTGCAGATAAATAATGGGTTTTTGGTTATGATACTGCCTTTTTTAAAAATAAATGTTTTAACCTGTCCCATCCGGGTATACAAATACTGTAAGACATTCTCACCAAAGGAGATGATGTGCATGATGAGTACAATCAGAAGCCAATGGAACAAAGAGAATGACGCAGCGGTGTTTAGTCCCGGTGATCAGCGTTAGAGTCAATTGAAGAGTTAGATGATAATCAAGAAGGGAATTACTAGTCTTCTCATCCAAAGGAGGAGGATACTGATCATGAGTATTTACAGCCTATGGAATCCAGAGAATGATGAAGCAATTTTCAGTCCGGGTGATCAGCAGCCATTCAGTATGCTCATACGAGTAGATTCGGATAAACACACACACACTGACAAAACACTTGAATATGAATTACATGGCACCGTACTGAATGAGGTTTAACAGAAGATATATGGAAAGGGATGGAGCGAGCGCTCCATCCCTTTCTGCCGTCATTTTCTTTTATATGAATTTCGCCACTTCATCAAGCGGCCACCTTGTTGTCTGGAAAGATAGGCCTGCCGACAAGAAAAATTGCCCACACCTGCTCCTTGCAAATAAGCCCATAAAAAAGAGCCCTTTCACCATCGAGCTAAAGGTGAAGGACTCTTTTCTTTTATTTATCGAATTTCAGTTTGGCCAAGGCATCGGCCAATGCAGTATTGATCGGCTCTTCTTTATTTTGCTTTTTCATATAATTGGAGACTTCATTTTTGGATACTTTTTGATTTTTATTTTGCCCTCTTCGTTTATTGTAAGAAGAAAGTTTTTCGTGAAAACCGCATTTACAGGTGAATGTCTGTGCTTCTCCTTGACCGCGCATTTCCATCTTTTTGTGACATTGTGGGCATCTGGCATTTGTTACACGTGAAACACCTTTTTTGTGGCCACATTCACGATCTTGGCAGACAAGCATTTTTCCCTTTTTACTATTCACTTCAAGCATCAGCTTGCCACAATCAGGACATTTCGTACCTGACACGTTATCATGCTTGAATTTTTGGTCACTATTTTTGATTTCATGGACGATATTTTTGGCGTAAGCGCGCATATCGCCGATGAAAGCCTGTTTTGGCAGCTTTCCTATTGCAATCGCGGTTAACTTTTGCTCCCATTGAGCTGTCAAAGCTGGAGATCGCAAGTCTTCAGGTGCCAATTGAAGAAGTTGTTTTCCTTTCGAGGTAACGTGAAGGCCCTTTCCCCTCTTCTCGATCAGGAAGCTATTGAACAGTTTTTCAATAACGTCAGCACGCGTTGCAACAGTACCGATCCCGCCAGTTTCACCCAGAGTTTTGATGAGCTCTTTGCTTTCCCCTGCCATGAAGCGAGCGGGATTCTCCATTGCCGAAAGAAGCGACCCTTCATTGAATGGTTCCGGCGGTTTCGTTTCACCTTCTGTTTGTTTCACAGCCGAAATAGTTAAACTGTCACCTTTTTGAACATTCGGAAGCAGTTGCTCAGCAAGGCCATCTTTAGCTTCTTCCTCATCGAATTGGTGATCATAGACTTCCTTCCATCCTGATTTCAGGACGACCTTCCCTTTTGCCATGAACGTCTCCTGCCCCATTTTTGCGGTGATGGTCGTTTGTTCATATTCAAAAGGTGGCATTAATACAGCAAGGAACCTTTTAACGACCAAATCATAGATTTTCGATTCTTTGTCGCTCAGTTTTCCCGGCAGCGGCGTTTGCTCAGTGGGGATGATTGCATGGTGATCAGTGACCTTGCTATCATCCACGAACGATTTATTTGCCTTAATCGGGCTGCGCAGGATTCTCGAAGCATACTGGGCATATGGTTTAATGCTGACAGCCTGTAATCTTTCTTTTAGCGTATCAACCAAATCCGTTGATAAAAAGCGTGAATCCGTCCTTGGGTAAGTCAAGACTTTATGGCTTTCATATAAACGCTGCATGATTGATAACGTCTCTTTCGCCGAATAGCCGAATTTCTTATTGGCGTCCCGTTGAAGTTCCGTTAAATCATATAAAGAAGGAGCAAAACTTTTCTTATGAGCTTTGTTCACTTCCACCACTTCTGCCTTTTTCCCCTTCACTGCCGCAAGAACCTTCTCGGCCTTGGTTTTATCAAATGTACGGATATCTTTTGATTGGGCATCTTGCCAGATTAGGCGCAAATTGGATTCTGCCGTTGCCGAAACCCCATAATATTTCTTAGGCTGGAATTGTTTTATTTCTTCTTCTTTTTTTGCAATCATCGCGAGTGTCGGCGTTTGGACGCGGCCGCAGGATAACTGGGCATTGTGCTTCGTAGTTAGAGCCCTTGTCGCGTTCATCCCAACGATCCAGTCCGCTTCTGCCCTTGCAACAGCAGAGGCAAATAGGTTTTCATACTCCTTGCCATCCTTCAGCTTTTTAAATCCATCTTTGATCGCTTTATCCGTTACAGAGGAAATCCAAAGCCGTTTAATCGGCTTCTTTACATTCGCTTTTTCGAGAATCCAGCGTGCAACGAGCTCCCCTTCGCGGCCTGCATCTGTTGCAATAATGACA
This sequence comes from Peribacillus simplex NBRC 15720 = DSM 1321, assembly GCF_002243645.1. Classification (NCBI taxonomy): domain Bacteria; kingdom Bacillati; phylum Bacillota; class Bacilli; order Caryophanales; family Bacillaceae; genus Peribacillus; species Peribacillus simplex. Next base: position 2,686,481 of record NZ_CP017704.1, on the reverse strand, counting down.
TCCTTGACATCATTGCGGTTCAATTGTGTTTTAACCGATTGGAACTGTTTGCCTGATTGCTTGATCACGACCAATTTCAAAGTAGTCGGCAACATGGGCAGGTCCTCAAGGCGCCAAGTTTTATATTTTTCATCATAAGATTCCGGATCTGCATGGGTGACCAAATGACCTAGTGCCCAAGTGACGATATACTGTTCGCCTTCAAAAAAGCCATTACCCTTTTTCCCGCAATTCAGGACTTTTGCTATATCTCTGCCGACCGAAGGTTTCTCGGCCAGTACGACTGTTTTACTCATAATAACATCCTTTCGCTTTTAAACTGGTTCCTCTATTATCTCATATAATTTATGACAGGGCGATAATGCACAGCATGGCATTAGATCCATTGGTTCACATTAAAGGATTTCCCTTCGAGGGGCTCCCCGTACCCACATATATGTAAATTAATAGATTAGATAGCAATCCCGTGCAGTTTTTAGTATGATGAAACGTAGGGATTTTTTCAAATTAATTGGGAGGTTCAATATAAATGAGCTTACTTTCTATAGATAAATTAGCACACAGCTTTGGCGACCGTACCTTATTCAAGGATGTTTCCTTCCGCCTGATGGCCGGCGAACATGTTGGTCTGGTCGGGGCAAATGGTGTCGGGAAATCAACGATGATGAATATCATTACAGGGCAACTTATCCATGATGATGGCCGGGTGGAATGGACACCTGGTGTCGAATATGGCTATCTTGATCAACATACGATACTTTCAAAAGGTAAATCGATTCGCGACGTCTTAAGGGATGCATACTTACCTTTATTCGAGCAGGAAAAAGCACTGAATGAAGTAACAGAGAAAATGGGGACGGCCACTCCAGAAGAACTTGAAGAACTCTTGGAACAAATGGGTGAGATTCAGGACAAGCTGGAAGCCGGCGGTTTTTACAATCTGGATATTAAAATTGAAGAAGCGGCACGCGGTTTAGGGTTGGATGCAATCGGTTTGGACCGTGATGTCTCTGCCCTAAGCGGTGGACAACGGACAAAGGTTTTACTAGCCAAGTTACTTTTGGAACAGCCTGAAGTACTGCTCCTTGATGAACCGACGAACTACTTGGATGTAGAGCATATCCGCTGGCTGAGCAGCTACTTAAAGGAATATCCTAATGCATTCTTATTAATTTCGCATGACACTGAGTTCATGAACGGCGTCGTCGATGTCATTTTCCATCTTGAATTTTCAAAACTGACCCGTTACACGGCAACTTATGAAAAATTCCTTGAGCTCGCTGAATTAAATAAAAACCAACATATTAACGCATATGAAAAACAGCGCGAATTCATTAAAAAGCAGGAAGATTTCATTGCAAAAAATAAAGCCCGCTACTCAACGACCGGTCGCGCAAAGAGCCGTCAAAAGCAATTGAATCGCATGGAACGTATAGATCGTCCAGAAACTGCAATGAAACCTACATTCGACTTTAAAGAATCACGTGCGAGCAGCCGTTATGTCTTTGAAGGTGAAGATTTGGAAATCGGATATGACCGCCCATTGCTTCCGAAGTTGTCCATGACCATCGAACGGGGAGAAAAAATTGCCGTGGTCGGCTGTAATGGAGTTGGTAAATCCACTCTTTTAAAAACGATTTTAGGTAAAATTGATCCTCTAGGCGGCAAAAGATCACTTGGCGATTTCCTTTTTTCTTCTTATTTTGAACAGGAAGTGAAAGCAGGCAATACGACGCCGATAGATGAAGTATGGAATGCATTTCCGCATCTGGACCAACCCCAGGTACGTGCCATTCTTGCCCGTGTCGGTTTGAAAAACGAGCACATTACACGTCCGATGAGCCATTTAAGCGGTGGTGAACAATCAAAAGTACGCCTGTGTAAACTTATGCTTACCGAAAGCAATTGGCTGTTATTCGATGAGCCGACAAACCATTTGGATGTCGTTGCAAAAGAAGAACTAAAACGTGCATTGAAAGAGTATAAAGGAACGATTGTCCTCGTATGCCATGAACCTGATTTCTATGAAGATTGGGTTACCAAAGTATGGGATGTTGAGGAATGGTCGATCAATAATTAACTTGGTCTATTTAGAGGGTGCCCGCTTGAGACGGGGCACCTTCTTTTTATGTCAAAAAAGACTGAAATGGTTATAAAATCCCCCTTTCAGTCAGCATCACTTTTTATTATTTTATTTGTTCAAGTTTTGTTTCGCCAATTCGGATCCTAGAAACTTCGCTAATTCAAGCATGCCATATTGGCCTGCTGCTTCCTCAGCGTCACTGTTATAATTCGTATTGGTATTAATGTCATACGTGTAGATTTCACCATCGCTGTTACGAATGAATTCAATTCCTGCAATCGAAATTTCATTCGCTTTTAAAAACGCTTCATATTTTTCAATAATCGGATCATGAAAATCTTGCACAATTTGAAATTTTGGTTTTTCTTCTACCTCTTCACCGATCGGGCAGAACAAGTCACCAATTTGGCATGCATCTGCCGGACAAAGCTCGAAACCTTCGGATGTATCAACCTCTACCGCATAAATAAACTTGCCACCCACGAATTCACAACGGGTGATGAATGGCTCCGGCGCTTTTATGTATTCCTGAATTAATGTAATCCCATCAACTGGCTCATCGAATTCTGGACCTTCCACATAATGTTTCAATGCTTCTACTGAGTGAAATAATTGAACACCGAGTCCTTTACCTGCACGGTTATGTTTCGTGATAAACGAAGCGACATTTAATTTCTCTGCTGCCTTCATGATATTTTCCTTACCTACAGCTGCGATCGTTTTCGGAGTCTTAATTCCAGCCTTTGTCAGTGCCGTATATTGATTGACTTTGCTGACCTCCAAACGAAGCGCTCGTGACCCATTGAAGACTGTACGATTATGCTGTTCAAGCCACGCTAGCACAGATTCTGTCATTTCAGGCGCAAATCGGTGCCCACGAGTATGTGAGCTTGCACTCATACGGCTATAAAAAACGCCCTCTGGCGGTTCCTCTGTTAAATCCACCACACCCTGATCAAGATGCCATTCTTCATAGGGAAGTTCTAACTCATTCATTCTTTTGGTTAAATGGGCAGTCCATTCCTCATTTTCATGAATGATATAAATTTTACTCATAAAAGGTTCCTCCTGATTGTTTAAAATTTTATGTTTTTATCTGAGGCATAGAGACATCCTTTTTATATGCATAACACTTTTGACTGCATCCTTAAACTCGTTCCGCCACCAAGGTATATGTTTTCGGAAGCCCAATATCATGGATTTTATGATTCGGTTCTTCCTCGAGTACTTTAATAACAAGCCCTGATTGACCTATTGACGTTATAAGTTCCCCGATTGTCCATTTACGCTGTACAACTCTTGAAAGGCTCCCTTTTTCCTCATCAGGCATATGCTTTGAAAAAGCGACCTCATTGTTTTCGATTGCCGGAGCGAAATAGTTACCTGTGATTTTATGTTTTTTACCATTTGAAGTAATGAGTTTTGTTGAAATCGGGTGAAATTCATGCAGTATGAATCGGCCTCCAGGTTTCAGCATCTTTTTGATTTTTTCAAATAACGGCTGCAGATCTATTAAGTAGTGAAGCACACCGAGCTCCATTAATACCAAATCCTGATCCCCTGATTCATGCTCGGATGATAGTGAAAGGACATCCGAAACGATATACTCGATGGAGACATTTGCCCCACTGGCCAGCTCATTTGCAAACATGGCGTTTTCCTGGGAAAAATCAACAACTTTCACTTCAGCTCCCAATATGGCGAGGGCAACTGCTTTAACACCGTTCGATCCCATCAAATGAGTAATTTTTTCACCGGATATATCTCCCATATATTTATAAAAAGGGTGCAGTCTCCATTTTGGATTTTGCTTGATTTTTGATGCCAATTCCACGGGATTTCCATAACGATTGACAAGCGCTAAATAATTGTTCTGGTTCCACGCCTGTTCATTTTCCGCTGTGAACCCCTGCTGCTCGGCAGATAAATAAGCATGAATCTCGATACTGTACTTTCTCATTTCTTCGTCATATAAATAACTGTATAACGACCTGCACCAAACCTCCATATCCCCCATCTTTATAGGCAAACGATAAGGGTCGGTTTTAATAGTCGTGTTAAACCGGCAATGAACAGTGGCAGAAACCCCCTCGACATCCATTAGAAAGAAAGCAGTCTCAGGACTTCTTTCAGGCTTTGTTGGGGAGTATTCAGAAAAAAGATTTAAAGCCTCATTAAAGACATCCCATTGTACATCAATATCGATGTTCTTATACTGATCAATATCCACTCCTTGCACGAACAGAGCAGATCGACCTGTATATTGGTATGGAATATTAGCTTGATCCAACATGTTCGCCATTAATGTGATTGAATGATAATAACTTGCCTTCATATGAACCTCCTAAACATCAAAAGAACATGACAATTATTCTTCTATAGCAAATTTCAAACCGGTACTCGTAATGGCAATCAGCTCTTCATCATGGCGGTCTATGCCATAAACGAGTAATGTAACAAGCATAAATATGGCTCTGAACCGGGCTAAGCTCTCTGTTTCCTTTTCGATTTGACCATAGATTTCATAAAAGCCTCGGCGCGCCTCTTTTGGGAAATAACTGTATAAAAAGGAGAAATCAATGGCTGGATTCCCGACATGAACATCTCCCCAATCAATGATACCTGCAAGGACGCCTTCGTCATCAAGTAAAACATTCCGGATATGAATGTCTCCGTGAACGAGTGAAATCGGATGCTGAACATCCAATTCTCCTAGCTCTTCAACAAAATCCTTAACCGCATACGCCTGTTCAAAGTATCCTAGCTTTAATAGATTTGAGACATTTTCCATTAGCAATTTCTTTCGATAGGATACATCAAGCCTCATCATCCCATCAGGCTGTACACCTAAACGCATAGCCCTTTCCACAGGGAAACTGTGAAGGACTTTCAAAAAATGGGCAAACCTTTTTGCCGATTCGACCTTATTTGCCAAAGATCCTTCTACAGGCAAGTATCCCATTACCATTTTATAACCGGTAAAAGGATAAGGATACAGGGTACTTGGTTTCCCAAAAAAGATCGGTTCAGGGATATCAAGTGGCAAAGTGCCTGCAATGGATGGCAAAAGCTGATTTTCCACCTGAATCAACGTAACTGCAATAGGGCGGCGGGGGAAACGGAATACAAATTCCCCATTGATCTGTATGACCGTGTTATCGAAACCCTCCCCAAGTTGCTTGATCTCTTTCAACTCAATTTCCGGAAACTGCAGCATGATCAATTTCCCTGCGAGCTCCAGCGAAACTGGATATTCTGCCAACCAAGGCTTTTCCACTCCCGTCGCCCCCTTTTACCGGTTTCTCCCTCTATTGGGGCTACTGCCAGATCCACCCCTGCGATTACTTGGACCTTGTGTACTAGTAGATCTACGGCTATCTCTTTGATCTCCTCGTGGATTATCACGCTTTGGTCCACGGCTATCTTCCGAGCTGCCACCCCGCGGATTCTCTCGCCTTGGTCCGCGGCCGTTTTCCGAACGGCCTCCCCGTGAATCCTCACGTATAGGTCCACGACCGTTTTCCGAACGGCTTCCCCGTGAATCCTCACGTTTGGGTCCGCGGCTGTTTTCCATCCGGCCTCCCCGTGGTTTCTCCCTCTCGACTTCACGATTGTCAGCTTGATTTACAGAACGGTGACTGCCTCGATTCGGTCCTCTCGTATCTATCCGTTCCCGATGTTTCCTTCCCCCTCCCGAACGCGGTCGGCGGGTACCCTCATCAGAAGAGTCTTCATAACGCTTCCTTTTTTGCCTCACCTCATCAGGTTGGAACATTTTCACTCCTTCAATCGTCCTTCTTTCGATTTTCATGGAGATCCCTTTTTCAATATCGCTTAAAAGCTGAAGATCCTTCGTTGCTATAAAGGTTACAGCCAAGCCATTCTCACCCGCTCGGCCCGTCCGGCCAATTCGGTGGATGTAACTTTCTGCATCCTCGGGGACATCATAATTAAACACATGGGTCACGCCTTCTACATCGAGCCCTCGTGCTGCCACGTCCGTTGCCACTAAATATTGAAGCTTTGCGTCTCTGAAGTTTTTCATGACACGCTCCCGCTTTGCCTGTGAAAGGTCACCGTGAAGTTCTTCAGAATTGAATCCAGCTGCCTTCAGGGCATCATTCAAAACCGAAACGCGACGTTTTGTACGGCAAAATATAATCGCAAGGTATGGCTGTTCTTCTTTGATCATGTTAATTAGTGAAGACTGTTTGGCACGATCGGTCGTCTCGATGACAAGCTGCCTGATTTTCTCGACTGTTACTTGCTCAGCCTTCACAGCGGCAGTTAATGGTTTAGTCATGTAACGTTTAGCCAATTGATGCACCTGTTCAGGCATCGTCGCTGAAAAGAGCAACGTTTGGCGCTCCTCTGGAAGCTGTCCCATGATCTCTTCCACTTCTGGTAAAAATCCAATATGAAGCATTTGATCAGCTTCATCAAGCACGAGTGTTTGAGTTTGTGATAGATCGATGGTGCCTCTTCGTAAATGATCTAATAACCTGCCTGGCGTGGCGACCACCACGGAAATGTTTCTTGTCAGCTTTTTCATTTGCTGCTCGACATCCTGTCCTCCATAAACTGCAAGCACTTGAAGTCCTTCGATTTCATTAGCGAATTTTTTCAATTCAGCAGTGATTTGCAAAGCCAATTCTCTAGTTGGCGTGACGATCAGTGATTGTATGTGGGATGCGGCGGGATCGACTTTTTCAAGGATTGGCAGCAAAAATGCCAAAGTCTTCCCCGTTCCCGTCTGCGCCTTCGCGATGACATCCCTTCCAGCAAGGATATCTGGTATCGATTTCTCCTGAATTGGGGTAGGGGCGGATATTCCTATTTGCTTTAATATCATGTTAATCGCCGGGCTGACGCCAAGGTCGATGAATTCTGTCATGTATGGGCCTACTTTCTGAATTTCTTCATTTAATTGACTGGTAAATCCACTTTAATGGTAACAGCTTCCTTCACTTTATGTCATTTTCCTTAGTCTAAGCTATTTGTTAGTATATCATTATCTATTTTCGAGAAAACCTGTACCTTAAAATTTTTCATCCTATTGTACTTTAGTTATTTTTCTAATATAATTTATTAGATTTATTATCCATATATCGAGCTACTTACTTGAAAAAGGGTAAGCATCTCCTCCTTGTAGATTTTTACAAGGATTTTTTGTATATAAAAAAGGAGTGACCGCATGTTTAAATTAAAAGAACGGAATTCAAGTATTAAGACGGAAGTACTTGCGGGGCTTACAACCTTTTTAACACTGGCTTATATCATCGTTGTAAACCCCATGATCCTTTCTGATGCCGGTGTTCCATTCGACCAGGCATTTACAGCAACCATAATCGCAATAATAATCGGTACCCTATGCATGGCCTTTTTAGCCAATTACCCAATTGTCATAGCACCGGCAATGGGATTGAATGCTTATTTTGCATACTCGGTACTGGGAACCCATGATATTTCATACACAGTTGCCTTCTCTGCAGTCTTTGTTACCGGTATTATCTTTATCCTTTTATCCCTTACCTCTTTCCGCTCAAAATTGATCGAGGCCATCCCAAATAACTTGAAGCATGCAATCAGTGCCGGAATCGGACTTTTCATCACCTTCATCGGACTTCGTTTGTCGGGTGTCGTAACACAGCATGAATCCAACCTGGTTACCCTTGGAAGTTTCAGGGATCCCAGTGTGGCACTTACATTGGTTGGTTTGGTCATAACGATCGTGCTGATCGTTCGCAATGTGCAAGGAGCGATATTCATCGGAATGATCGTGACTGCCATAATCGGTTTCTTTACAGGACAATTGGAAATTAACGGTCTAGTTTCCACCCCTTCATTACCTGAAGGGATAATAGTCGCCAATCCAATCACATCTATCGCCGATGTCATTAACTACGGGCTTTATGGCGTCGTCTTCTCCATTTTGCTTGTGATGCTTTTCGATACAACCGGTGCTTTATTAGGCATTGTCCGTCAGGCAGGATTGCTGAAGGATAATAAGCTTGAAAAATCCGGCAGTGCCTTCTTTGCAGATTCCATAGGCACTACTGTTGGCGCCATGTTCGGTACAAGCCCAACCGCTGCTTCAGTTGAATCATCAGCTGGTGTAGGAGCGGGTGGCAAGACAGGTTTAACCGCGTTGGTAGTGGCCATCCTTTTCTTAATAACCGCCTTCTTCAGCCCACTGATAGGTGCTGTCTCAAATGTAGCGGCAATCACGGCACCTAGCTTGATCATCGTCGGAAGTATGATGATTAAAAGCATTAATGAAATTGACTGGACACACTTTGATGAATCATTCCCAGCCTTTTTGGTCATTGTCGCCATGCCGTTAACATCAAGCATCGCCAACGGGATAGCACTCGGATTCATCGCCTATCCCATTTTAAAAATGGCAAGAGGCAAATTCCGTGAAGTTCATCCGTTCGTGTACATGTTTGCCGTTCTATTTCTTTATCAACTTATTTTCCTAGCTTGATCATCTCATAAAGGGCACCATGGGAAAATAAAAAGGAGTGTTCAATTCATGTTAATTGAACACTCCTTTATTTTGTTTACGTGCAATTATTTTATAACGCCATCCATCTGCTTACCTTTAATCACACTTGGTACTCCAACTGCCGTGCAATTATCGGGAACGGATGTCAAAACAACTGCATTTGCCCCCACTTTCGAATTCGTGCCAATTCGGATGCCACCGTGTATTTTAGCGCCATTTCCTATATACGCATAATCACAAACGATAGGTGCTTTTTTACTTTCTTTATTTTGTCCGAGCGATACTTGATGCATAATCGTAACATGATCCCCTATTTTGCAATATGGGTTGATAAGAACGCCTTTAGCTCCATGAGGCAGACGTAAATCCTTTCCAATTTGACATTGCCCGGGAAACTCGCAATTCAGGAAAAGTCTTATGATTAACAAATCTACCATGCGGTACATAATCCATAATACCTGTTTTAAGATTGGAATGTTCACTTTATAGTAAATTATATTGCCTATCCGGTAAACAAACATGACGATTATTCCATGGATTCCGCCCAGTCTCCCCCAGTTTTTAATAAATGCCAATTTATTGAACCATTTAAATAAACCCATGATATGCCTCCTAAGAACATTATTTTAATTTATCGAACAGTGATCGCAGCTTTTCCTCTTCATTCTCCCAATTATATTCTTGTCTATATGCGGCCTTCCCCAGTTCACCCATTTTTGCGGCTTCCTCAGGGGATTCCATCAAATGAACAGCACTTTGAACCATTTCATCCATGTTTGCTACATCGACAGACACTCCACAGCGCCATTTATCCAGTACATCTTGAATAAGAAAATCAGAAACCATAAATGGAATGCCAGCAGCCATATATTCAAAACACTTTGTTGTTTTACCACCCATGAAATTAGGATCAGGAACTAAAAATGCCATGCCTGCATGTGCTTTCTGGATTGATTCGAATGCTTTATCAAAGGCCATTACACCCTCTAGACTGATATAATCTTCTAAGCCGTTGTCAAGGATGAATGTTTTCAATTTTTCGATGTATACTTCACGGCCCGTTCCAATGATCCTCATGTGAAATTTTTTCTTTAATTCTACTAATCTTAATGCGAGAAGCAGCATGGTTTCCCCGCCACGTATATCAGAGATGCTTCCTAGGTAGATAAAGGTGAAAACATCTTCTTTTTCTTTACTTTCTTTCATTAAAGGAATTTTCGGGTAATTATAAACATCCATTGTTGGACAAGTTAAGAATCGATAGTCATCTTTATACGTCATTTCAGCAAACACGACCCCGTTGCATGTCCTTAGCAATTGTCTCTCCAAATAACGATACATACTCAATGCAATTTTGGGGATTTTTTTTCTCATAAGGACTTTTGGTACATTTTCATGCATGTCATAAACAATAACTGGATGATAACGGGGAATCCTTCTTATGATGTTCATTAAAATCAGCAGCTCCGGATCATGAAACTGAATCACACCAGGTTTATCTTTCTTAATTTTCCGGTAAAGAGCAATCCAATTTAACATACGCCCTTTTCTGGATCGCTTAGCCAACAGTTCAACTTCTATATTGGCAGGGATATTATCAGGGATCAGGTTATTTTCAATCGCTATATGCTTCACCTTGTACATTCCTGTTTCTCCAAAAGAAAAGGCTTGGCGAAAATAAATCCTTGTATCATTCCATGGGTGCACCGAACTAATATTATAAAATAACTTCATCTGTTATCTCCCTTTTGTAAATCTGACCCTAACAATAAATACATGATAACGAAAGTAAAAACCATCCCGCCTGTCACAAACGTTGTTGTAAGCGCAGTATCCGCTAAACACCATGCAGGTACAACAAACAGGATTATGCCAACACCTTGCCACTTTTCATTTTGCGTCAGGCTATCATATAGCCATAATATCGCTGCTAAGATCACAGTATAGACCAAGAATCCAATATAACCGAAATTAGCAAAAGCATCGGCGAACATATTGGCATTGGCTGCCATTTCAGGTCGGCCAAAGTACTCTGTACCGATAATGTATGGCGGACTCTTGTCATAAACAGGATCTATGAATTTTTCAAAAATACCATACGACAGCAAGGCTTTTGGATGAGTTGAAAAGAAATCTACATAATAGGTTGTCAGCAAGCCCGGTGTGATGATCATCCTTCTGGCAAACAAATTAGATAAATATGCCTGATCAAGGATAAAATCCAGAAAAATGCTGATACCTAACAGCGAGCAAAGACTTACACAAAAAAGAATGGAGAAATTCCTTCCCTTCTTCCGAAAAGCAATGAATACAATGATTAATAATCCAGTCGATAAAAGGGTGGATTTCAAGCCATTGACGGTGTACAAAAGGTATTGCAGCCCTAGTCCGATAACCACATAGATATATTTTTTTTTGCATAAACCAATGGTCACGATTAATGGATTACATACTTTTGCAAGCCACTGTATAATATAGCCTGCAAGAGGGGTTAGTTTTGTTCGAAAGGTCATTCGCTTATCATAGATATCCTCAGAATTTATAGGAGGCTTTAGACTAATTCCGCCCGAAACCTTGAAGATGTAAAGAAAAAAATTCAATAATGTTATAACGAAAATGATTTTTAATAGACCTAGATTAACATTAGGAGGGTTAACCTTCATGGCTGGCAATCTATTTACATTTCCAATGATAAGTAAACAAAAAAACAAAAGAACATTCGTATATATAAAATCAGGCTGCAGCGTAAATAAATAGTTCGGAACCCATACTACCGGTATATAGACAATAAAATACAAAATCCAGAAAACGAGTTCCGACGGCTTATCCAGTTCCTTTTTTATGAATATGGCTGGCAATATAATAAAAAACATGGAAATTGCTATCATGACTACACTTGGATGTTGTCGATATATAAACCCCATATAAGCATATTCAGGGGAAATAAAGTAAACGTAGGATATATCCAGTAACCAGACGTATATTCCTACCAGACCCAGTTGAATCAGCTTCATTTTTTTAGGTTATCCTCTCGATCTATGGAATGTATCGCCCTATAGCCAAGGAGAGCAAAAAAGTAGTAGCTGGCCCCCATACAAATGCTAAAGTATAAAATGGCTGTTTCAGCTGAACCCCCTGAAATGAAAATGACTAATACTCCAATAGATGACAGTAACAGCCTTGAAACATCCCATAAAAGCTGAGTCCGTTGTTTTTTGATCAAATACAATATTTGGGAAACTGGTATGACAATCACTTGACCTATAAACATAAATGACATCAACGTCACATATTCACCGGAAACACGCCACTCTTCACCAAAAACAAAGCTGAAGAGCCCTGGGGCGATCCAAGCAAGCAGTATCAGTGACGGTATACCTGCCATCGCTAACTTAGCAAGGATGCTTCTATATAATTTCAAAACTCTTCGAGGATCATTTGTAATGCTTTTTAACGCTTCGGCGTAGAATACTGGTGAAATACTCGCTCCCACCATCGTAATGGGCAGACCTACCGTTTTTGAGGCCATGGAAAAATAACCTGTCACTTCAGGTCCGTATAGGCGCATTAATAACAAAAATATGATTTGCATGGATAAAGAACTTAATAGTGTTGACCACGTGGAGTATTTAGCGAAATCCTCATACTTTTTAAACAAATACCCAATTCTTCTATAGTTCACTTTCGGCCAATGCATCTGCTTTAAGAAAAATCGCCAAATGTACACAAGCGTAATTCCCCGTCCAATTATATCTCCTGCAGTTAAACCCATTCCTGGTGAAAGATGATTAATGGATGTAAGCGAGAACTGGCTTATTACATTGCTAATCGATTGAAGCAGTTTAGAATGAGTTATACCTTTAAACTTATCTTCTTTCACCAACCAGTAAAGCAACATTTGGTATATACCTGCAAAAAATAGACCGCTTGAAAGCAAAAGGTCATTACTAATAGTTGTCTTAATCCCGTAAAGATGAAATAACGACAGATTAAAAAGGCTTAAAATAATATTCAGCATACAAACAACGGCAATCGTAAACATGCTAATGTACATCAAGTGAACCGTATTCTTATGGTTTTTTTCTAAAGGAATCGCCTTTTCTAAACAAAGAGATGAAAATGACATGAGAATGGCCAAAAGGGACGTATAGGTTGAAAACACACCAAAATCTTCTGGTTTATATATTCTTGTCAGTATGGGCGAACTTGCAAATAGAATAAGCTGTGCAATTGAATTACCTGTTAATAATAAAAGGATTTTATTTATAAATTCATTTTTTATTTTCATATTTTCAAACCACGCCACATCTCTATTTTATATACTCATTTACGTTTTCAGATTAGCCTAATTGATCCGTTCAGTTAATGTTTCTTTTATTTGATCCGCCGGATAGTGCATGATCCAGTCAAGAATCGATAAATTTTTTACGCATTCTTTTTCATTTTTCACATAATAGACAGGATGAATGAAATTTTGATAGATGAGATCAATTCCTTCTTTACGAAACAATTCTTCTTCCAAATAATCCTTACCGCTTTTCCCGCTTAAATAGCATGTACCACCGGTTTGCTTAAGTAAGCTGACTAATCTCTGTGTTTTTCCAAAGGATGTATTAAAATCAGTGGAAAGGTGTGTTTCTCCTTCATAGTTTAAGTAATTTAAGATCAATTCAATTAAATGAATATTTAAATCGACTAATAAAGCATGTTCTTTTTGATATGCTTCTTCCAACAGCGGGAAAAAATCTTGAAAGTGCCGGGCTTTTTTATAAACTTCCGAGATTTGTTTCAAATGATTCCTTTTCCATTTTTGATTTGGGGAATGATAACTGATTAATTTTTCATGTAACATTTCAGGCTTTTTTTGAACTGGTACAGTTAGCCTTGACTCTTTTCCATCAGCACCTAGAATATATGTTTTATTTTGAAAATTACTTGAAGAGTATTTTACATCCGACAAATATATAAAAACATCCGATTGGAAAACCTTATGAATCAAACTAATCCAAGGCAGGAAATTAGGCTGGTGAATTGCGACTATCTTCTTTCTTCCCACCTACAAAACCCCTTTCGAAAAAACTAATAGGAATGTCTCCGCGTATTTACAATTCACTTGGGAACCCCTCCAACTGCCGATATGCTCTGCATTCACTAAATAATGACCCATATAACCAGTCAGCTGTGATTGAAACAAGGTAATCATACGTTTTTTATCTTCCATGAACTCTGTAATATCACTATAAATATTCGGGTGAAATTGATTGGCAGCGATGTTATTATTTTGATTAATTTGTTCGAATTCATATAGGGTAAATTGTTTTTTCCTAAAACAGCTTCTTACGACCTTTGATAATTTTTGATGATCTTGATGACTGTCATTCATCCAATGTGTGTAGACTTCGTCTGGATTCATCTTTTCAATGATATTGTCGAGCTCTTTTATTAATTTATGAAGAGGAATATCCTCAACGTTATTACCCTCACAGTACATAGAAAACCGTACCTCATATCCGAAATTCTTTGATGACTCCATTGCCTCTTGTTTCCTGACCTTGATATTCGAAGGGATGGAAAATATGATGTTGATAATGTAATGTCCTTGGTTCAATAGCTTACGAATGGTACCGCCCATACTAATTTCCGCATCATCTGGGTGTGCTGTTATTAGCAATATTTTTTTCATAATGTTCCTCCATTTAAAGCTTGTTCAATGATAGATATCGCTTTAAGTGTAATGTTCTTTTGTTCCCTGTACGCTGTTCGATTTTTCATTAAAATACATTCCGAAAATTCAGTGATTTCATAAAGCAAACTATTATCACTAATAGGTTCACTTATCGTTTCTTCAATGTCATTAATGATACTGCGGTAACTAATCGTTCGAATATCGTATAACGAGTGAAAACGCAATGTTCCATTCTCTCCGTAAATTTCCGATATTGAATCATTCGTTAAGTTAATTTTTGAAATCAACATGGTTATTTTATAATCTTTATATTCAAAAATGCACGTGCCGCCTAAATCAATGTTTTTTACGATCAGTTGTTTAAAATAAAAACTTTTAACGGGAACACCAAATAATTGAATGGCAATATAAATAGGATAAATTCCAATTGTTCTTAATGTGCCGCCACCATGATTTTCATCGAAAAGTGGAGCTTTTCCCCCTTTTAATAGGGCCGAATACTGCTTAGAATAGTTTTGATACTTTAGGGTTGCCCCATGAATTTTCCCTAACTTTTTAATAGCATTCTTTAAAATTTGAAAGTTAGGTTCATAAATGGATCTTACTGCCTCAAATACAAAAACATTTTGTTTTTCTGCAGCATGGAAAACTCGATTGGCTTGATCGATTGTCATAAATGCCGTTTTCTCCACAACAACGTTCTTTCCATGCTCAATGGCTGCCATCGCTGGTTCATAATGGGAGGCATTTGGAGTGGCTATATAAACAGTATCTATCTCATCATCTTCAAAAACTTCATTCAGGGATCCATAAACTTTAGAAACTCCTTTTTCTTTAGCGAGCTCTTTAGCAAGATGGAATCTTCTTCCCCAAATTCCTATTACCTCTCCATTTGAACTTTCATTAATGGCATCGATCATTGCACAACTTATTGGACCTGACCCCACCACTCCAATCCTATTTTTAATCGCCATGTTCCACTACCTGTTTACATTTCGCTACAATGTATTTCAGATCCTCATCAGACAAATCCAAGTGACAAGGTAGCGTGAAATGAGATTCACGAAATCTATCGGCATTCGGGAAAGATGCAAGGGGATATTCCTCTAGCAATGTGGGCTGTAAATGTAATGGGACCCCATAACAATGCCCGGTGCTTATATGATACTCTTTTAAATGCTTTTTAAATGTTTCGCATTGCTCTTTGCTTTTAGACATGACGATAATTTTATAAAATGAAGATTCATTGTGGTCAGATGAAGCTTGGAAGTAAAGACCGTGTTCTTGAAAAATATCTTTTAAATTCTCTTTATAAAAATGGAAGATTTCCTGCCTGACCTGGATCATCCCATAAGCTTCCTGAACTTGCAGATAACCAAGCAATGCATTAAATTCACTAAGAAGCATGTCACCGGATAATACTTGATTGACTGCACCATTTTCATTCCCATGGTGCCTTAACAACTCACAGTATTTGATTAAATCTATATCATCCGATGTAATGACACCGCCTGTGGCACTTGTAACAATTTTAGTAGGGTACATCGAAAACACCCCAGCAAATCCAATTGTACCGGCTTTATTTCCATTTATAGTGGCACCAAAAGCATGTGAAGCATCTTCGATTAGATAAAGATCATTCGCATCACAAAACTCTTTAATTTCAAAGATGTTATCAGGGATCTTTCCGGCAATATACGTAATTAGGACAACTTTCGTTTTAGGAGTCACGGCGTTCTTCAGACTATTTAAATCCAAATTGAAATCCTCTAAATTAATGTCACAAAGAACGACTCTTCCTTTCGCATTTTTCACCGCATATACTGGAGAAATAAACGTATTGCTTGGCATGATCACTTCTTTGTCTTCAACATCTAGGTACTTTAAAATAATTTCAATGGCTGCCGTGGCACTAGAAAGTGCGACAGCATACTTAGAATCACTGTATTGTCTGACGCTTTCTTCAAATTTCCGAGTATACTCACCTAAAATTAACCTGCCAGAATCCAAAATGTGCTCAATGTTCTTAAGGTATTCCCGTTTTACCCAACCTGTTATCACTGGCTTCGTATTTACGATATTCTCCATGGAACTCCATCCTTTATTCCAAAATTAGATCTTTCATTACAAGTAAAGTGAGAAGCAGACAATATATAATTCTGAATGACCGACCCATCGTTCAAGAGAAACACTTAAATATTCAATGATTATTAACAACCAATTTCGACAGTGTTCTCTCTAGTTTTGAAATCAATTTTGTTTTCTCATAATTTAAGGTTAACTTCTTTATATTTTCTTGTATTTTCAGATACATTTGTTTGTCACTTTTAATTGATTTTACATACTCTATCATCTTTGATAGTTCACTATATTCAAAACCGTGACCTGCATCATATTTTGTCATAACCCCATGTTGCCAGCCTTTATAGTTTATTAATGTTGGTTTTCCGGCTGCCCAAAAATCAAAAAGTTTATTTTGACTATTCCTATCCAATATTTCATGATTCCGTACAAAACACAGACCTATATGAGATACGGCCATTAATAAGCACGCTTCTTTTTTAGATACCTGATCTAAGAAAATAACATTGTTTAATTTTTTGCTCTCTTTCACTTGAATTAAGCGCTCTTTTTCCTTTCCATCCCCTACAATTAGATAGATAATATCTGGGTCATCCGTCTTTTCAGCAAGCTGTAAAATATAATCGATATTATTGATAAATCCTAATGTACCCGCATATAAACAGATAAACTTCGCTTTTAACCCTAATTTATCCAGTGCTTTTTCTTTATCCTCGGAACAAATCCGTGAAAAATAGTCTATATCCGCAAAGTTAGTAACCGTCGAAATTTTTTCCGGTTTAACTCCTTTTTTCAATAAATCTTCTTTCATCCCAGGCGAAAGCACGATGATTTTATCAGCTGAAGAATAAATCATGCTTTCTAGCTTCAATAAAATTCTCTTTAACCATTCATGTCTTATGATTCCCAGCTCAATAGGTATATCTGGCCATAAATCCCTTACTTCAAACACAAATTCGCTGCGCTTTACCTTCGCAAGAAGCATACCTATCAATCCAATTGTCAAAGGAGTCGAGGAAGCATAAACTACGTCTACCCCTTTCTCCTTCACCCCAATAAAAAAACTCTTATACATATAATGAATAAACGATAATAATCTTTTTAGGTAACTATATTCTTGTTTATATTTAGTTTTGGTTGATATGATCTTAATTCCCTCACGCGAATCTATGGAATTGCCGGTGATGATGGTGACTTTATTATTTTTAGAGACTAAAAATTTAGCTATTTCATAAGATCGGGTACTGCCTTTATTGGTATTGAAATATTGATGCAAATAAAGAATCTTCACTTTTTCACTTCCTCTTTTACCCAATGTGATTCAATTTAACTTACAGATGAATACTTTGCCTATTGCATTAGCCCCAGAAAACAAATGTAACACTTAAATAAGGTGAGACCTGTCCCTTCTTTAGAATGGGCCGTTTTAACTTTGAAACCCACTAGAATTTTGTACAGCCATTCCTTACCCTTGCTTTTTAGTACATCAGATGGGTTTCACCATCTTGCATGATTTTTTTCTTCACATTAGGTTTGTTCCAGTCAAGGAAGGCCGAGATGACAATCCAGTCATCCAGGCGGTTGTAAACCGTTTTGTCTTGTACATGGATTTCATGCTCAACTTCGGTAAATATGTTCTCCCTTTCAATGACGTTATTTTTCATGTTCAAAGAGGTAATGGCATAGTCATTTGTAGGGTTGCCATTATTATGAGACCCTCTGATACCAATGCCCGCTGGTATAAACTTTCCATCGGATTTATGAATTTGGTTTATGATGTTTCCTTGGAGCTTGGTGAACTTGTTGGAACTAAGAATCGCGATACCATTGTTGAAGCTATTTTCAATGATATTGCTTTCAATAAGGGCATTTTTGGTCACATGAATACTGATGCCTCCCCATTCCTCAACATTAGCCCGGACATTATTCACATAATTGCCTCTAATCACGACCGTTTGCAGGAATCCCATCTCTGTTTCATTAAGATCATGAAATTGCGTTCCGTTGACCGTAATGCCTCGTTCGCTGACTGTTGCATTTTTATCTATATCGTAATACGCATAATCATTAAAAGATTCACCATTGATTCTATTCCCCACAATCGTAATATTGCCGGGTGGATAAGCTGAGATATCCCCTCCCCTGTAATCCATTCCGCCGACAATGATTGGAAAACGCGTGTTTAAGATGACATTATTCGTGAAGGAAACATTATGGCCTGAATGGGTGTCAATCCCTTCCCATCCAGGGTTATTCGCCACCACATTCCCATCCACTGCGATTGTGTCACTTCGCGGGAACTTTGATTGAATCATTGCATCTCCCGCATTGTCTTTCCGGTGGCTAAAGGCGATACCATAGCTTTGTTTGGTATTGCCCACCGTCGCCCCAGGCCCAAGATCTCTCACTGTCGCATGCCTTACAGTCACGTTACTCGCAGAATACCCGCCGATGCCTGCATAACCAATATCTTTTATGATCATTTTGTTTCTTTTCCTTGAATCAGACCCTTTAATCGTGACTCCATTCACATGTTCTAAGTAAATGCCATACCCCTCATACCCAGTGATTTGAACATCTTCGATCAGGATATTTTGAAGCCTCTGCAAATCATTCACAGTCGAATAGACCGACACCAAATCCGAAGTGGATTTGGATTGATCGATTGCCGTAACCTCAATGCCCCTGTTCCTTGCCTCATAATAGTTCCTCGGTTCCCCAGTTTGGGGATCCTCCGTCCGTCGTTTTCCATCGAGTATCAGGTTTTTGACACCAGTATGGCCCACCATGATTTTAATGGTGACAGAATCGCTTGAGGGATGGGTACACATTTTGGTGACGGGTCTTTCATTCTCCACCGTCCCTTCTAAAATGACCCCTTCTTTCATCGCAATAAAGGCACTCGCCGTGAACTGGCCTTTTGACAAACGGACCGTTCCCCTTTTCCCATTCGATTGATCTTGCGGATAGGCTGAAACCCTCGTAATGGCATTATTAAGGATCGTCCGGATCGTTGTGGCGGAATAGTTCGCGTCTAGTGACAGCGTTTGTTTTAACTTCCCTTTATTGTCCAATAATTGAATCGCGGTTCCCGTTGTGGGACCGCAGACCTCGTTTGCCCCGACGGCAGTTGACTGGAAGGAGAAGAATGCCACGATAAACACGGTAAATATTCCTGTTATTTCATATAATTGTTTCATCTGAAAACTCCCATGTCTTTTATTCATTTTTCGACAGTTGTTTTACATATTCCAGTGGCCGATCACAAGGACACCATAGTCGACCTAGAAAGGAGGGGTGCATATCTAATGTTACATGGGATGTGAGATGTGCATTTCTCAAAATCAAAATAACATGTGTTAATCTTGAAACAGTTGCTTAAACGCACGGCTAATTCGACAATTTTTCCATCAAAAAAACCTTCAATCGAATATGGAATAAAGGGGTAAATCGGATTGTGATTGGGGAAAACAAACCTTCTTGCGTGGCTATTGAAAAGTGAATGGCCGGCTGATGAGTGCTTTATAAGGAATGTGTCCGGCGATTACGAGGGGGACATCTGTCATTCAAAAGAAAAAGCCTTTCCCCGTTTGTTTACTGGGAAAAGGCTGCAGCTTCTTTTTTATGTCTAATTTAACGGGGTATGTATCATTCTTATAGCCCCCGCAAAAGAAAAAGGAGGATATCCAACTTGTCGTCAGATATCCTCGTACATATTTACTGGTTCATTTGATCAAGAAAATCACCCAGGAGATCGTCAAGATTTTCCTCTTCCGGTTCGGTTTCTTCCTCTTGTTGTGAGGGTTCATCCAAATTCCAATCAAAGTCATCCAGATCTTTCTTAGGTAAGTCTTCCTTGACCTCCTCCACTTCCTTTTCTTCAAGCTCAACCTGCATATATTCCTCATTCGATCCATTACTGTTCAAAGAGGCAAGCAAGGCGGTAGCGCGTAAAGGATCGGATAAAAGGTTGTACATAATCGTTCCAAGCATAGCTTCTGAGTGGGAATGCTTGAGCCAATCACGCTGAGATTTGCTTAGCTTGTTCGGCATGGGCAGGGCAATCATTTCCCGATCCTGATGGGTGGATTGCCCGACTCCATCGAGAACATACTCGGCAATTTTACTGGAAAAATTCCTTCTTTCCGTTTCCTTCAATTTCTGCAGCTGTCTTAACGTATAATCTGATACATCTGAAGGGATACGAAAAGTGATGGCTTGTCCTCTTTTAATTTCAGAAGAAGCTGTTTTTTTCATTCTCTCACCTATTTAATAGAACCCGTTCTTTGTTCTTTCTTCTTTTGCTGGGACTGATTCTGTTCCTTTGAATTCCGGCGATTATAATCCGAAATCAATTTATAATAGGCGTTTGCCATCATCCAAACGCTTTCCCGTTCATCTTCGAAAAAGTCTATATTGTAGCCATCAAAATTTTGATTCAATGTTTTCAAGTAATCTTTCAGGACAATCGATCCCCCGCCTACAAAATAGCAGATTTCCGTTTGGGAATTTTTTTGCCATACGTTGCGCAGGTGACGATATTGCTTTTTGGCCAGTTCACCTAAAATGCGGTCGACGATATCATGGACGCTTGTCCTGCTTCCGCGAACCATAATATGATTGCGATCATTTTTCTTCGTGATGATTTCAACGACG
Organism: Peribacillus simplex NBRC 15720 = DSM 1321; assembly: GCF_002243645.1. Lineage (NCBI taxonomy): Bacteria > Bacillati > Bacillota > Bacilli > Caryophanales > Bacillaceae > Peribacillus > Peribacillus simplex. The sequence continues at coordinate 2,665,466 of NZ_CP017704.1, read as the reverse complement.
TCGCGCCTGCTATCCAGCTCGACACCATGTTTCTTCCTGATTTCTTCACGAATCGATTCAAGGGCCTCAGCTACTCCTAAGTTGAATCCTTGCGCTTTGTCATCGTCAACTTTACGATTTTTAATGACAGCGATATCCGTCGATAATCCACCGATATCCTGAATGAGTATTCTTCTATCTATTAATTCACGGTTAATGATATTCAAATCTTTATCCATGACCAAATTTATGTATGCAGCGAAGCCCTCTGGATAGACTTTCACTTCATCGAATTTGATATTAACCTTCATGCCTTGGTATTTAGGAGTAATTAAAAATTCCACCTGGTGGACTGAACCAAGTAATTTCGAGCGGTAACCGACGTCTTTCCCTTCTTTAACCTCCCGAAGTGGCAACCCTGTTCCAAGCGTATAGTTGGCTTCCACAACGTTATTCACTTTTTTGAATGTATCGTTGTCCCCCAACTTGGCAGCGTCTAATGCAAGAGCCGCAAAAAGCATGACTAATGTTTGATCTTCTTCCGATTTACTGCTTCCTAAATCCAGTTCTGTAGGATTATCACTTTTTGTCGCCAAGTTCCCAACGCGATAAATCGCATTATTGTCTTGCAGAGCCGGTGAATGGACCCTAATATGAATCCCTTCCAATGGGTTTTTTTCATTAAGTTCCTCAATCCCAATGACCGGACGGTCCTCTATGTCTTTTGCAATGACATTTGGTATATATAGTTCAGACTCTAGCTTTCCAAAAATAGCTTTGATAGCATCATTTCCTACGTCTACTGCTGCGATTCTAGAACTCATCTAAAAACATCCCCTTTTTTATAGAAAAAAAATTAGTGAAGCATTCCCTTTAAGGATAGAAAAAGTTCCCACGATAGTCAATGCTTCATTAGTAATAGCTATATTTGTCGAATTGTTTTCAAATTGTTTACAATAGGAACAAATATGTATACACCTTATATATAGCTACGTATACGTGTTTGTACACATGTATACGTAATTGTGCACAATGCATCTTTTTTTGTTTACACGTATACGTGTTTGTACACAAACCATATATTGTATTTTTAATTGATCTTTCCCCCTACAAAAATAAGCTTATAATTAGTGAATTTGGTTATGGTAATAAATGGTCGATTCACTAATGAACTGTATAGAGGTATTCAAATGACTGAGAAAAATACAGAAACTTCCCAAATTCGGAAACCCTATTGTCGCAGTTCGTTAAATTCCCCTTCATTTTCTAAACTAGATACAGATATAACCACTGACGTCTTAATTGTAGGCGGCGGAATTACAGGGATTACTCAGCTAAACAAGGTATTAAAGTTACACTGATAGAGGCTGGCGAAATCCTTAACGGAACAATGGGACACACCACAGCATGGCCTGATTTACGATTTGTTTGTTCACTAAAACATGGTGAAGAGAAGGCCAAACTATATTATGTAGCCAATGCAGAAGGAATGAGCTTGTCAAAGACTTGGTAGAAGAACATTCCATTGAATGTAATTTGACTGCACAGGATGCTTATGTCTACGCAAATACGGATGAATATAAAAGTAAAATTCCAAAAGAACTAAAAGCCTATCGAAACTAGCCATTCGCGGGGATTATGCAGAAGAAATCCCTTTCTCCTTTCCTTGTAAATCTTCCATGATCCAAGCACAATTTCACCCCTTTAAAATATTTAACGGCCCTCCTCTCCACGATTCTGGAAGCTGAAAAAGTTTCCACGTTAGTCAATCCTTCATTAGTTGTAGCTATATTTGTCGAATTGTTTACAATAGGAACAAATGTGTATACACCTTATATATAGCCATGTGTACGTGATTGTAAACATGTATACTTATTTGTGTACAATATATCTATTTTTGTTTACATGTATACGTATTTGTAAACAAACCAAATAATGTATTTTTTTAATATTTCTTCTTACAAAAATTAGCGTATAAATAGCGGATTTGGGTATGGTAATAAATGGACGATTCACTAACTGAACTGTATGGAGGTATTCAAATGACTGAAAAAAATACAGACCTTCCCCGATTTCCGGAACCCTATTGGCGCAGTGCGTTAACTTTCCCTTCTTTTTCTAAACTAGATACAGATATAACCACTGATGTCTTAATAGTAGGCGGCGGAATTACTGGAATCACATCTGCTTATCTACTAGCTAAACAAGGTGTTAAAGTCACACTGATTGAAGCAGGCGAAATCCTTACTGGAACGACAGGACACACTACAGCAAAAATCACGGCCCAGCATGGCTTGATTTATGACCAGTTGATCACTGACCATGGTAAAGAGAAGGCCAAACTTTATTATGAAGCCAATGCAGAGGGCATGAAGCTAATCAAAGACTTGGTAGAAGAACATTCCATTGAATGTAATTTGACTGCACAGGATGCCTATGTCTACGCAAATACGGATGAATATAAAAGCAAAATTCAAAATGAACTGAAAGCCTATCAAAAACTCGGCATTCGGGGGGATTATGCAGAGAATATCCCTTTCTCCATTCCTTGTAAAGCTGCTGTGATAATGAAAGATCAAGCACAGTTTCACCCGTTAAAATACTTAACTGCTCTCATTTCGACAATTCTCGAAAGTGGAGGCACCATTTATGAACGGACAACAGCAATGAAGATTGAAGACGGCGATCCGCCGACCGTTCTGACGGATACTGGACATTCAATCAAAAGCAATCAGGTAATCGTTGCCTCCCACTTCCCCTTTAACGATGAAACGGGCTTATACTTTGCCCGTGTTCATGTAAATAGGTCCTATGTGCTTGGTATCAAGACTGAACAGGAATATCCAGGCGGGATGTTTTACAGTGCAGACAGCCCTACCCGCTCCCTTCGCTATACGGAATTGGACAATGGGGAAAAACTTATACTTGTTGGCGGAGATGGCCATAAAACAGGCCAGGGAATCTCGATGATCGAGCATTATGAAGCACTGAAGGACTTCAGTTCCCAGTATTTCGATGTGAAGGACATCCCCTATCGCTGGTCGGCACAGGATATCGTGACACCGGATAATATCCCCTTCGTCGGTCCAGTGACAGCCAACCATCAAAACGTCCTGATAGCTACCGGCTATGCTAAATGGGGAATGACGAATGGATCGATTGCCGCCAAGATCTTAACTGACCGGATTTTACAAAGAGATAACCGGTATGCGGAATTATATGACCCTGCCCGTCTAAAAGGCGTGAAAAATATGGTCCAAGATAATGCTGATGTGGCGAAGCATCTGATCAAAGGTAAATTGGCCGTCATTCATAAAACGCCGGAAGACTTAGGAAATGATGAAGGAGCAATCGTGAAGGTGAATGGAGACAAAGCTGGGTGTTACCGTGATCATGATGGCCAGCTTCATATTGTCGACTCCACATGTACTCACATGGGATGCGAAGTTGCCTGGAATAGCGGCGACCGTACCTGGGACTGTCCATGCCACGGCTCCCGCTACTCTATCGTTGGTGAAGTTTTAAATGGCCCTGCTGTCGAACCATTGAAAAAAATACGCTAATGGTCAATTTGTGATTTTATCTAATAGTCGACTGGGACCGCCGTTTTCCTTATACTGAAGTTACTGCATGATTGAATGGTTGCAAATAACTCTAAAAGGATTGAATTGAACATGAACGGTAAAAATCGGAAAGATATTACCCCAGGTACCTCTGTGGACATTGTACTGAAAGCAGATCAACGCAGCGGAAAACTGACAAGCGGCACTGTAAAGGATATTCTAACCAACTCCAGCACTCACCCACATGGAATTAAAGTAAGATTGACTGATGGCCAGGTTGGCAGGGTTCAAGTCATTCATAAGTAATGTGCACTCGGTCCAGGCCGAGTGTTTTTTTGTGATTATTCGACCGAATTAATGACAATGGGGATATTTCAATCATGTTTCCCATTCATAATTCGTACAATAGGGGTAAGATTATCTCTTTTAAAAGGCTGGTGTCAAAATGAATCAAGAATACAATGCACCCAATAGGGATTATTACCGAAACGATGAACATACATTGAAAGTTTCCGGCTCAGAGACGCTTCAGGCCGCTCCCGATCAAGCCACAATCACCCTTGGAGTCATAACAGAGGATGTGGACCCGCAAAAGGCCCAGCAAGCCAATTCCCAAGCAATCGCAAATGTCATCGCAGCACTTAAATCCGCAGGCATTCCCGAAGATCGATTGAAAACGAGTGATTACAGAATCGATCCACAATATGATTATATTGACGGAAAGGAATTGTTCAAGAACTACAAAGTCCAGCACATCATCCAGGCCCAAACGACCGACATCGAGAAAATAGGCAGCATAATCGACACTGCCGTCAGAAGCGGCGCCAATTCAATCACCAGCATCCGCTTCTCCTTATCCAATCCAGATGCATACTATAACCAGGCACTTTCTCTCGCTTTAAAAAATGCATACGAAAAAGCACTTTCCATGGCTCGAACGCTAGGAATCTCATTGAACCCAGTCCCTAATAAGGTTGAAGAGTTATCTGAAACGGCAACTCCAATGCTTTACCAAACAAGTACCTTTTCAAAAATGGCTTCTACCCCGATTCAGCCTGGTGAATTGAACATCACTGCCTCAGTAAGGGTGGAGTACACGTACTAGCACTCACTCATTTCATCCAAAAAACCCCCTTGGCAATCCAAAGGGGGGTTTTTCACATTAAAAGACTACCGTTTTATTTTCATGAACAAGGACGCGGTCCTCCAAATGCCATTTAACAGCACGTGCCAGCACCCTGCGTTCAGCTGAACGACCGACTTTCTTCATATCCCCAGCAGAATCACGATGGTCCACACGTTCAATATCCTGCTCGATGATCGGACCTTCATCCAAATCATTCGTCACATAATGGGAAGTCGCCCCAATCAGCTTAACACCTCTGTCATAAGCTCTTTCATAAGGACGGGCACCAATGAATGCAGGTAAAAATGAATGATGTATATTGATGATTCTGTTCGGATGGGCCGCTACGAAGTCCGGCGTCAATATCTGCATATACCTAGCTAATACAATAAGATCCACTTTGAATTCTTCCAGAAGTCCAAGCTGTTTTGTCTCCACTTCCTTACGTATATCCTTATTTGCAGGAATGTAATAAAACGGGATGCCCATCGATTCGACAATTTGCCTCGTATCCTCATGATTACTGATGACCAGTGAAATATCAGCCAATAAATCCCCACTTTGCCACTCCCATAGCAATTCCAGAAGGCAATGCGGTTCTTTCGAAACGAAGATTGCCGTCCTCTTCAGATTACTCACATGATTAAATGTCCATTGCATCGAGAATGCTGTCGAAACTTCCTGGAATGCAAGTTGCATATCCGCTGCCTTGTCATTCAATCCTGGACAATCGAACTCGATCCTGGTGAAAAAGGTACCGCCCTCAGGATTCATCGAATACTGACTCAATTCAACAATATTTGCATCATATTCTTTAAGAAAGGCCGTAACTGTCGAAACAATCCCTGGCTGGTCCGGACATTTTATAATTAAGCGGCCTCTATCTTGATTTTTTTCGCGAAATTCCTGTAACTGCTCTTGCACAAAGTTGCTCACCATTTTCCCAACTGCCCTTCTTCTATTTTGCTATATTATACTTCAATTCATAGGCAAAATTAAAGTCAGTCAACCAATACGAGATTTTGTTGGCGGCCACCATGGTCCTTGTCTGAAATCCTTCACTACTTTCAACGATGCACAATTACATATAGTTGAATTTAAGAAACAAAATGAATTAATAAAGAAAATAGTATTACGATAGAACAAATTCTTACCATAATAAATGAGAATCGGGATTTATTTTTAATTGCAATATATGTAAATGTTGGGGTCGAAAATAAAAACAAAAATTGCATCCAAAATAGGCTCATCAAAAGGACCCGTACACAATAAAATCGTTATCGCCAATGCATAAACGATTAGTATGATAGAAAGCGGAAGCATTCTTCCTTTCAGCTTCTTCCCCTCCTATAAATTCTATAGCGACGGAGCGCAGAAGCGTAGACATATCTTGGGAACCTTAGTAAATCAAGTGAATGAAGGTCTAAAAGCCCCCCTTTTCTTACAGGGGGGTAGTAATTTCATAAATGACTAATATGATTTTGAAACGAGGTATATCTGTGCTTTTTTATTTATTATTTATTTTTTTTCACCTAAACTTGCTGCTAAAGATAAAAATATATATGGGAAAGCTAATAAAATTAAATCCGGAAATCCGTATTTCTCAAATACTAGGTTGTTCGGGGTTTCCTCATCAATATAAAAGCCAGAGCCTGCCATATAAAATCCAACAAGTAAATAAGTTAGAAGGGAAATAGCAAGGGTACTAATAGTTAGTGTATTTAATTTGATTTTAACGATAGTTAATCCGAAATAGATCAAATAAACAATTCCTAAAAGTAGTAACAGTAGAGAAATATAATCTGGCTCATATATTGCTTGATTGGAACTATTAAACATGTGAAATCATCCTCTTACTTAAATTTATACTTGATGTAAACACCTTACGTTGGATTGCATTTATTGTAATAAGTTGATGAAAGCGATAAATCAGGACGCCAAGGTTCTAAGTTCCAAGGTGATTTGTAAATTGTTAATGGATTTACAGCATGACAAATGAATTGATCTTTAATTCTTCCTTCTCTTGAACTTGATACATGGGATTTAAATGAAGTTTCCTTCACTATCTGTAGCCCATGCTTTACCAATGTTAAAGATAATTTCACCCTCGCTATTTTCCACAAAGTAAAGTCCATTTTTCTCTACTAATTTACTATCTTCGTCTAATTTCAAATCAATTTTAAAGGTTTTAGGAGAAGACTCAGATTCAATTCTGAACATCTGTCTAAATCCACCATCTAGTATCTGACTATCGACTGAGTATCCTTCTTCTTCATTTTCATAAACGATTGTACCATCAACATTCTCAACAAATTTTAAATCTGGGTCGTCTATCGAGATAGCGACTGAATTATCTTCTGAATCAGTATATGTAATTTCATTTTTATCAAGATTAATATTTGAAGTGAAATCTTCTGTTTCAGTAACAATGTTATTTTCTTGTACTTGATAATCCATTACTTCCACATCTTCAATAAGATTATAAGGAAGATGATCCATGTTTGTTACTGTGGAATTACTTTCTGCATAACTACTTGTGCTAAAGCCAGTAAAACTTAATGATAAAATACTAATTAAACTTAAGACTTTTAAACTAATAAACTTCATTGTTGTTCCCCTTATATTTTTTAGTTTGTCTATAAAATAACAGACCCATAGTACTAGTAAAAAAGAAGTGCGACTACATTGTTTTTTAGCTCCTAAAGTGAAATTTTTATCAGCGATTAAAATAGCGTTGAAAGTGCAGTTACAGGTCTGTAGTTTGCTTTTAATCCTTTTTTTAAAAGTTATTTTAAAAGATTTCGGAATGGGATTGTTCAGCTTGCTGAACCATTAAGTTGGAATTTAAGGAGTTGACACTCGCATAAACGTGATGACTTACTGAAATGTTAATCAACAATATTACGTGATTTCGAAAAATGTGTAGTACTGGGGTAGCATTTAACTACTCTTTATTAAATCAATATAGTTCCTCCTTTGAATTGTAATAATTTAATTGTATATAAAAGTAAATTGTTTAACGTTCCAACATTGGAACAATGGGCTTCATTTTTGAGTAAATAAAGAGAAAAGGATGATATAAATGAGGGTATAATTTGGGAAACTCTTCTGATCATATAGTTCATTAGGAAGATGTGTGTTTTTCTTTTATTTCAAGAGTCATTAGTTTCTACTTTAGTAACGCTTGCAAAATCAAATGAAGTCCCCTTTGAATCAATACTATCCTCTATTCATATTTCATAGTAAAAGGGTTTAATCGCGGGAAAGTCGGCCTGATCACGGTCGACTTTTTTATATTGGATTGTTTTGCTTAATAAATAAGGATTCTCAAATATCTTTTACTAACGTTTTAGTCAAGCTAAAAAAATAGAAGTGACCTAGATATGAGAATGAAAAGATACCATTAATTCTCATCCTCTATTAATAGGCACTATCATTCTTCCAATAAATAACTGGTGAATTTAAAGGAAATGAAGGTAAAGGTCGAGAACCTTTATGAAATGCATAGTAAAGGGGGATTCTTGAATGAAATGTCGGCATGATCTGGACACCCTTTTTTATTTCAGTTTTATTTTCCCTAGTTAATGAGGTTATTCACTACCTCATAAGGGTAAAGACCATTCTATTAGTTTTTTTCAAAGGGGGAAATGAAATTATCATGAAATCATCAGTTACATTCATTGTATCCATTCTGGTTGTTCTTGGACTTCTGTCCGGCTGTGCTGAAAAGGACCAGCTAGAGGATGGGAGTAAGCTGATCAATAAGGACCAGTTTGTTTTCGCTGCCTCAGGCGAATTCAAGCCATTCAGTTATGTCAATGATGACATGACCGTAACAGGATTCGATATTGAAGTCGGCGATGCAATTGCAAAGGAACTGGGCCTAGAGCCAGTACCTAAAAGGATAAAATTCAAAGGTATCGTGGAAGGTGTCAAAACCGGTCGGGCAGATGCCGCGGTTGCCAGTCATACAATTAATGAACAACGAAGTAAACATGTTGCCTTCTCGACCCCTTATTACTACTCAGGCCCACAAATTTTCGTCCGCTCAGATAGTGATATTAAAACGGTAGAAGATTTAAAGGGAAAGGAAGTTGCGGCTTCTAAAGGCTCCACATACGCAACCACAGCAGAAAAATATACAACCAATGTAAAAACCTATGACAGTGATATCACCGCCCTGAAAGCATTGAGCGGAGGACGTCATGATGCCGTCATTACAGACTTCGTAACCGGCAAGGAAGCGACCAAGGAAGGTTTCGACATCGAAGGACGGCAATTGATCGAACGAAGCGAGCAGGCCATCGTACTGCCTAACGACAACCCTCAGCTGCTTGCACGCATCAACGAAGCACTTGAAAACCTCCGGGAAGATGGAACACTTGCGGAAATCAGCAAAAAATACTTTGGTGAGGACATCACAACCAAGCCTGAATAAAGATTGATAGAAAGGGAGTCATTACATTGCCAAGTTTTTCACATTTTTTTGATACATTATTTAGCTCCTCGGACGTATTCATCCGAGCCATGCTCCTCACATTGGAACTGACGGTAGTCTCCATATTAGTAGGAATCGTCATCGGGTTGCTATTTGCACTTTTAAAAATATCCAATATAAAAATTCTTGCATGGATTTCAGATACATATGTATTCCTTGTGCGGGGAACACCGCTTATCGTACAGATATTCATACTCTATTTCGGTATCAGCAATCTCTTCTTACTGCCGGACTTCTGGGCGGCGTCACTTGCCCTGGCCTTCCATAATGGAGCTTATATCTCTGAAATTTTACGTGGTACGATCCAATCCATCGACAAAGGCCAAATGGAAGCCGGACGCTCCCTAGGCATGAGCAATTCGCTCGCATTAAGAAGGATCATCCTACCTCAAGCCTTCCGTCGCGCATTGCCGCCGCTAGGCAACCAATTCATCATCGGGCTGAAGGATTCATCACTGGCCGCCTTCATATCCATGAATGAGCTGTTTAACGTGGCGACTACATTAGGTTCGAATAATTTCGATGAAATGACTTATTTATTGATTGTAGCGGTCTATTACTTGATTCTAGTGGCATTCCTGACCATTATCGTCAATTTATTCGAAAAGAAACTTTCCATTAGTGATCGATAGGGGGAATTGAAATGGAACAAAAAGAAATGATTCGCATTAGGAATTTAAATAAATCATATGGAGACCTGCATGTACTCAAAGATATTGATATGAAGGTACTGGATAGCGATGTAGTCTGTCTGATCGGACCAAGCGGTTCCGGAAAAAGCACCCTGCTCCGCTGTTTGAATTATTTAGAGAAGAAAGACAGCGGGCAAATCCTCATTGAAGGAACGGAAGTCAATCCGGGTACCCATGATATTAATAAAATCCGTGAGAAAGTCGGAATGGTTTTTCAGCATTTCTACCTCTTCCCGCATATGACAGTACTGGAAAATGTCATCGAAGCACCGACTCACGTCAAAAAGGTCCCTAAGGCTCAGGCGATTGAAGAAGCAAATGCATTGCTTGCCAAAGTCGGCTTATCAGATAAAGCGGATGTCTATCCAAGCAAGCTCTCAGGTGGGCAGAAACAGCGTGTTGCCATAGCCCGTGCCCTTGCCATGAAGCCAGATATCCTACTCTTTGATGAGCCTACCTCGGCTCTTGATCCCGAACTTGTCGGGGAGGTTCTTGCCACGATGAAGGAACTTGCCTTGGAAGGGATGACAATGGTAGTCGTTACACATGAAATGAGCTTTGCACGTGAAGTTGGGGATTGGATTGTCTTCATGCATAATGGGAGGGTTGTCGAAAGCGGCCCGCCAAAAGAATTCTTCACCAATCCAAAAGAAGAGCGGACAAAAGAATTTTTGCAAACGACAGTTTTTTGATTTTAATTCTAAAATCTGTCTGCTAGCGAGATTATAAGCAATACAGGCGTGAATTCCTGTATTGCTTTTTTTGAATGAAAAACGATTTATTGGTTTCTTTAATATCCAGTTAGGTAGTTCCCTAAATTACATGTTCAAAGTTTCAGGGATATTTTCACTCTGATTGTACAAACTAAATACTTGATGAATTGTTTCAGATAAACCCTGATTCCGGCTCAAACATGGAAAAATATCTGTATTTATGGTATATATACAGGTAAAATTAAAAGAAGTATATAAATGAAAGAGGTCGAATTCAGTTGGAAAATAACTCTTCGAATTTTATTAAAAATATTATAAAAGATGATCTAGAGTCCGGAAAACATGATCATGTCATCACTCGCTTCCCTCCTGAGCCGAACGGATATTTACATATCGGGCATGCCAAATCAATCATTTTGAATTTTGGGGTGGCTGATGATTTCAATGGGAAAACTAACCTTCGTTTCGATGATACGAATCCATTGAAAGAGGATATTGAGTTTGTCAACTCCATTAAGGAAGATGTAAAATGGCTCGGTTACGACTGGGATAACCTTTTCTTCGCTTCCGACTATTTTGATGAAATGTATAAAAGAGCTGTGCTGCTCATCAATAAAGGACTGGCATATGTGGACGACCTTAATGCCGACCAAATCCGTGAATATCGCGGGACGCTGACTGAGCCGGGAAAAGATAGCCCCTACCGCAATAGAACCGCCGAGGAAAATCTTGAACTGTTTGAAAAGATGCGCAGCGGCGAATTCGGGAACGGCGCAAAAGTTTTGCGTGCAAAAATCGATATGAGCTCACCTAACATTAATTTGCGTGATCCCGTCATATACCGTATCTCCCATACTGAACACCATAATACCGGCAACAAATGGTGCATCTACCCAATGTATGCCTTTGCCCACCCAATTGAAGATGCCATCGAGGGAGTCACACACTCCATTTGTACGCTTGAATTCGAAGATCAACGCCCTCTTTATGACTGGATCGTTGAAAATTGTGAAATGGAAAGCAAACCAAAACAATATGAATTTGGCCGTCTTAACCTGACCAATACAGTAATGAGCAAGCGAAAACTGAAGCAGCTTGTCGATGAGGGCTTCGTGGACGGCTGGGACGACCCACGGATGCCTACTGTTTCAGGCTTGCGGAGACGCGGGTATACACCCGAAGCGATTCGTGCATTCTGCCAAGAGATAGGTGTCGCAAAAACAAGTGGTGTCGTAGACTCTCAAATGCTTGATCATTTCGTACGGGAAGACTTAAAGCTGAAGGCTCCACGGACTATGGCTATCTTAAACCCGCTTAAAGTGGTCATCACCAACTATCCGGAAGGCGAGATAGAATGGCTGGATGCTGAGGTCAATCCGGAAGTTCCGGAAATGGGCACACGCCAAATCCCGTTTTCACGTGAAATATATATCGAACAGGACGATTTCATGGAAAACCCGCCGAAAAAGTATTTCCGACTTTTCCCGGGCAATGAAGTCCGTTTGAAACATGCTTATTTCATTAAATGTGAAGAAGTGATAAAAGACGAAGCCGGTAACGTCATTGAACTTCGCTGCACATACGACATTGAAACGAAAAGCGGATCGGGCTTCACTGGCCGTAAAGTAAAAGGTACATTGCACTGGGTCGAAGCTTCACAAGCCGTTTCAGCAGAATTCCGCAACTACCAGCCTTTAATCTTGGATAAGGAAAATGATGAAGAGGAAGAAAAATCATTCTTGGACCGGGTAAACCCTGATTCTGTAGAAATTTTACAAGGATTTGTCGAGCCTAACATGAAAGATGTTAAGCCTCAGGATAAATTCCAATTCTTCAGGCATGGCTATTATAATGTTGATTCAAAACTCACTGCGGCCGATCACTTGGTCTTCAACCAAATCGTTGGGTTGAAAAGTTCATTCAAGTTATAGAATCACGAAAAAGAACCAGATTCCTAGCGGAATCTGGTTCTTTTTCATTCATTGCACCCTTATGTCATTTTTTCTCGTAAAGTTTGATCCCTTGCTTGGAAAGGGCCTGTTTAAGAGTACTATGTGTCGAAACCTGACTAAAATCAAGACCTAACTGAATCGATGTCTGGGCCACTTCAGGACGAATCCCGGAAATGGTCGATTGAATGCCTAACAGGTTCAGGGTACTTATCAATTGATAGATCTGTTGGGCAACCATCGTATCTAAAAGGGAGACTCCCGATAAATCGATGAATAAGTGAGTGACATTTTTGCTAATGCATTTGCTTGGAGTCGCATTCAAAATTTCTTTTGCCCGATAGGTATCGATTTCACCGATTAACGGCAATACCGCAATGGCATCAACAATGGGAATGACAGGTGCGCCCAGTTCATTAATCAGGTCCTGTTGAGCTAGTAAACGCTCTTTTGTCAAAAGATAATACTGCTCAGTGAACTCACGGTTCAATTGATCGAATGCACGATTAATAAGCCGGCTCCACCGGATGATTGTCTCCTTCGTTATCCCCGTATCCTTTAGCATATAATCTGTAATGAAGGCCCAATATGTTTCCCGAACCTTATTAAGCGCTTCCAACACTTCGTAAATAGGAGTGTCCGATTCAACCCTGCTCTTCGCGACAAGTGTGGCCCACTGCTCCATCGTGTCAATAAAAGCCGTTTTATCTTCAAGTAAAGCACTGGTCACTGTCTTGATGGTCAATGTATTCTGTTCTCTAAGAAGCTTTTCGATTTCCTCATTAGAATCCATTGAATAGATGGATCCAGACTGCTTTTCCCTTAAAGCCAGCCAGTTTTCCGTAATCTTGGATGAATTATCAAGGATATATCGATATAAATTTTCATCTATTTTATCCATTTGTGTTCCCCTATCTCACTAGTTATTTCATTTTAAAAAGTACTAATAAGTCTCCATATCCCTCTCTCTCCATTTCATTTCTAGGAATGAATCGAAGGGCAGAAGAATTTATGCAATATCTCGTGCCTTTAGGACTTGGGCCATCAGGAAAAACATGTCCAAGATGTGAATCGGCGTCCCTGCTGCGCACCTCGGTCCGGGTCATTCGGTGGCTGAGATCCATTTTCTCATTGACACTTGCCGACATGATGGGCTTCGTGAAGCTTGGCCACCCACAACCACTATCATACTTATCCCGTGAACTGAATAGAGGCTCCCCAGAAACGACATCCACATAGATTCCTTCTTCAAAGTAATCCCAATAGGCATTATCGAAAGGCGGCTCCGTGCCATTTTCCTGGGTGACATGAAACTGACTCTCCGTTAAGGTCTTTCTAAGGTGTGCATTATCCTTAGGCCAATTTTCTTTAATGAAAGCATCCCGTCCTGAGCCTTTACGATACAATGCATAGCGAAATTGATTCTTCCGATAGAATTCTTGATGATATTCCTCAGCCTCGTAAAATTTCCCCGAGGGTAGAATACCCGTAACAATAGGCTTCTTAAACCGCCCGCTCATCATTAAATCTTTCTTCGATTGTTCCGCCTCCTGTTTCTGACGTTCATTAAGATAGAAAATGGCTGCCTTATATTGCTTTCCCCTATCCGAGAACTGTCCATCGTCATCCGTAGGATCGATTTGGCGCCAGAATATCTCTAATAACGTTTTATAGGAAATGATTGATGGATCGAACACCACTTGCACCGCTTCAACATGATCGGTCGACCCGGTAATCACTTGTTTATAACTAGGCGCGGCAAAATTACCGCCTGTATAGCCTGATGTCACTGAAATAATACCATCCATTTCATCAAAGGGGGCAACCATGCACCAAAAACAGCCTCCTGCAAAGATAGCCGTTTCTTTTCCATCCATCGTCATCCTTAAACTCCCCTTTCATGCCTGTCATTTTATGTATTATATACCAGCAAGCCAATCACCTTCAAATTCAAAAATTGCTTTCTATCTTTGCTGTACAAATATAAAAGAGGCACTTAGGAGTAAACCCAAGTGCCCTTTTGTGTTAGATCCATTAATTAAAGTATCACACTAACGATGATCGCTGATAGGATGCTGACAAGAGTCGCACCATATAGCAGCTTCAAGCCGAAACGGGCCACAACATTTCCCTGTTTTTCATGAAGCCCTTTGACTGCACCGGCAATGATTCCAATAGATGAGAAATTAGCGAATGAAACCAAGAAAACCGAAACGATCCCTATCGTCCTATCGCTCAAGGCTGCTGATGCGTCCCCTAAGCTCAGCATGGCAACGAATTCATTGGTTACTAGCTTTGTCGCCATGATTCCGCCTGCAGTCACGGTTTCTGAAATCGGTATCCCCATGATAAAGGCAAACGGGGCAAAAATATACCCCAAGATGTCTTGGAAACTGATGCCGATGATCATATCGAATAAGCTGTTGATTCCTGCAATTAGTGCAACGAAACCAATTAACATCGCGGCTACAGTGATAGCAACCTTAAATCCATCCATGATATATTCCCCAAGCATTTCGAAAAACGACTGCTTCTCTGCCCCTTCTTCAACAGGGAGAATATCATCTTCATCCGTTACCGTATAAGGGTTAATAATGGATGCAATGATAAATCCACCAAACATGTTAATAACAATAGCCGTCACAACATACTTTGGTTCAATCATGGTCATATAAGCACCGACAATCGACATCGATACGGTTGACATGGCTGACGCACAAAGCGTATACATGCGAGATGGCGGAATGGCACCGAGTTGTTTTTTCAAGGTTATGAAAACCTCGGATTGGCCCACTATTGCTGATGCTACCGCATTGTAAGATTCCAATTTACCCATCCCATTCACTTTACTTAGCAGGAATCCAATCCACTTCATGATGAACGGAAGGATCTTGAAGTGCTGTAAAATCCCGATTAATGCCGAGATGAATACGATAGGAAGAAGGACATTTAAAAAGAAGGGTGATGCTCCTTCGTTTACAATCCCGCCAAACACAAAGGTGATTCCTTCATTTGCCCATTCTAAAAGTTTTCCGAACCCATCGGCAATCGAATTGATGATCACTAAACCGAACTTCGTATTTAATAATAGATAAGTTAAAATAAGCTGCATGATCAACATGAGGATGATCGGTTTAATTTTAACTTTCTTCCGGTCACTGCTGACTAATAAAGCTAGTCCAAAAACAATGAGCAGTCCTAAAATTGCAATCAGAAATTTCATATATTCTGCCTCCACTAAGGGTGAATTTAATGATCGTGCATTAATAGTAGGTTACCCTCAAAAAATTTATGCAAACGTTTTCTCTTTCATCCAAAATACATGTACGTACCTCTCCAGAAGTATATATTAAACTAATATTTTTTTAAGTGCAATTATTATTTCCCTTTTTAAAATAACAATTAGTGACAATATTAGGTTTCGTGAATTAAAAAAGAAGGTTCCCCTTCAAAAGGAACCTTCTCTTTCTTCAAATAGTATCGACTTTTTAGGCTGCTGTTTTTCTGGATATCACCGATGTCACTAATCCAACGCCTCCGATTACAAAGATGATGATGGATGCAGCCAAGCCACCTGCCCCTTGGTAAAAGCCGATAAATTTTCCTGCAAAAGAGTCTCTGCCTTGGAAACCGCCACCGCTTGGCATCTCTCCTGGAGTTCCAGAACCATTAGGCCCGCTCCCCATATTGCCCTGCGTATCATTAGACGCCGTTTCCGTAGTTGAATCATCGGTCGCCGTACTGCTTTTAGCCGATTCTTCCGTATCATCCGATTCTGTTGTGTTGCGGTCGGCAGGCTGCCCCATCATCGCCTGTCCATTCATGGGTTCACTGCCGCTACCATCCACAAACATCATGATCCCGATTACTGCTTGAGCCATTAAGAGGACCGAAGCCAATATTCCAACCAAAAAGTGTAACTTACCAATTCTTTTCATCATTGATTCTCCTCCGAAAATAAAAGTATTTATAAGATGATTATCTAAAAAGACCCTTAATTTTTCCTTAAGCAACAAGGAAAAAAGTAAGGGTCTTTTTGATATTGGACGGCATCTAAAGGTGGATTAAGTTTTCCTTTGATTTCTCGGAAAAGTGATTTCAAAACGGGTGCGTTCATTCTGTTCACTCGTAACCTTGATGTTCCCTTGATGTGTGTTCACAATCCATTTGGCAATGGACAGACCTAAGCCGGAGCCTTCATTTGCTGAACGGGATTGCTCCACTTGATAAAAACGGTTAAAAATCAAGGGGAGATCTTCCTGCGGAATGCCTTTTCCATTATCCTCTACGGTAAGAATGACGGATGAAGAATTCTTGATGCAGGATAGGGAAATCTCCCCGCCTTCCTCGGTAAATTTCATGGCATTATCCACCAAGATCACCAATAGCTGATGAATTCTCTCTTTATCCCCATGAAATACCACCTGTTCGGGAGCATGGCTAATGATTGATTTCTCTTGAAAAGAAGCTATATCCGTATACTGTTCCACGATATCCATAAGTAAGTCATCAAGGAAAAAGTTCGATTTCTTAACCTCCATTTGATTCGAATCCGTTCTGGTTAAGGTCAAAAGTCCGTTAACAAGCTTATTCAATCGCCGGACTTCTTTCGAAATGATGGATATATCAACGGCTTTTTCCTCGATTGTCGCTGAAGGTGATTGAAATAGCAAATCAGCCCGCGATTGAATGACAGCAAGCGGCGTTCGAATTTCATGCGAAGCATCCGAGACAAACTGCTGCTGCTGATCCCAGGATTTCTTGACTGGGATCAGGGCCCGTCCTGCCAGAAGATAGCCTGCGCCTACAGCCACTAGACTTCCAATTCCTCCACCAACAAACAATATCAGCAGCAATCGATCGAGCATTTCTTTTTCTGTATCCACATTCCTGATGAATTGTACCGTCATCTCTCCATACTCTGTATCGACCTTGGTGGAAAGTGCACGATACGTCTGCCCATTTACCGATATTTCTTCAATCTCATCAAATCTTTCAGGGTAAAATTCCGATTCATTAACCTTAATAAAATTGTCTACACTCAGTCTTGGCTCAATGATCGTCTCATCCGGTCCCCAAACGATGACGCTTGGCCCAGGTCCTAAAAGAAACTCACCTTGCGGACGCCCGCCTGGCATGCCTCCATTATTGAAATCCCTGTAATCCTTTTTAAGTGAATCATTGACATCCATATAGATCTGATTTTCGGTATAGAAATAAATCGTTCTGCTTAATATGGCTATTAAGACAATAAAGACGATAGAATTCAATAATGTTAGTTGAAGCCGTGTTTTTTGGAACATAATGATCCCCTTATGGTTGTTTTAGCATATAACCAATACCCCGAACGGTTTGAATATCCTTATGATAATGGAACGGTTCCAATTTTTTTCTAAGGTGATGGATGAACACTTCCACAATGGCAATCGTCGTATCTGAATCAAACCCCCAAATGCGGTCGAAAATCTGCTCACGGGTCAATATTTTTCCATTATTTTGAATTAAATACTCCAGTAATTCAAACTGTTTCAAGGTCATTTTAATGACCTTTCCATCAACCAAAATATCCTTTTCTTTTTCCAACAGTTCAATATCACGGTATTTCACATGCTGCTCAAGCGATATAATGCCACTCCTTCGAAGCAAGGCACGAATCCTGGCCTTAAGTTCCGGTGCCTGAAACGGCTTGACTAAATAATCATCGCCACCCATTTCCAATCCTCTGACACGATCCTCAAGCGCATCTTTTGCCGTCAAAAACAAGACACTTGTATCGATTTTTGCTTCCCTGATTTTCCGTACGATTTCAAATCCATCGATTCCCGGAAGCATTACATCCAAAATGATGATATCGTATATACTTTGCTGAGCCATGAATAGCCCATCTTCCCCATTATCTGCTGTATCGACTTCATATTCATCCGTCAGAATTTGTCGGATCGATTCTAATAATGAAACATTATCTTCTACCACCAAAACCTTCATGCAAGGTACCTCCCAACCGCCTCAATTGTGATATATATGTTGATTTTATCCTTTTTCATATGCAAAAGAAAGCGGGCTTTTAATCGCCTGCTTTCTTTCAAATTGAATGTTCATTCGTGACGCAGTGCTTGGATTGGATTTAACCTGGATGCCTTATTGGCAGGAAATACGCCAAACATTATCCCGATTAAAATGGAGAATAAGAAGGCAAACAATGTCACCGACCATGAATAACTAATCGTTAAACTTGAAAAAACTGAAATCAATTTTGCGATTCCCAATCCAATTCCAACTCCCAACAATCCCCCTAAGCAGCTCAAGACCATCGCTTCAATTAAAAACTGGAGAAGAATCGATTTCCGATTTGCCCCAATTGCTTTTCTAATCCCGATTTCCTTCGTCCTCTCTGATACAGAAACCAACATGATATTCATGATTCCAATTCCGCCTACTAGTAACGAAATACTGGCAATTCCGCCAAGCATGAGTGTGAACGTATCCGACACAGAGCTCATTGTATCCATCAAATCTTCTTGATTGGAGACCGAATAGTTATCACTCTGTTCTGGGAATGATGTGGTCATCGTACCTTGTACCTGATACATCGCCCTATCTATGATATTCTCGTTCTCCGCTTTTAAATATACGGTTCCGATTGTCGTGCTGCCTGTAGCCCGTTCGGCAGTGGTGATCGGTGCAATGATTACATCATCCCCGCTCGATCCCATTGAGGTGCCTACCGATTTCAGCACACCGATCACTCGATAGGAAACGCCACCGATAAGAACGTTCTGGTCCACAGCTTTTTGATTTTCAAAAAGCGTGTTGGCTGTATCCGATCCCAGGACAACGACCTTGGAGCGTAATTCCGTTTCCATATCCGTCAAGAACCGGCCCTGACTGAGCTCTAAATCCCTAACCGATAAGTAGGAGGAAGTTGCACCGGTCATTGAAACCTGCGCTGTAGCTTCCCCGTTTTTTGCATAAACGCGCCCAGTGACCACAGGCGCCACTTCCGATATCCCGTTCAGATCTTTAAACTGTTCAATTGTATCATCCGTCAGCTCCACGGAGTCGGTATCCGTGACACTTACCGTTATCAGGTTCGTTCCCAGGCTATTGATCTCATCCTGAACGGACTGTGAGGAACCCTGCCCAATCGAAACCAGAACGATTACGGAAGCAACTCCAATAATGATCCCGAGCATGGTTAAAAATGCTCTGACTTTATTGGTTTTGATACTGCGTATAGCCATCTTCATTGATTCGCTCAAGTTCAATCCAATCACCTCCGTTTTCAAATAGCTGACCATCCTGTATCCGAACGACACGAGTTGCTTCTTTTGCCACTTCCAAGTCATGGGTTATAAGAATGATTGTTTGTCCCTTTTCGTTCAATTCTTTCAGCATCTGCAGCACTTCTTTACTCGTTTTACTATCCAGAGCCCCCGTCGGCTCATCCGCCAATAAAACGGGAGGGTTACCGGCAAGTGCCCTTGCAATCGCAACTCTTTGCTGCTGTCCACCCGACAGTTGGGTCGGCAAATGATTCTTCCGGTCACTCAGGCCAACCATATCAAGACACGCATTGGCCACTTCTCTTCTTTCCTTCACGCTTGCCCCTCTATAAACCAGGGGAAGTTCGACATTCTCCAACGCTGTCAGTTTTGCCAACAGGTTGAAATTTTGAAAGATAAATCCTATTTTAATATTACGAATGGCGGCTAACTCATTATCCTTCATCTTTTCCACTTCTTTTCCATCAAGAAGATATTCACCTATGTCAGGCTTGTCAAGGCAGCCAATCATATTCATGAACGTCGATTTCCCTGATCCAGAAGGTCCGATGATGGAAATGAAATCGCCTTTATCGATTGTAAGACAGACATCTTGAAGTGCCTTAACCGTTTCTCCGCCTAATTCATATGATTTAGACATGTTCTTAATTTTTATGATGGGTTTCGCCATTTTACTGACCTCCCTTGCCACTTGGCATTCCGCCACTGCTTGGCATCCCGCCGCTCGGCATTCCGCTGCCGCTCTGCATTCTTACTTCGCCTCCTTGGCCTCCCCTCATTCCTTCGCCGCCACTGCCAGTGGAGCTTTCATTGATGGTAATAGGCAAGGAAACAAACTGGCCTTCTTCAACACCCGAAGTTATTTCAATATACCTATCATTGCTGATCCCAGTCTCCACCACTGTCTTTGTACTAGCAGCACCTTCAGTTGTTCCGGATTGTTGTATATTCACATATTTCTCTTCACCGTCAATTTGGACTGCTTCAATCGGAACATATAAAGCATCTTTTACACTATTCGTCAAAATGCTTACTTCAGTCGACATCCCAATTTTTATATCTCCGGGTTTTTCAATTTTGATTGTGACATCGAACGAAGAAACTCCATTCTCATATGTACCTTCCTTTGCTACACTGGTCACTTTTCCTGTAAACGTTTCATCTTCAAAAGCACTGGCTTTAATTTCAACTGTTTGTCCTTTTTTAACACTTGGAACATCCAATTCATCAACACTGATCGTGGTTTTCAATTTTTTATAATCCGTAACATGTGCCACCACTTCACTGCTTGATACACGATCCCCTTCTTCTACATCCAATGTTGTCACGGTTCCATCGAATGGGGCCGTTATCGGGTCACTTCCATCCGTGAAGGTAATGAGTTCATCATCTTTCTCAACCAATTCATTCTTCGCTACAAGGACTTCATCCACTTCATCCGTTACAGAGGAAGTGATGTCCTCACTATTGATTGCGGCGACCGATCCGGAACCGCTTATTTGAACTTCAAGATCTCCTTTTTCAACTGTAGCCGTCACCGACTTTGCAATTACAGGCTCAGCATTGTCCTTCATGAAAAACCAAACGCATCCCCCAATCGCCAGCACTAAAACCGTACCTATCATTATCAACTTTTTCATCATTTTTCTCCTTTCAGATTTCCTTCGTTGAAACCAGTATCGTGAAAGAAGCTTAACTTTTCCTTAATGGCCAAGTGTTTGATTTCCATGTTCTTTCGTTTATACAGCACACTCCTTTTGCTTGTGTGTAAAAATTAAAACTATGTCGAACGAAAAAAGATTTAAATTTAGCATTTAAATTTACAATATATTCTGAAAAATATATACTGATACTGTTATCGGAAATTGGTAATGAAATCCAAATCAATAATGATGAAGGGGGAACCAACTTGGCATCAAACGATTCAATCGCTAAAGAAAACAAGGTAAGCGCTTCCACGGAATACACCAAGATTGTCCAATCACAATCTTTTCAAGAACTCTTAAGGAAAAAACGCAATTTCATCGTCCCGCTATCCATCTTTTTCATGGTCTTTTATTTCACCTTACCCATACTAACTTCCTATTCTAAAGTTCTTAACTCCTATGCTTTCGGGACAATCAGCTGGGCCTGGATTTTTGCCTTCGCTCAATTTATCATGACCTGGACATTATGTATCCTCTATTCCAAAAAAGCTGCGACATTTGACCGATTAGTAGAAAAAATCGTTAAAGAAGCGAAAGGATAAAAGGTGAATTCATAATGAATATACTTGCTTTTATATTATTCCTAATCATTGTCGGGCTAACATTGGTCATTACCTATTTTGCTTCACGGCGCACCAAAACGACCGCGGACTTTTATACGGCGGACAGCAGCCTTACTGGCTGGCAGAATGGCTGGGCCATTGCGGGAGATTATATGTCCGCCGCCTCATTTTTGGGGATAGCCGGCATGGTCGCACTCTCTGGATTTGATGGTTTTTTCTATAGCATAGGTTTTCTGGTTGCATATCTGGTCGTTCTTTATATCGTGGCCGAACCGCTCCGTAACCTTGGCAAGTATACATTGGCGGACATGATCGCTGCCCGTTTCAATGAAAAGAAAGTACGCGGGGTTGCTGCCCTTAACACCATTTCCATTTCAACCTTTTATATGATCGCCCAATTAGTCGGTGCAGGTGCCCTTATAAAACTCTTACTTGGAATTGATTATCTTTACTCCGTCATCATTGTAGGTATTTTAATGACCGTCTACGTCGTATTTGGCGGTATGACGGCCACCAGTTGGGTCCAAATCGTTAAAGCCGTTTTATTGATGGCAGGTACATTCATCATCTCCATCATCGTGTTGGCGAAATTCGACTTTAGCGTGATCGAAATGTTCAAGCAGATGAAAACAGCCACTCCTTTGGGCGGGGATTTCCTCAATCCAGGTAACAAATTTAAGGATCCTTTGGATACTTTATCTCTTAATTTAGCGCTTGTACTCGGTACAGCTGGACTTCCTCACATTCTCATCCGTTTCTTTACGGTGAAAGACGCCATCACAGCCCGAAAGTCCGTAGTATATGCCACTTGGATAATTGGCATCTTTTATATAATGACCATATTCCTCGGCTTTGGAGCGGCAGCTTTTGTTGGATACGACAAAATCATAGCGGCGAATGCGGCCGGCAATATGGCTGCTCCGCTGCTTGCCGAAGCCATTGGGGGTGACTTCTTGTTCGCCTTTGTCTCTGCAGTTGCCTTTGCTACCATTTTAGCGGTTGTAGCAGGTCTCGTTCTATCGGCTGCCTCTGCTTTTGCCCATGACTTCTATGGCCACATCATCCGGAAAGGTCAAGCCACTGACAAGGAACAAGTCGTTGCTGCTCGTTGGGCATCCATCGGAGTATCCGTCCTCTCCATCATCCTTGCCTTGTTTGCCCAAAACATGAATGTCGCCTTCCTTGTTTCACTTGCCTTTGCCGTCGCTGCCAGTGCCAATCTGCCCATCATTGTCTTCACGGTATTCTGGAAACGTTTTAACACAGCTGGGGCTGTCACGGGCATGATAGTTGGACTGGTCAGTTCTTTATTGCTTGTGTTCCTAAGTCCCAATGTCTGGTCACCGGTAGAGGGAGCGGCAATATTCGTTGGGGAGCCATTATTCCCGCTTGCCAATCCAGGCATCATCTCCATCCCAATTGGTTTTATCGCAGCAATTGTCGGAACACTTCTGTCAAGCAAGAAAGCTGATGCCAAAAAATTCGACGAAATTTTGGTTACTGCTAACACTGGGATGAAAGATCCTATATAAGCTAGATTTATTATTATTTTAAAATATTAAAAAGAGAAAGGAGATCAGGGTGTTCGACCTGCTCTCCTTTCTCTTTATTTAGAAACATATTTATCAGGAGGGTTTTAATATAATCCCTCTAACTTCTCAATCTTAACTTCCTTTTATTGTACTTAGTTACTAACTGATTCATAACTTCTGCAAAGATCAGCCCCATCGCAATGGCACCAGCCAGCATAAAGACCTTGGCGGCCAACTGAACGGCGACATAAAAATCATTTCCAACAAAATGCTTCATCGCATCATACGACAAACCTCCAGGCACGAGGGGGATGATTCCCGATACATTGAAAATCGTGATCGGCGTTTTATACCTTTTAGCAAAATACTGGCTGATAACAGCAACGATAAATGCAGCCGATAAGGTTGCAATGATGCTGTTTATCTCATTTTCAACCAAAACAAAGTATAATATCCATCCTAACATCCCTACGAAACCACATTGAAACAATGAATTTTTTGGTACATTGAAGATGACTCCAAAGGCGGCTGAGGCAATGAAACTTGTAATAAGCTGTGCAATCATCATTCTTCCTCCCCTAAAATCATAAGAAAACAAATGCAGCCGATATTCCTGCCCCAATGGCTAAAGCAGTTAAACCTGCATCCGCCCCCTTGGATAGACCCGAAACCAAATGTCCTGCAATTAAATCCCTGGCAGCATTCGTAATTAACAGCCCTGGCACAAGCGGCATCACCGCTCCAATGATTATCGTGTCCAAATGACTTCCAACTCCAATCTGGACAAAGAACATAGCTACTAAACCTACGACTAAAGAGGCGATGAATTCAGCAAAAAAGCGAACTTCCAGTAACCAGTGCAAATAAAGCAGGCAAGTGAATCCCATTCCTCCAGCTATACAGGACCAGATGAAATCATTCCACTGTCCTTGGAACATGATTAAAAAGCAGCCGCTTGCTATAAACGCAGCAAAGACCTGTACCCACATGGGATACCCCATCCCGGCCTTTTCGATTTGTTTTAACCTTAGATAAGCTTCCTCCGGTGTCATTTCCTTGCTGGAAATGCTTCGGGATATACTGTTAACCAGCGTCACCTTATGTAAATCTGTAGATCGTTGGGAAACTCGAATTAATTTTGAAGCTGGGTGCATACCATCCAGCGAAAAAATAATTCCTGTAGGGGTCGAAAAACTATGTGACTCACCGCATCCAAACGCTGCAGCGATTCTTACCATCGTATCTTCCACCCGCGAAGTTTCCGCTCCGTTCTGAAGCATGATTTTTCCCGCAAGTAAACATACATCTATAATTTCATTGTATGGTAAACGATCATCCATTTTATCCTCTCCATCACTTCCTGCATGAGTTTCTCTCAATAACAGATAAAGATCATACCAATTTAAATCCACCTCATAATAGCCCAATTCCTGTGAAAAGGATATAAAAATATTACCTATTTAATTTATCAATTCCATTAACCTGCACTACTGACTTCCTTAGTACCAGTATTCCCTTTATTTCTTGCCGAAACCGTTTAGTTAGTAGAAAAATTCATTAATAACCATAAAGAAAAGGAATGCGGGCACGAACCCTGCATCCCCTTTTTCATATCCTGTACGACTATACTCCCTTTTGAATAAAGCAATCCACTGTTTCATTAAACAAATCGCTTTCTTCCATAAATGGACAATGGCAACTATCTTCAAAGATTACTAGTTTGGAATTCGGAATGTTTTTGTGCAAATGTTCCCCTGCAGCTACAGGAATGACTTTTTCATGCCTTCCAAAACAGAGAAGTGTCGGAATATTGATTTCTGGCAAGAATTCACGATAGTCCACAATCGATTGGTCAAATAGAATGCTACTAGCAATGGATTCCGGCATTTTGGTCACTTCCCCAAGCATCCAGCTTGCATCCTCTGCAGATAATTCATTGTTGAACATGGAAGTAAGGAAGCTTTTCAAAAATGGGGTACGATTCGTTTGAATTTCAGTCATGAAGGCAATCAATGTCTCCATATCAAATGCACCAATATTAAAATCGGGCCACTTAAAATCAGAGGCCAATTCATCCACAATCACAGTTGAATGAATATTTCCCTCTCCGAATTGCTTAAGATAATCCCAGACGACAAATGCCCCCATGGACCAGCCTACAAGTATGACATCCCTTAATCCTAGCTCACCAATGAATGCATGAAGATCTTTTGCATAAACGGAGACCGTGTTTCCATAATGCACATGATTTGACTGGCCATGGCTTCTTAAATCAAGTAAGATCGTTCTATATTTTTCTGAAAAGTACGGAAGCTGCCTTCTAAAGAACCGGCTGCTCATCCACACACCATGGATAAAAATAATCGGTCTCCCCTGGCCCTTTTCTTCATAAAACAGCCGAACGCCTTCTTCCACCTCAACAAATGCCATTCTACCCCTCCTTCACGATATTTTCACAACCCATTCCCTATTATTATTTATTGCGTTTCTTCTTTTAACATTCCTCCCTATAAAAAAAATATTGTCAAACCTCTTTTTAGAGTTGATAATGAAGTATATTTTTATTGATATCTTCATCCTGAAAGGACGGAATTTTAATGAAGAGCTTTATCAAAAACTATCGATCCTCTTTAATACTGCTCACTGCCATTATTATCGGTGGGATAGCGGGCGTTGTCTTCGGGGAGAAAACCTCGGTTTTAC
The DNA here is from genome assembly GCF_002243645.1 of Peribacillus simplex NBRC 15720 = DSM 1321. Classification (NCBI taxonomy): domain Bacteria; kingdom Bacillati; phylum Bacillota; class Bacilli; order Caryophanales; family Bacillaceae; genus Peribacillus; species Peribacillus simplex. The sequence goes on along the minus strand of NZ_CP017704.1, from coordinate 2,639,159 downwards.
AGCCGCTAGGGGACTTATTCTTAAATCTGATGTTCACGATCATCGTGCCATTGGTATTTTTCAGCATTGCTTCAGCGATTGCCAATATGAGCGGAATGCAGCGTCTCGGAAAAATCATGGGAAGTATCGTTCTCGTTTTCCTGACAACAGCCGCTTTAGCTGCCGTCATTGGTTTTATTGGGACAACCATCGTCAATCCCTTGGAAGGCACAGATACTACAGCCATTAAAGAACTGATGGAAAACAGTTCCTCTGAAGAGACCATCGAAGAAGTTTCTTTCTTCAGTCAACTGGTCAACACTGTAAGCGTTTCCGACTTTCCAGAACTGTTCTCCAGAAGCAATATGCTTCAGCTTATCGTTTTCTCAGTATTAATCGGACTTTCCACTGCACTGGTCGGTGAGAAAGCAAGACCGATTACTGAGTTTTTGACAGCGGGTACAGCTGTCATGATGAAGGTCGTCAAAATCGTCATGTACTATGCCCCAATTGGACTTGGTGCTTATTTTGCGACGATAATCGGTCAGCTGGGGCCTCAGATTTTAGAAGGCTATGCCCGCACTTTCAGTCTTTACCTTGTCTTGGCATTGATTTATTATTTCGGCTTCTTCACTTTGTATGCCTTTATCGCAGGGGGGAAAGATGGCGTTAAACTTTTTTGGAAAAATGCCCTGGCACCCTCCATTACAGCCATCGCAACTTGTTCAAGTGCCGCGTCCATTCCAGTCAACCTGGAATCGGTCAAGAAAATGGGTGTGCCAAAGGATATAGCGGAGACTGTCATCCCACTTGGAGCCAACATGCATAAAGATGGTTCTGTATTTGGCGGGATAATGAAAATCGTTTTCCTATTCAGCTTATTCGGAAAGGATATGACAAGCATTTCAAGCATTTTAAGTATACTTGCAGTTGCCTTTTTGGTTGGGGCTGTTATGGGTGCCATTCCTGGTGGCGGCATGATTGGGGAAATGTTGATTCTTAGTGTATTCGGCTTCCCTGTTGAAGTCCTGCCGATCATTGCTGTTATATCCACGATTATCGATGCTCCCGCTACACTGCTTAACTCAACGGGAAACACGGTTTGTGCCATGCTTGTCACAAGGCTTGTTGAGGGAAAAAACTGGTTAAAACAAGCATTCGTTAAAGAAGATTCGGCCGTATGATTCTTATAACTGACTGGCTCCTGGTTAAAACAGGAGCCAGTTTTTTCATTTTCACGACTTTTTTTCAAACAGATCTTTAATCGACAAGGGGTTCCTTCCCCTTACATAGAATTAAAGATTGAAGGAGGGAATTGAATGTTAATGAAATGCTTGCCTGCCGCAATCCTTATCACGGGACTATTATATATTTTTTTTATACCGGAAGAGCCTTTAATCATTAAAATCATATTCAAGGTCATCCCCATGTTATTGATTTTGCTCTACGCCTGCACAAAAGTGGGAAGACGGGATCGTTACCTATCCTTAATACTTCTTGGTTTATTCTTTTGCATGCTTGGAGATGGTTTGTTGATCTGGTTCGTCATCGGGCTTTCCGCCTTCTTGATCGGCCACCTTTTCTATATTTCGGCATTCTTTAGACTGTGGACCTTTTCATGGCTTCGCTTTGCGACGATTCTTCCGATTAGCATTTATTCCACTTGGATTGGCCGTGAAATTGTACGTTCTTTAATTGAAAAAGGTGAACATAACCTCATCATCCCTGTAATCTGTTATGTAACGGTCATCTCCCTCATGGGCTGGGCGGCATTTATGACCGGAAATGCGGCCGCAATCATCGGCGGGGTCTTGTTCGTGATTTCCGACTCCATTTTATCTTGGAACAAATTTATTGATGATGTTGCCTTTTCTGGTCCACTTATCATGCTTACCTACTATGCAGCCCAGTTTTGCATCGCTAACAGCATTCGCATGAAACCTTCTTTTCATTTATCGAAAGGTTTGAAAAGTGAACGGCCTATCCAGTGAATCTGAATGTCCAATCGTTCCACATGAAACATTTTCATTATAAAAAAGGCATCCACAGCTCTGCTTGAACTGTGGACGCCTTTTTTTATCCTTTAATTTTCTTTATGAAGACTACTTTTAAATAGTCCCCTTCCCTATACTCCGGAATTGTTTTAAAATCAGTCGGCAATGAGAATTGTTCCATGATCTCATATTTTCCATTCATTTCCTTGAAGGCGACATCAATGAAGTTCTTGAATTTTTTCATGTCGAACGTACTGCAATTAGTTGAGGCGATAATGACCCCATTGTCTTCCGTAATGGAAATGGTATCCTTCAATAGATTCGTGTAGTCTTTTCCGGCACTGAAAGTAAACTTCTTCGATTTGGCAAAGCTGGGCGGATCAAGGATGACCATTTCAAATTTCAAAGCCTTCTTCACTGCATATTTAAAATACTTAAAAACATCCATCACTACGATATTGTGAGCTTCGGGATCTATTCCATTCACACTGAACTGCTCAATCGTCTTTGGTAAACTGCGATTCGCCAGGTCGACACTCGTTGTTTTAACAGCACCGCCTAAAGCGGCAAACACGGAGAATGCCCCCGTATAGGAGAACATATTCAACACCGTTTTCCCTTTTGCGTATTCATCCCGTATTTTCCTTCTGACATCGCGTTGATCAAGGAAGACACCGACCATTGCCCCATCATTCAGATAAACAGCGAAATGGACTCCATTCTCCTTTACAAGAAGCGGAAATGCAGGCTGTTCACCCATGACAAAATCGTCTTCATCCACATACTGCCCCTTTGTATCAAAGCGTTTCTTCTGATAAATCGATTTGACCTCGACCGTTTCTTGCAACGCCTTAATGATGTAGTCTTTAAAGGAATATATCCCTTTGCTATACCAGCTAATGACATAGTGACCATCATAATGATCAATGATTAAACCGCCTATTCCATCACCTTCCCCATTAAACAAGCGGAAAGCTGTAGTCTCCCCATCTTCAAAAAAAGACTTTCGAAATTCATATGCTGCCTGGATTTTGCCGTTAAAGAAGGTTTGATCGATCTTTTCATTTTCTCTTCGGGTCAATACCCAGCCGTAGCCCTTATTCTGTTTACCATAATATCCTTTTGCTAGAAAGCGGTTGTTTTCATCCACCAAACGCACTAAGGACCCCTCTTCCTGAAGGTCATTAAGGTTGGCTATCGACTCTTTAACAATCAAGGGAAAACCCTTGCCGATTTTACTCACGAACTTAGCTTTCACTTTTATATCTATTTCTTTTCCCATATATATCATCCTATCTATGCAAATGCTATCCTCCCCATTTTACCCTATTCCCTTTATAAATAAAAACCAGCCCGGTTCCTTAACCAGGCTGGTTTCTAAGAAAACTTTGATTATGAAACTTCCAAATGAAGATCGCCTGGTTTAACTTTACCCATCATCTTCAGTACCCGATGTAAGGCAAGTGTGATCACAGCTGGCAATACCATACCCACTGCGACATAAACCAAGAACGTGTACAACCCCTGACCTGTTATGATGGCAATCGGGGCAATCATTGAACTTAACCCCATACCTCCAAGCTCATACGGTACTTGAAAATTGAATGCCAAGGTAGCGATAGGCGCACAGATGACTGCCGCCACAAAAGGCGGAATTACATATAATGGTTTTTTGATTAAGTTAGGAAATTGAACTTTTGGCGTAACGACCATCTGTGCCAGGAACCCGCCCATATCATTATCTTTATAAGACATGACAGTGAACCCGACAAACTGAACGGTACATCCGATTAGAGCTGCAGCACTGGAAACGGGATCTAATTGCAGGGCGATCGCCAGTGCAGCGGAAGACGCCGGTGTCATCAATAAAATGCTCCATACCAAGGCTATGACCATGGAACCGATTAAGGGAGAACCCTCGACCGCAGCGGTGGTTTGACTGCTTATCCATGTTAGGAGCGGAGTGGTGACAAGAGCCAGGCCATATCCCGAAACTCCACCGACAAGAACTGCTCCCATTGGGATGGCCATGATGTCCAACTTCGTTTTGCCGATTAGGCGCTTACCTATATATGTTGCAATTACTGCCGCCAAGACAGCACTTAGTGGCTGACCCGTAACAATCGTGAAGGCACCCTCAGCAGTTCTGTGAATGGCAGCACCTCCAACAGCACTTGAAGCCATGGCGCTAAAGATAATTAATGAATTTCCTCCTAGCTGATATGCGATACCTGCTCCTAAAGCTGGTGCTAACAAGACCTTTGCGGCCCCGCCTATTGCCAGGAAGACCTCCCAACCTAAATATCCCCCTATGGATTCAAACAATAACCCGATCCCTAATGTAACCAAAACAGCGTTGGCTATCCCTGTTGATGCCTTGTACATTCGATCGCTGATGTATTCTTTCCTGCTCACTTTATCTCCACTCCTTGTTAATTATCAGAATATTCAATTTAGGAAAATCGAAAAAAAAATAAAGGTCTTCATTTAAAAAGCCTATTAAGTATATCGTACCACTACCTGAATGTCTGTTAATGTCTGTTAATGTCTGTTCGTATAATAACATGAATTTTCTGATAATGTAAGTGATATTTTTATTCTAATAAAATAAAAGCGTTTTCAAAAAATAAAGGGTTAACACATTCTTATACATTTAAAACAAATATAGTATTATTTCAAAATAAGTTATCCTTATTAAAGATGTACTGTATGGAGATAACTCGATACATTTACGGACCAAAAAAAAGAACCCGATTCAAGGATTCTCTCACTAGCTGGATTTATGACTTTTCTAATAGACACCCATCTCATTTCTATTGAAAACTTTCCAATTTTGCAAAAGTATTCCTCAAAAATTGGTAAAACAATTTCTCCGTTGGCATCAGTTCCCTATCAGTCGGAACGATGACCCCTACTGCCCTGGTTACAGATGGGTCCTCCAGCGGCAATTTAACCGTAAAACGAGGCAAGCTATCAATCAAGGAAATCTCAGGAATCAAGGTTATTCCCAGACCTGCTGCCACCAAGCCTTTTATAGCATCTGTATCCTTTCCTTCGAATGCCACTTCCGGTTCAAAGCCATGCAGTTTGCAAGCTTTCATAACGAGATCCCTTAAAACATATCCCTTTGGATATACGATGAACGGGTTTCCTTGAAGCTCATTTAAGGATAATGATTTCTTCAATGACAAAGGATGGCTTTCTGGTAAAAGGGCAACTAAGTTTTCAATAAATAGCGTTTCACCTTTGATTTTCTTTTCATTCACCGGCAGTGGGCCAATCAAGGCCATGTTTATGTTACCTTTTATCACAGAATCTATCAGGTAGCGATATGAACCTTGTTTCAATGTGAATTTTGCCTGCGGATAACTTTCCCTGAAGTCGGAAATGACCCTTGGCAATATATAAGAAGCTAAACTGCTGGGAAAGCCAATGCGGATTGTCCCTTTTTCTGGATCCAGGCTTTCAGCCATCTCACGCTTGGCACGATCGATTATATCCATAGCTTGTTCCATATGAGATAAAAATGTATGTCCTATAGGTGTCAATCTAATCTTTCGGCCATCCCTGATAAATAAGGGCACGCCCAGCTCTTCTTCTAAATTGTAAATTTGGCGACTGACAGCAGACTGGGCAACATGCAAGTCCACTGCTGCTTCCGTCATATGTTCACGCTTTGCCACTTCAATGAAATATTCAATTTGCCTTAATTCCAATCTAAGCTCCCTCTTTCATATCAAAACAGCATGTTATTTATCTAATATTCAGATTGTTCGTTTCACTTTTAAATTATATCATGAAAGTATCATATAAAAACCGATAGACTTACCCTATTTAATATTTTATGACTTTATCTAAAGGAGAGAGAGAACAATGACAACTTCACAGGAAGTCGAGCATGAGGAATTACAAGATGCCAGAGAGTTCGTAAGTCAAGTATACGCACAGGTAAAGGAGCGTAATCCCCACGAAAGTGAATTCCACCAAGCCGTAAAGGAGATATTCCTTTCATTGATCCCCGTTTTTGCGAAACATCCTGAATATATGAAAAGCGGGATATTGGAAAGGCTGGTTGAACCCGAAAGAATGATCACCTTCCGTGTCTCTTGGGTTGATGACCTGGGAAATGTTCAAGTCAACCGTGGTTTCCGTGTACAATTCAACAGTGCAATCGGGCCATTCAAAGGCGGTCTTCGATTCCATCCCACTGTAAATTCCAGCATCATAAAGTTTCTTGGTTTTGAGCAAATCTTTAAAAACTCTCTTACAGGCCAGCCAATTGGTGGGGGAAAAGGCGGATCGGACTTCGATCCAAAAGGAAAATCGGATGCTGAAATCATGCGTTTTTGCCAAAGTTTCATGGCAGAACTAGCTCGCTATATCGGACCTGATACAGATGTACCGGCTGGTGATATCGGAGTCGGTGCAAGGGAGATCGGTTACCTGTTCGGTCAGTATAAAAAAATGCAAGGCAGCTACCAAGCTGGTGTTCTAACTGGTAAAGGCATAAGTTACGGCGGAAGCTTGGCTCGTACAGAAGCGACTGGATATGGAACGGTTTACTTTGTCGAAGAAATGCTAAAAGACAAAGGGTTACAATTCCATGGCAGCACTGTCGTTATCTCCGGATCTGGCAATGTATCCATTTATGCCATTGAAAAAGCTACACAGCTAGGCGCAAAAGTTGTTGCGTGCAGCGACTCCAATGGCTACATATACGATGAAAATGGTCTGAACCTCGATACAATTCGACGTCTAAAAGAAGTGGAACGAAAACGATTGAGTGAGTATATCGATGCGCACCCGGAAGCTGTATACCATGAAGGAAGCTACGGCATTTGGTCTGTACCATGTGACATCGCACTTCCTTGTGCCACACAAAATGAAATCGATGAAGAAGCAGCAAAATTACTGGTCAAAAATAATGTGAAGGCAGTCGGTGAGGGTGCTAATATGCCCTCAACCCTTGAGGCCATTGATGTATTCCTTAATAACGGCATCCTTTTTGGACCAGCAAAAGCGGCCAATGCAGGCGGCGTAGCCGTTTCTGCACTCGAAATGGCCCAAAACAGTGCCAGAATGCCTTGGACGTTTGAAGATGTCGATGCCAAACTGCATGAGATCATGAAAAACATCTATAAAAACAGTGTCGAGGCTGCAGAAGCATATGGTGCGCCTGGCAACTTAGTTGTTGGGGCAAATATTGCCGGATTCCTTAAAGTGGCGGATGCTATGCTGACTCAAGGTATCCTCTAGCAATCAGTTGATTTAAGAGGCGGTTCCGACATGGGCCGCCTTAAAAGAGTGAACTCACTTTCCTTTACTCTCTTATTCATATCAATTTAAGCTGAATATCCATACTCAGATAACATCAATGAGATTAAAACATTTTTTTAATACTACAAAAAGAGTGCCGGAAAAGTCCCGGCACTCTTTTTGTTTGAGAGACAATCATTCTTTAGTGACCAATTTCAATGGAACGGATATTGTGTCATCCACTTTGTCGCCTTTTAAGATTTTTTCAGCCGCATTAACCGCTTCTACACCGATAAGTGCCGGTTGTTGGGCGATTGTAGCTTTTAGTTCACCGTTTTCAACTGCTTTCAATGCATCATCATTTCCGTCAAAACCAACTACGATGATGTCTTTTCCTGCTGCCTTGATTGCTTCAATGGCCCCAAGTGCCATTTCATCATTATGGGCGAATACTGCTTGGACGTCTTTATTGCCTTGCAGGATATTTTCCATGACGTTAAGCCCTTTTGTCCGGTCGAATTCCGCCGTTTGGCTTGTCAGGACATCTAATTGCTTGTCCGCAATATTGTGGAAACCTTTCCCGCGTTCACGAGTTGCAGATGCCCCGGATACCCCTTCAAGTTCCACTACTTTCGCTTTTTCGCCAAGCTCTTTAACTAGATATTCTGCAGCCATTTCCCCGCCAGCCACATTGTCGGAAGCGATGAACGTTTCAATGTCGCCTTCGTCTGAAGAGCGGTCAATCGTGATAACGGGAATGCCCGCTTCATTTGCTGATTGAACGGCTGAAGATATTGCCGTAGAATCAGTAGGATTCACAAGAAGGACATCAACCTTTTGAAGAATTAAATCTTCAATTCCGCTAATTTGTTTTGCCGTATCATCCTGGGCGTCAACAACTGTGACTTTCATGCCTTTTTCTTTTGCTTCTTTTTCAATACCATCTTTTAAGGAAACGAAGAATGGGTTGTTTAAAGTAGAGATGCTGACTCCGACTTTCACGTCTTTCATGGAGTCTTTCTTTTCTTTTTTATCATCTTTTAGACCAGAATCCATTGAACAGGCAGCTAAGACCATTAAAGAAAGAACCATGATGATCGATACTATTTTTTTCATTGATTACACCTCTTCTTATGATTTTTTACGGTCAAGTAAGACCGCGATTAATATAACTGCACCTTTTACCACTTGCTGGTAGAAAGAGGATACACCAAGTAAATTCATGCCGTTATTCAAGGTACCGATGATCAAGACACCCACCAGCGTACCGAACAACCGCCCTTTACCGCCTGAAAGGCTCGTTCCGCCTAGCACCACTGCTGCAATGGCATCCATTTCATAGGATTGGCCTGCCGTCGGCTGTGCCGAATTCAGACGGGATGTTAAAATGGCACCAGCGATTGCTGCCATCGTACCAGCCAGACCATATATGGCCACCTTGACTCGGTCAACTTTAATCCCCGAAATACGGGAAGCCTTTTCATTTCCGCCAATGGCATATGTTTTACGGCCAAAGGATGTTTTATGAAGCAGGAACCATAGGATGAAGAAAGCGATGACCATCACAACGGCCGGTACTGGCACTCCCAGGAAGTAACCTCTCCCCAGCATCTGGAACATTACAGAATCGCCAATTCCAGTAATCGGCTTTCCATCCGTATACACAAGCGTTAATCCCCGGAAAATTGTCATGGTGGCCAGTGTCACGATGAAAGGCGCCATTTTTCCTTTTGAAACGAGAATCCCATTGATTACACCCATTATTGCACCTAGTAGAATCCCTACTAATATTGCTAAAATCGGATCTAATCCCGAGACCATCATACCAGCCATAAGTGCGCTGGATAGAGCTAAAATGGAACCGACGGACAAGTCGATGCCACCTGTCAATATGATAAAGGTCATTCCAAATGCAATAAGTGCATTGATGGAGGTTTGACGCAATAAATTCAATATATTATTCGGTTCCATGAATGATGGATTTAAAACGGTTATTACGATAAATAAAAGTACCAAGGCGAGTAACGGACCAAATTTCTGCCAAATCCCGCTTTTCCCTGTAGCCTCAAGTTTCATCCTAGTTCCCTCCTGTCGCCAATGCCATAATTTTTTCTTGCGTCGCTTCCTGCTTTAACAATTCCCCAGCAATCTCACCTTCGTGAACCACAAGGATTCTATCACTCATTCCAATGATTTCCGGAAGTTCTGACGAAACCATGATGATGGCGATGCCTCGCTCCGTCAATTCATTCATCAACTCGTAAATTTCACGTTTTGCACCAACATCTATGCCTCTGGTCGGTTCATCCATAATTAAAACTTTAGGGGAAGTGCCGATCCATTTGGCTATTACCACCTTTTGTTGATTTCCTCCGGATAGATTGCCGATGACCGTTTCAGCAGAAGAAGTCTTTACGTGAAGTCGCTTAATCATCATTTCGGCAAAGTTCATCTCATCTTCCGTTTTTACGATTCCGTTAGGAGCAAAACTCTTGAGATTCGGCAAGCCGATATTTTCCCTTACAGAAAAGTCCAGGATTAACCCCTCTTCTTTACGATTTTCCGTAATGAAAGCCAGGCCGTGTCGAACTGCATCCGTTGGTTTTCGTATGGAAACTTTCTTGCCTTCAATGGTAATTTCACCGCTGTCTATTTGGTCGACACCAAAAAGGGCGCGCATTATTTCTGTTCTGCCTGCTCCCATCAATCCGGCTACACCGACAATCTCACCTTGCCGAACCGCGAAATGGATATCTTCAAAAAGCCCCTTTTTAGTTAAACCTTTTACATCAAGGACTATGTCGCCAGGATTCGCTTCACGATGAGGAAAACGATCCTCCAGCTCCCGCCCGACCATTTTTTGAACGACTTCATCGAAATTTGTATCTGCAATTCTTTTCGTATCGACTGTTTTTCCGTCACGCATTACGGTGATTCTGTCACAAATGGCGAATATTTCTTCCATTCGGTGAGAAATATAAACAAGCGATACACCCTTTTTGGTAAGCCCCTTCATCACTTCAAAGAGCTTCTCTATTTCCCTATCAGTTAAAGCGGCTGTGGGCTCGTCCATGATGATGACTTCGGCATCCGTCATGAGCGCCTTGGCAATTTCAATCATTTGCTGTTCCCCGACAGAACAAAATCCGGCTTCCTTATCAAAAGGAAGGGAAATATTAAGTGTTTTAAAAATCTCGTTTGCACGCGCTTTCATTTGTTTCGTCTTCAGGACACCGAAGGCATTCACCATTTCCCTGCCGATAAATAGATTCTCCAGCACGGTCATTTCTGGCCAAATATTCAATTCCTGACGGATAAAGGCCATTCCCGCCTCCTCCGCTTCCTTTGAATCCTTGAATGAGGTTTCTTTACCGTTAATCTCAATCGTTCCTTGATCTTGTTTATGCAGCCCTGTCAAAATGTTCATCAAGGTTGATTTTCCCGCACCATTTTCTCCCATTAGTGCATGCACTTCCCCAGCCTCTAAAGAAAAATGAACACCTTCCAATACCTTGTTTTGACCAAATGCTTTATAAATATTGTGCATTTCGATTTGCATGCTCATCATCTCATTTCTTTAAAAGAATACTCCAGACTGCAATATGCAATTTGAATATGGCGTCGTCTCCCCGGTCCGGATTATTGCTTTCGCGTTACTTGTCAGCCTTTTAAAATCCTCATGGGAAACATATTCAATCGCTGCTCCGAATTGCTGCTCCATATATTGATGCTGTTCCGGGTTTTTAACCTTCACTTCTGTGGCAGCGATAACTTTTTCAACAACCATATCTTCGTGAATCGCCCGGACGACATCTTGAAATGATGGTGTTCCAGGCGTCAATGCTAAATCTATCTTGCAAACTCCAGGTGGCACCGGCAGCCCGGCATCACCTACGACAATATAATCGGTATGACCAAGGTCAACCAGGACCTTGGCTATTGAACTATTAATGATTCCTTGACGTTTCATGCTTCAAAGCCCCTCTCTACCTCTATCCTTTGCGGCATGCCACCTTGGGCGCCTAACTTCGTCACGGAAATGGAGGCTGCCCGGTTCGCGAATAACAAACATTCGTCAAAACTTTTTCCTTCTGCAACAGCCACGGCAAAGGCAGCATTGAATGTATCCCCTGCGCCTGTTGTATCCACCGCTTCCACTTCAAAGCTTGGAACAACCTTTTCTTCATGTCCGTCAAAATAACGGACGCCATTTTTTCCTTCGGTAATGAATAATTTATTGGGATGCTCAGTCAAGACTTTCGTCCTATCTCTCCCATTGAATAGTATCTCGAATTCATGTTCATTCGGAGTAAGGAATGATGCCTGTTGAATGACAGTCTCGCTTAGCTTGCGGGCGGGAGCTGGGTTCAATAGTAATCTCTTTTGAAGCGTGTTGCATAATTCTGCCAGATATTCCACCGTTTCCTCAGGTATTTCCTGCTGAACCATCACAATATCCGATTCCTCTATCACCTTTTTCGCCTTTTGTACATATTCAGGAGTAATGAAATCATTCGCACCTTTTACGACAATAATGCTGTTATCACCTTCCGAAAGGGTAATGTGTGCTGTCCCGGAAGCGAAACCTGTAACCGGTTCCACACACTCCGTATTTACATGATTTTTTTTCAGGTTTTCTAAGATGATCTCTCCATAAACATCATCTCCTACACATCCAACCATCGACACTTCTGCACCAAGACGTGCCGCTGCAACAGCCTGATTGGCTCCCTTTCCTCCAGGAACCGTGATAAAGGACTCTCCTAAAACCGTTTCCCCAGCCATTGGCCGCTTAGCTGATGTCACCACTAAGTCCATTGAAGAACTTCCCACTACTGTAATTCTAATCATGTCTTCTCCGCCTTCCTTCTCGTTGTTTGTCTCTCCACAAAAGAAACAGGGAGCTTTTTATGTGTTACTTCCATTTTTTCTTGATTGATCCTTTTAATTAGCATTTCCGCCGCTTGTGCCCCCATCTCATAGGCTGGCTGCCGAATTGTAGATAACGGCGGGTGCAATAACGCTGTGAAGGCGATATCATCATAGCCGATCAATTGTATGTCTTCCGGTATCCGTTTTCCCCGTTTTAAAATCTCTTGAAGTGCAGCGGCTGCAACAATATCATTACAAGCGATGATTCCATCCGTTTCCGGATATTGCTCGAACAGCTGCTTCACGCAAGTTTGGCCGCCCTGAAGAGTTAGGGATGAATCCATGACTTGCACGTTCACTTTTGCTTGTTTCAATTCTTCCAATGCTGCCATGTACCGTTCATATACAGGTTTTATTTCGACTGGCCCCCTAATGAGGACTATATTCGTACTGCCTCTATCCAGCAATACGCGTGCTGCCAGCTTACCGCCTGTCTTTTGATCGGAATAAACAGCTGGTAATTTCTCTGCTGTACGGTCTAGAAGGACAACTGGAATATCCAGATTATCGAAATTTTCATTGGCTTCTTCACTAGTTGAAGCAATCATGCCCACTACATTATTTTGCAGAAAAGTGTCAATATATTCTATTTCTTTATCTCTCTTTTCATCACTATTTCCAAAAATTAACCGATACCCAAATTGCTGCAGATAATCCTCGACACCTCTTGCCATTTCTGGGAAGAAGGGATTCGTAATGTCCGGCAAAATCAAACCAACCAATTTGGATTTACGTTTGTAGAGGGATCTTGCCACTTCATTCGGTTTATAATTTAATTTTTCAACAGCTGCCATGACCACCTTTTTTGTGTCCTCATGGGCATAACCACTGCCATTCATAACTCTGGAAACCGTTGCCACAGAAACCCCAGCTTCCTTTGCAACATCCCGAATAGTTGCCAATATATCACCCTCAATAATTTTGTGTAACCGTTTACACAATAGCTTATCACCAATTTATATGAACGGCAAGCCCTATTCCAAAGATAATTTTCGAGAAATTTGGACCAAAAAGGATAAAATAATCCTTTTGTTAACTATAATCGCTCTATAAATTTTTTAACAAAGTTGATTGGAACGGGTGTACGAGACTCCTGCGGGAAAAGCGTGTCTAGGGGAGACCCCTCAGGCGCAAGCTGAGGGCTGACCGCCCGTGGAAAGCGAGTGCCTGGAGCGGAAATCAACGGTCTAATTGTAAAAGCCATAAAAAAAACAGTAGACAAACTCGATTTTCATGGAGTTTGACTACTGTCTGAAACTGGCTCAAAAGTCTGAGCCAGTTTAACTTTAAAGCGTTTTTGCAGGTAACTTTTCATAAAGGGCATTATTCACATGCCCAAACTCAGATGCATGCGGCCGGTCTTCACCATCGCTATATCCATATTGAAGCATCCGATTTCTATTCAGGCAAAGTTTCGTTAATTTTGGTGCAAAGAAATTGAATGTATCGAAACGATCCTGTAACATCGGGAATTTTTTCTGATGTGTAAGGATTGTTTGAGCGACGCCTTCCCAAAAAGCATTCTCATCCAAAAGGGACCTCTTCATCAGAAGTGTTGACAAGTATCGGAAATGACAGATGAAAAGTCCCGTGAAAATGAATTGAACCAGCCCCTCGGGAGTCTCACTTCTTAGTACTTTTCTTAAATCGTCAGGTAGGTTACTTAATTCAGGAAGCGGCTGATCACTGACGTTTACATCATCTACAAAATCCTTGATGGCCAAACGGTGAGGCTTGTAATCCTTCAAGACTAAAATGGTATTTTGACCATGCGGCGAGAAGACCAATCCGTATTGATAGATAAAATGTAGTAATGGTGATAGAATGACGTCGAATAATTGAGCTGTCCAGGCTTCTGCAGTCAATCCTGATTTTTCAATAAGGCTTTCCACATATGGTTTCCCTTTGCTGTCCACATGTAAAAGGGACGCAAGCGTAACGGGCTTTTCGTCTTCTTCCATATAACTGTAAATGCTTTCTCTCCAAATACCACCCAGCATCTCTAAATATTGATAGGGTACATTCTCTAGCTTGGAATAATAGGGGTGATCAACATTTAAACTGGCCACTTCACCAGGAAGCACTACTTTGCATTGTTCTTTCAAGAATGAATCATTTTCATAAATGTTCTTTATATACGTTGTGATTTTTGGGGCAATGACCGTGCGCTCCGCTGGTAATCCACGGTAGACTAGCGTATTTAAAATGCTCATCGGCAGCTTTACGTGGTGTTTATCCTTTTTCGATACATTAACAAATGTCCGAATGGATTGTTGCGGCAGATACTCATCAGGACCATTTCCCAAAGCTACGATCAGCCCTTTAGCCAAGTCATCGGTAAAGTTCTGGATGATTACATTCTTCCACTGCCATTCATGGACTGGGAGGTAGTAATAGTTTTCTGCGTTCAGCCCTTTTTCCGTCAATCTTTTTGCAAATGATTTTTGGGTTTCCCCATCCAGTTCATTCTCCATCAATTGCTTATAGGATAACGTTTCGATTGAATTGAACTCACCCCTCGTTTTATGGACGGCAATCCAAGATAACTGAACTTCCTTCTGGTTTTCTGGAGCGAACTTCAAATAATCATCATAACCGAATCCGATTCTTCCCTTGTTATAAGCAATCCAAGGGTGACCGCTCATTTCTCCTTCAAGTAATGCATAATCCAGTTCGACTAAATCATCCGCATCTTGTTCAGGTTTGGATAGCAATTGGAGATCCGCAAGCAGCGTATGATGGAATTCTTTGATTAAATGTCCTGTTGTTTCGGCAGTCATCCCAATTAACGGCTGGATGTCTAGAATGAATTGAATGGCATCATTGGCTTGTGTAAAACCTTCCGTTTCACATACCTGGATCGACTCGGCTTGTACTTCATAGCTGTCAAAAAGGCGTGAAGACGCCAAAAATTGATAAGATTTCCCCTCATTTATCTTTAACTCATATAGGTTTCCTGTTGCATTTTCGTTCAGAACAGCTGGATGGATCATATCTTCATACATGTACTCAGAAATCATCTTGGCCAGCAGGTTTTGGTTTACTATGTACCAATTTTTTTCTGAAACCGCCTGTTCCACTTCATTTATGAACTGCATATAATTCTCCCTTCCCTTCTCTTAGTAAGCCATGACGGGTGATTTTACACGGAATGACTGAAATGCACCCTTTGGCTCGGATGGATAAACTTCTTTACCTGCCAATTGATTGATGATAATCGAATTTCGGAATGCCCCTAAGCCTAGATCCGGAGCACCCACACCATGTGTATGCATCTCGCCATTTTGAATAAAAAGGTGATTCGGTGTAGAGATGGCCGTTCCTACCCGATAATCTTTCGTTATTGCAAGACGCCCCAAGTCATCGCGGACTAAATGGTCTTCCATGGTTTCAAGGAATGCCGGAAGGGTTGATTTATAGCCCGTTCCAAAAACAATCGCCTCTGTGTCCACATCAAATTCGCTATCTTCGACCCACTGTCGGCATTTCAATCTCCAGCCATTTTCAGCGGGGGTAACTGCCGCAACTTCCGTCATGGCCCGAAGTTCAATGGAAAGTTCGGCATTTCCAATCGATTTTTCATACATCTTGTCAAAAATTGCTGCAATTGTCGTAGCACTGATCCCTTTATACAATAAATCCTGTTTCGGCAAAATTTCATCCTTCTTTTCCTGTGGCAGCCGATAAAAGAAATCAAGGTAATCTGGAGTGAAGTATTCTAACCCGAGTTTTGAGTATTCCATAGGGAAAAATCCCTTGGATCTTGTATACCAGTTTAGCTGGTAGCCATACTCCTCCTGCTCATTAAGCAAATCCAGAAAGACTTCGGCTGCACTCTGTCCAGATCCGACAACCGTTACGGATTTTTTCTTTAAGACATTTTCTTTATTCCGTAAATAATCGGCCGAATGCAGGATGCTCTCTCCCATATATGGATGAAAGGCCGATGGAACAGTCGGGGCGCTGCCAATTCCCATGACTACATGACGGCTATAATAGACATCGATCTTTTGTGTTTGTGCATCCCTTACACTGATTTGATAGCAGGGTTCATCTTGATCCCCTATATATTCAACCGCCTCCACCGCTTTTCCAAAACGGCAGCTATCAAGTTGATGGGCAGCCCAGCGGCAATAGTCGTTATATTCTTTTCGTGGAATCAAGAATTTTTCAAGGAAGTAGAAATGATAAAGCCGATCATGCTGCTGTAAATAATTCAGGTAACTATATGGGCTTGTCACATCTGCCATGCTAACCAGATCGGCAAAGAACGGTACCTGCAGAGTTGTCCCTTCCAACAGCATCCCTTCATGCCAATTAAATTCCTGCTTTTTCTCAAAAAAGACGGCATTCAACTCCGGGGTTTTCTCCAAAAGGGCCGCAAGTCCAAGATTGAAGGGACCTATCCCTATCCCTACCAGGTCATAGATAGATTGTTGCTTCTCCATACTTCCACTTCCTCTCGAAATTCTCCCGTGTACATGACATTAGCAATGCTGTTTTATCAGGGAGCTCAATTTCTTTAATTGGGGTAAACCCGCACTTTTCAAATAAGTAAATCATCTTTGCATTTCGAATATCCGGTTCAGCCATCACTTTTTTTGTTTTTGCAGAAAGTAGTTGGTATTTCACCATTGCACGTAAAAACGGCAAAGCCAGTCCTTTTCCTAGATAATCCGGATCACCAATGAGTAAATGAATGCCTTGGTCTCCCTCTTCGGATTCATAATAATCTTCGATGATATCGCCTTTTACCCAATACGATTCCCAATAGCTCATGGGAATTGAGTCCAGGCAGCCTAAATAGAGTGTTTGATGTGTATCAGCCAATGCCTTTTTTAAATGAACAGCGAATTTTTCTTTTGTGAAATTCAAATTCCAGTAGGGTATTACATGATCTTCATGCATCCATTTATGCAGTGTATCTATATCCCTCTCAAATTCAACTTTGACAAATGAAAGCTGTTGATTACTGTCCTTCAGCATTTCTTCATAACTATTTTTCATGGACGGCCATAACCCCCTGCGCGAACGGATTATCAATCGTTGTATAAACGGACTGTGTCTCAAGTGAACCAACAAGCTCATCCATATCATGAAATCTCGTCAGTAAATTAGCCTTACAAGATAATTCCCGGGCATGAAGCAACCTTGAAACAACTCGATTCAACCCTTCATCTTCGCTTTCCATGCTGCTTGTTTCAAGTTGTTCCTGAACGAGCTGCAACAGTGTTTTTTCCGATACTAATCCTTCCGTACCAAAATTATTGATTAAGCCTAATAAGTGATTAAAAAAGAAATAGTATTGCAGTCTTTCTTCAGCGACTTCATCAGAACAAATCGTGAAGCTTTTTTCACTTAGTTCAGGCAAGATCTTCAGCAGCCTGTCCACTTTGGACTCACAATAGTAATACCCTTGATTATCACGATAATAAAAAGTGGCTGGATACCCATCTTGAAGTTGAATGATGGAATTTTGTTGATGGGCTTCTAAAACAATTCCATACTCTTCAAATAGCCAAAGCATCGGTTTCAATGTCATTGACAGATAAGTTTTGAACCAATCCTTACTTACTTCTTCGGTACTGCGGTTTTCATCAGCTGATAATTTGCGGATGATCGCCCCAAGTCTTGATGGTGCACCATAGGCATTATCCTGACATAAGCCGGCAATCAGGCTTGCTTGTTTATCGTTTTCATAAAAAGGGTTTTCCCGAATATCAACATCGAATCCTGATTCTTGCTCGGTTGTTTTGATCGTTAGATAAGCAGGGTCCTTGATGATACGGAAGGAGGGGTGCCGTTCTTTTAGGTCGTCGCCCACTTTAGAATCTATTAATTTTGCAATTTCCACTCCACGATCTAGTTCTTTTTGCAGATTTGCACGTAAAGAATTCGTGATTTTAACCGGAACGGAAAATTTGTACATATATCTCGATGTGGCACTATATACCGTTCTAAATGAAGAGGTAGCCGTGAATTTTTTCCCAAGCGGTCCTGCATAAACTAGTGTCCCTTGCTCGATTAGCCTCTTGACCTCTTCTTTTTCGATAAGCACTTTTGCCTGAAGCGGATGTGCCGGGATGATGATATATCGGCTTTCCTTTTGGCAATACGTTTCTTTGAATTCACTGGAAATCTCCAAGTCGCCGGCTAATTCCTGTTTAATGATCTCACTTGCCGATTGGACTTCACTAGAATCCTGGATGACAATCGAAGGTTCTGCCAGGAAGTAGTGCAGCTGAAACTCCCCTTTTAATTCAGGTGAATAGATCCATTCATCTTTTTCTGAAATGCCCTGCTTGCTTTTCGGTGTCGGGTGGAACAAGTGCCCGAATAAAAGCGACTGCTCTGCTTCGATGTAGGTGAAATCAGGACTTTGAAGTTCATCAATGTCTTCCGTCCTGGATTCAACATACCGTTGAATATTTTGGCTGCTAAGGATGACACGCAGCATCAATTCATCTTCACTATCCGTCCGCCCCTGTTCATTCAATAATTCTTTAGAAACAATCGAGACCATTGTCACGTAATCTAATTCATGTACTTGTTTGGATGCAGTTTGATAGTAAATCGGGAAGTTGAAAATATGACGCCCCGTTTCCGACCAATATTTAAGCGGAACAAGCAATGCAATATCTTGGGATATGAGCTTACTGACTAATAATGGACCCGGGATGGTCCCCTCCAAATTCGGCCAGTTTTTCGTTTCTTCTAAACTGCAATTTCCGGTTTCCCGGAAATAACAATTCAGAAAGCTTTGCATCGTCGCCCTTTCAGCTATTTGCTTACCATTCATCTTCATTCCTCCATCATCTTGAACATTTCACCTAATACTCGAATTTCGTCCAAAATTTCCTCTATGTGTTCAAGCCTTGTCATTGGATTCAATAGTGTCATTTTTAAATATACCTGTCCTTCAAAACGCGTTTTTGCTAAAAATGCCCGTCCGCTTTTCAGTAATTCTTGCTGAATCTGTTTATTTAATAGATTTACTAACTGATCACTTTCTCCCTCGGGATTATAACGGAATACAACCGCATTCAATTCAGGGTCTTTATTCAATACTGTGAATCCTTCCTCTTTATCGATCTTCACAGCCACTTCACGTGCAAGGTGACAAGTATAGTCGATCATTTCGGCAAAGGAATCCAGCCCAACGACCTTCAATGACATCCAGAGTTTCAGTGCGTCGAACCTTCTCGTTGTTTGAACCGATTTATTGACTAAATGAACCATGCCCTCCGCTTCATCCTCCTGTGGATTCAAGTAATCGGCGTGATGCTGGATATATTGAAATGAGTTGCTGTCAGAGACAAGAAAAGCACCACAACTGATTGGTTGATAGAATAATTTGTGAAAATCAACCGTAATCGAGTCGGCCCGTTCAATTCCGCTGATTAACTCTTTGTAATCCTTACTTAAAATCATTGCGCCTCCATATGCGGCGTCCACATGCAGCCATATCCCATTCTTTCTTGCAGCTTCGGACAATTCGTATAATGGATCTATTGAACCAAAATCCGTTGTTCCACAAGTTGCAACGATGGCAAATGGCAGTAAACCCTGTTCCTCTAAAAGCAGCAATTGTTGATTTAATTCAGCTATGGACAGACGGTGATTTGAATCCGTTTTAATCGTGATTACAGCCTGTTCACCAAGCCCCAGCTGTGCTGCTGATTTACGAACCGTAAAGTGGGCAGCCTCGGAGCATAGGATCCGCAATTTTTTCGCCTCGGCCGGCAAGCCATGCTGTTGAACGTCAACACCCCAGAAACGCTTACAATAAGCGTCCCTCGCCAATAGCAGGCCCATATAATTAGATTGGGTTCCACCGCTTGTGAAAATACCATCCGCTTGTTCTGGTAACCCTACCTGGCTGCACAGCCAATCTATTAAACGCTCTTCAACGAAGGTTGCCGCCGAGCTTTGGTCCCATGAATCCATGGATTGATTCAACGTACCGATAATCATTTCCGCAGCCACGGCAGGTATTAATGTCGGGCAATGCAAATGTCCGATACAAGCAGGGCTGTGTACATTGATGCTGTCATTAATAACAAACTCCGCCAGCTCATCAGCTACTGCTTCCATTGTCGTCCCTTTTGAAGAAGCGAGGGTCAGCTCGCTTAATCTTGCTTCTATTTCATACGGTTTTTTCCCAGAGTATGGTGAATTGTTCCCTTTTAAAAAGTTCGTCAGCTTTTCTTCAGTGATTTTTAATGACTGGCTGTAGTTATTGAAACCTTCTTCGTTATTCAAGAACAATCGGGAATAAGCAAAATCAGTTTTATTTATCATTTCGATCATTGATCATTCACCCTCTTGCAACAGCTGCACGAACAGCTTGTTCAAAAATTGCAGTGGCTTCGCGAAGCTGGGATTCCGTTACGATCAATGGAGGCAAAAACCTCACTACACTACCATGTCTGCCGCCAACTTCCAGAATCAACCCTCTTTGAAAACACTCCTGTTGAATGGCACTGGCAAGTTGCGAATCAGCTGGATGGCTTCCATTCGCATTTTGCGGTTCTTCATGATTGATCATTTCTACACCGACCATTAATCCCCGGCCTCTGACATCACCGATCTGCTTAATATCTTTTTGCAAATCTTTAAGAATATCCTTTAAGATTTCTCCCATTTTAGCGGCATGCTCCACAAGATTCGTCTCTTTCATGTATTTTAAAGTTGCTGTTCCTGCTGCCATCGCCATTTGATTTCCGCGGAACGTACCGATATGTGCACCTGGCGACCATAGGTCCAGCTCTTTGTTATAAATCACCACCGATAATGGAAGACTTCCGCCTATTGCTTTGGATAGTACAAGAACATCCGGAACGATTCCTGCATGTTCAAAGGCAAACATTTTCCCTGTACGGCCGATACCTGATTGAACTTCATCAATAATTAGCGGAATGCCCTTCTCCTTTGTTATTCTTCTGATTTCCTTAAGCCATGGAATTGGAGCTGGAATGGAACCTCCCTCGCCTTGTACTGCCTCTAAAATCATTCCTGCAGGTGCCAATAATCCTGATTCGGGATCATTCAATAGATTTTCGATATACTGGCTACTGATTTTATGGCTTTCTTCTCCGCCTATTCCAAAAGGACAGCGATATTGATAGGGATACGGCAGGAATTGTACATCTGGCATTAATCCTTGTATTTTTTCCTTCGGTTTTGTATTGCCGCTGATTGACATGGTTGCATGCGTTGCCCCGTGGTAAGCTCCTTGGAAGGATAAAATGCTTCTATTGCCTGTTGCTGTTTTAACCAGTTTAAGTGCTGCCTCAATGGCATCTCCGCCAGTAGGACCACAGAATTGAATTTTTGCGTTTTTCCTGAATTCCTCAGGCAGGCATTCAAAAATTTCATCGACGAACTGCTCTTTTATCGGCGTCGTAAAGTCCAATGTATGTAAAGGACGTTTATCCTTAAGAATTTTTTCCATTGCTTCAAGCACTGCCGGATGATTGTGTCCAAGCGCTAATGTTCCAGCCCCGGCAAGAAAATCAATATATCGTTTTCCATCCATGTCTGTTAGGTAAATTCCCTCCGCTTGATCGATGGCCATGGGTAATCTTCTAGGATAAGATCGAGCATTTGATTCCCTTGTATTTTGTTGTTCCAGTAGTTGATCATTTTTAGTAAGCGTGTTCGTTACCATATTAAACCTCCATGTATTGAATTAATTGAGAATAATTATCATTATCATGAAATTCATTTTACTGATAATGATAATTATTCTCAATGAGTAAATCCACTCATTTTTCTTCTAGTAAATTCCAATAAAATTAAGAAAAGGTTAAAACTGGGGCGTATTCTCTATTTATCTATTGAATATAAAAATGTTCTTAAGGTTTTATTAAGATTCTGTTTATAAGCTGAACGCAGTTAATAAATCAAAGAAAAGGAGGAACAACAATGAATGGTTTAAAGGGAAGGCGAGAACTCAAACATGCAATCACCAAAGCGGATTGTCACTTATTAAGAAATAATCTGCAAAACTTCATGAGGCTTGATCCCCATGGGCTGGATGGGAAATATTTAATTCGAAGTGTCTATTTCGATAACTTTGACAATAAAATCCTCCGGCAAAAAACAGAGGGGTTCTATCACAGGGATAAGTTCAGGGCTAGACTTTATGATCATAATACCGATTTCATCAATCTAGAAAAAAAGAGTAAGCGGAATAACCTTACCTATAAACAGAAGTGCAGGCTTTCTGCTAGAGAATACGAACGGATTCGTTCAGGGGATATAGCTTGGATGTCCGAAGATTCAAGGGATATCCTCAGGGACTTATACGTTCAAATGACCCTTTTCCAAATCAAGCCGACAACCGTCGTTGACTATGAAAGGGAGGTATTCATCTATGAGTACGGAAATGTGCGGGTCACCTTTGACAGTAATGTGAAAACGAGCTATCGGGATACGGACTTCCTTAATCCCGAATTAATCGTTGTCGATGCTTTAGACCCAGATTGTGTCATCCTGGAAATAAAGTTTGACGAATTTCTTCCGGATATCATCAAACAATTGTTATCCATCATCGATACTAGAAAAACAGCTTTTTCAAAATATCAACTTAGCAGAAGATACGGCTGATTGCAGCAAACACATAATATTTGGAGGAATAGCAAATGGATACGACGACAACAACTAGCACCACTTTTAATGATATTTTCAAATCAAGCTTTTTGGACAAGACCGAGAGCTTTTCAATCATTGACTCCCTAATTGGATTACTGTTGGCATTTGCCATCGGACTGTTCATTTACGTCATTTATAAGAAGACCTTTTCCGGTGTGATGTACTCACACAATTTCAATATTTCCCTCATCATCATGACAATGGCCACGGCTTTGATCATCATGGGCATATCAACTAATATCGTTATCTCCCTTGGTATGGTCGGTGCACTCTCCATCGTACGATTCAGAACGCCCATCAAAGATCCCATGGACTTGGTCTTCCTGTTCTGGGCAGCGGCCTCCGGGATTTTATGCGGGGCAGGATTAATTCCGCTGGTTATCATCGGTGCCATTTTAATAGGTATCGTCATGCTCATATTTGCCAATCGGATCACTGTTGAAAATCCATTTTTATTAATCGTTAAATATTCAGATGCATCAATTGAAAAAACGTTAGAAGAAATGATATCCAACAAGGTGAAAAAGCACTCCATCAAATCAAAATCCGTCATGGCGGATAATAACCTCGAAGTGACATATGAAATTCGATTAAGAGATAATAATGCGGAATTCATTAATCAAGTCAAGGACATGAACAGCGTTCACTCTGCCATCATGTTAAGTTATGATGGCAACTTCACAGCTTAAGATAGATGGCGGACATAAAAATCCATGCCCACCCCTCTATATAAGACTACAGGAGGAAGGAGCCTTGGCATGTTAAAAACAAGATATGTTGTAGCGACCATTGGATTATTGATAATAATTTTTATAGCAGTGATGTTCTTCCTTCCCAATCTTCAAGTTGAAAAAGCCACTAAAGGGAATACTTATACAGAATCTGTATTTGACCAAAGTAAGGTGACAACCGTTGATATAACATTGGCTGATGAGGATTTAGATTCCATCCTGGATAACCCCACTGAAAAGGAAATCGTTAATGCCGATGTAACGATAGATGGGGAGACGGTAAAAAATGTCGGATTTCGCACCAAGGGAAACCTTTCCTTGAATTCCGTTGTTCAAATGGGAGATTCAGATCGTTACAGCTGGAAGATAGACTTTGATTATTATCAGGAAGATCAAGATTTACACGGCCTGAAAAAGTTGGCCCTAAACAATAATTACAGTGATCCCACTTATATGAGAGAATACCTTTCCTATGAATTAATGGACAAGATGGGCATTGCGACACCGGGACATTCCTATATGTACGTGACCATCAACGGAAAGGAATGGGGCCTTTATCTAGGTGTGGAAGCTATAGAGGAAACCTTCCTAAGTACCAACTTCACTGATGGCACAGGCGACCTCTATTATCCGGATGGTACGGGAAGCGATTTAAAGTGGATCAGTGATGACATTGATGACTACACAGGAATAAACTTGAAAACAAACGATCATTCGGACCAATCCGCCATGATCAAAATGCTTGAAGCCATTAATAATGGTGGGAATGTGGAGGAAGTCCTTGATGTCGATGAAATGTTGCGCTATTTCGCAGCCAATACTGCCCTCGTCAACCTCGACCACTATCAAGGAGATAAAAAGCACAATTACTACCTATATGAAGAGAACGGGGTCTTTTCGATATTGCCTTGGGACTATAATATGTCATTTGGCGGTTATTCCGGAGGCGGCGGGCGACAGGCGGGCGAATCCGATCAAGAAAATAAAAATGAAGGCAATGAAGTGGCCGCTGACCAAAAAGATGGGGCGACAGCTGAGAGTAACGACGATGCCGCTAAGCAAGATGACACGGAACTCGTTGGAGAAGCACCGAATAAAAACGGTGGCGGAATGATGGATATGAGTTCAAATTTCATGAATGAAAGTAATATCAACTTCAGCATTACCGAACCTGTTTCAGGTACGACCCTTGAAGATCGTCCTTTATTGAATGCCCT
Organism: Peribacillus simplex NBRC 15720 = DSM 1321; assembly: GCF_002243645.1. Classification (NCBI taxonomy): domain Bacteria; kingdom Bacillati; phylum Bacillota; class Bacilli; order Caryophanales; family Bacillaceae; genus Peribacillus; species Peribacillus simplex. The sequence goes on along the minus strand of NZ_CP017704.1, from coordinate 2,614,394 downwards.
TCTGTCCAACGACGGGTACCGTGAAAAATATTATGATTATCTAGACGACATTGCCACAGATTTTTTCTCTGAAGAAAAAATGACAGCAATGACCACTGAAATTTCTACATTAATCACACCATATGTGAAAAAGGATCCGACCAAGTTTTATACTATGGACGAGTATATAGAAGCAACATCAGGCGAGGAAACCCTGGTTGACTTCGCTATCCAACGTGCTGAATCCATTTTGGCACAGCTTTCTGGAGACCTGGTTGTGGAAGCTGAGACAGAAAGCAGCATGAGCGGCGGAGCTCCTAATATGGGCGATGACGCAAATGCAGGCCAGCAACCACCAAGCATGGGCGGCGGCGAGAATGGGGATGCCATGCAGCCCCCTGACATGGACCGCGGCGGGAATGGTGCACCTCCTGGTATAAACGGGAACATGGGCCAAAAGGGGGCGGGTAACAGTAGCTCCTCCAAAGATACGATCATTCTATCTTCCGTGCTCCTAATCTTATTATTAGGTGCAATGGCTTTCGCCCACTTCTTTAGACGAAGAGGTAAAAAAGGATAATAGACTATCCCCCTCCAATATGAAAAAAGGTATCCCAAAATATTCGGGATACCTTTTTTATTGAAATGCCGTATAGCCTTTTCCGGGCTATTCCTCCGCATTCGAATAATTTTTAGCTGCTAATCAATATAAAATACCCTTATTTGGTATAAAATAGTAAAATAGAGAGGTAAATGAACCTCAATCAAGAGGGTTGTTCACTTGTTTATCATTTGAATTTAGGGGGTAAAGATTTCCATTATTACTTTATCCGATCGTACAGTTTCACTTTTTTTAAAAACAGGTCGGTGTCAGGGGGGGAACGGATGAAAAGAAATCATACGATGATGCAATTTTTCGAGTGGCATCTAGAGGCAGATGGTTCTCATTGGGACAGATTGAAATATGCAGCCTCCAAGTTGAAGGATATAGGAATCGACTGCGTTTGGCTTCCGCCAGTTACCAAAGGGCAATCCGTTGGGGATAATGGATATGGAATATATGACGGATACGATTTGGGGGAATTTGACCAAAAAGGAACAGTTCGTACCAAATACGGGACCAAAGATGAATTGCTGCAAGCAATAGACACCTGTCATAACTACGGACTTTGTGTTTATATCGATTTAGTCATGAACCATAAAGCAGGTGCTGACGGAACCGAAAAATTTGAAGTCATTGAAGTTAATCCAGACAACCGTATGGAAGATATCTCAAAACCATTTGAAATGGAAGGCTGGACAAAATTCGATTTTCCAGGCCGTAAAAATAAATACTCTGATTTTAAGTGGAACCATAATCATTTTAATGGCACAGACTATGATGCCGAAAACGACAAAATGAGCGTATATCGAATCACAGGCGAAAATAAGCACTGGAATCAGCATGTCATCGATGAATTCGGAAACTATGATTATTTAATGTTTGCCAACATCGATTACAGCCTTCCAGAAGTTCGTCAGGAAATGATTAGTTGGGGAAAATGGATGGTTGATACGTTAAAGTGTGATGGTTTTCGTTTGGACGCCGTTAAACATATCGATTATGAATTCATCAATGAATTTCTCCAAGAACTCATTCCTTATACAAAGGAACATTTCTTCATGGTCGGCGAATTTTGGAAGGCGGATGTTAAAGCTTGTCAAACATACTTAGAGCAAACCAATCATGACCTCAACTTGTTCGATGTTTCCCTGCATTATAAATTTCATGAGGCCTCAAAAGCAGGGACAGACTTCGACCTCTCAACCATCTTTGATGATACCCTCGTCCAAACTAATCCGGCACAGGCCGTCACTTTTGTCGACAACCATGACTCCCAGCCTCATGAATCACTGGAATCTTGGGTAAAGGACTGGTTTAAACCATCGGCATATGCACTTACCTTGCTGAGACTTTGCGGTTATCCTTGTGTCTTTTACGGGGACTATTATGGAATCGGCGGACCTTCTCCGGTGCCTGGGAAAAAGGATATTCTAGATCGCCTATTATATGCTAGGTATGAAAAAGCTTACGGAGAACAGACGGACTACTTTGATGATCCAAATACGATAGGCTGGGTCCGGCACGGAGTTAAAGAGCTAGAAGGCTCGGGGTGTGCCGTCATTATCTCGAATGGAGATCACAACAGTGAAAAAAGGATGTTCGTCGGTGAACATCGGGCTGGTGAAATCTGGATTGATTTAACTTGTCATAGAGATGACCACATTACCATTGAAGAGGATGGTTTCGCGACCTTTCCCGTTCATGGGAAAAGCGTTTCCGTATGGGCCTTGAATAATCCACTCTAAAAAGAGATAGCAAAGCACGGCATGTCTTTTGTAGATATGCTGTTCTTTGCTGATGACACCTCCCTTGAAGATCTGGAGATATATCTGTACGTCACCTGAAGCAAGATAATTTTTCCATTTCAATCAATCATGGTAAGATAAGGGAAAAAGGAGTTGAAGGAAAAGTGAAAAATGAAATCATTGAAAGATTCACTTCTTATGTGAAAGTGGATACCCAATCGAATGAGGAAAATCCCTCATGCCCCTCTACACCCGGACAGTTGACCTTGGCAAATGCATTGGTCAAGGAACTTCAATCCATTGGGATGAATGATGTGACAATTGATCAGAACGGATATGTCATGGCAACCTTGCCTGCCAATTCAAATAAGGATGTCCCGACAATCGGATTCTTGGCCCATGTCGATACAGCAACGGATTTCACTGGAAAAGATGTAAAACCGCAAATCGTTGACAACTATGATGGCAAAGATCTTACTTTACATGAAAAATTGGAGGTCATTCTTTCACCTGATGATTTTCCTTCACTTAAGAACTATAAAGGGCATACCTTGATTACAACGGATGGGACAACCCTGTTGGGAGCAGATAATAAGGCTGGAATTGCCGAAATCATGACTGCCATGGATTATTTGATACAGCATCCGGAAATCAAGCATGGAAAAATCCGTGTTGCTTTTACTCCCGATGAAGAAATCGGCAGGGGCCCCCATAAGTTTGATGTAGATGCTTTTGATGCCCAATTTGCCTACACCGTGGACGGCGGTCCACTTGGAGAACTTGAATATGAGAGCTTCAATGCAGCATCGGCCAAAATCCTGATCAAAGGGACGAATATTCACCCTGGTACGGCTAAAGGAAAAATGGTGAACTCGGCGAAAATCGCCATGGAATTCCATGATAAGCTCCCAGTGGCAGAAGCACCGGAATATACGGAGGGTTACGAAGGCTTTTATCATCTGCTTTCATTTAACGGTGATGTGGAAGAGACCAAGCTTTCATACATCATCAGGGATTTCGACCGCCAGAAGTTTAATGAGCGCAAGGAATATCTAACAAAAGTGATCGAAGATTTAAAAGAAAAATATGGGCACAACCGTATCCAGCTTGAATTAAAGGATCAATACTTCAACATGAAGGAAAAAATTGAGCCCGTGAAGGAAATCGTGAATATTGCCCATGAAGCAATGGAGAAACTCGACATACAACCGAAAATCTCACCAATACGCGGTGGTACGGACGGATCTCAATTATCGTATATGGGCCTGCCAACACCCAACATCTTTACGGGCGGGGAGAACTTTCATGGCAAATATGAATTTATTTCCGTCGATAATATGATCCTGGCCACTAAGGTGATCGTTGGCATTGCATCGCTTTTTGAAGAAAAAGCAAAGTAAGCTATACGTGTCTATTGAAAAACCCCCAGACTCCAAGTCTGGGGGTTTTCATCAAATATCAAGCACGTGTCCAGTGACGGTGCTTGGCAATTGCCTCGATAAAGGCAGAACCACTATTTTTATCCGTAACAGCTACAATGCCTGCGGCTGGATCATTGGAAACGATGCCTGCCTTCGACAAGATCTCGGCTCCCTCAATTCCCGCACCAATCGCTTTGAAATGATTGTAGGCTTCATCAACAAAGTAAATTGGTTCCTTGGATGCCTTCAGGGCATCGGCACTCTCCTGGCCTCCTGTCACATATACAGCATCGAAAAGTACCGAATCGGCTGTCAGGAATGTCTGATTCACCTCAACCTGCTGTCCTTCAGAACTTGTAATCACTCCACGATTATTACTGATGATTTCAGCGGTTATACCTGCCGATTTAAATGATTCCAAAACTTGATTAACCTCTGAGCCGTTAAAACCATCTGCAGCCAAGATTGCCACTTTTCTTGTTGCCGCCGTGTTCACTTTCATTTGCTCCTGGCTTAAGGCCGGAGAAGCCAAATCCATTTTGACCTCACTCTTGTTGGCTGGAGGATTCACTCCCACTCCAATAGCTATCGTTTTAGCCAGTTCGACATCTACATTGCTGAACATATCGACAATTTGCTGCTGAACGGCCTTACTTTTCACTTTTCCCACTTCAAAGTGGAAAGCCTGAATAATATGCTCCTTCTCCACTTCCGTCATGCTATTCCAAAATAGTTTAGCTTGGCTGTAATGATCCTTGAAGCTTTCACTCCGCTGACGGACTTTCCTGCCATCGACTTTTTCCTGGTAATGTGCATAGCTGCCTTCCTCTTCCGAAGCAGGTTCTGGAGAGTTACCTGCAAGGGAATTTTTATGGTAGCTGACCGGCCCTGGATTTATTGACATTCGGTGCATGCCATCGCGTTGATTATTATGAACGGGGGCAACCGTCCTATTAATCGGTAGCTCATGGAAGTTCGGTCCTCCTAATCGGGATAGCTGGGTATCGGTGTATGAGAATAAACGTCCCTGAAGCAGCGGATCATTTGAAAAATCAATACCCGGTACAACATGCCCCGGATGGAAAGCTATCTGTTCCGTCTCTGCAAAAAAGTTATCCGTATTTTGGTTCAAAACCATTTTTCCGATTATTTTCACCGGAATTTGTTCTTCCGGCCATAGTTTAGTAGGATCGAGGATATCAAAATCGAATTTGAATTCATCTTCTTCCTTAATCATTTGCACGCCAAATTCAAATTCAGGATAATTTCCGGTATCTATCGCTTCCCACAGATCTTGGCGGTGAAAATCAGGATTCTTCCCTGCAATTTTCTGTGCCTCATCCCAAACAAGGGATTTAACTCCCAGTACAGGCTTCCAATGGAATTTAACGAAATGGGACACGCCTTGTTCATTTACAAAACGGAATGTGTGGACACCAAAACCTTCCATCATCCGGAAGCTTCTCGGTATGGCCCTATCAGAAAGATGCCACATGATCATATGAGCCGTTTCTTCATTGTTGGCGACGAAATCCCAAAAAGTATCATGGGCAGACGCAGCCTGAGGTATTTCATTATGAGGCTCCGGTTTAACCGCATGGATTAAATCCGGGAACTTAATGGCATCCTGAATAAAAAATACCGGAATATTATTTCCGACCAAATCATAGTTTCCTTCCTCAGTATAAAACTTTGTAGAAAACCCTCTTACATCACGGACCGAGTCTGCCGATCCGCGGGAACCTGCTACCGTGGAATAACGAACGAATACTGGTGTCTTGACTGAAGGGTCTTGAAGAAACTTGGCTTTTGTAAATTCGCCCATCGGTTCATATACCTGAAAATATCCATGTGCTCCAGATCCACGGGCATGGACAATCCGCTCAGGAATACGCTCATGGTCAAAATGAGTCATTTTTTCACGGAAATGAAAATCCTCCATTAAAGTTGGACCACGGGTTCCCGCTTTCAAAGAATGCTCATCCTCAGAAATACGCAAACCTTGGTTAGTCGTCATCTTTTTCCCATTATCGTCCACTCGATATTGATCCAACTGTCGCTGCTTACTTTGCTCATCGATTCTTCCGCTTTCATTTTCTTTCGTCATTCCACTCATTCCCCTCCATGTCTAAGAATTCAGATTAAATCGTGTTGTATGTATTTACTTTATTCGAAATAATTGCGTTATCCTTCCTCATATACCACTCTATTTTGACGGATAAACAGAATTCAGAAAAAGAATCCCACATCCTCATAAAACAAAAAAGTGATTCCAGTGCGGACGGATTATTTCGGGGGGAGGTCGAATTATCTTGGTTTAGGTCGAATTATTTCCGGGTGGGTCGAGTTATCCTGGTGTAGGTCGAATTATTTCCGGAGAGGTCGAATTATCTTGGTGTAAGTCGAATTATTTCCGGGGAGGTCGAATTATTCTCGTCCCTAGTTTTAAAACACTGGGGACGAGAATAAAACAAATAAAAAAAGAAGCGAAAAGACCAATTTTCGGTCTTCCCGCTTCTTTTTATTCAACATCTTTAGTTCTTAAAGGCCTCTGAAACCTTCAAAAGTTTGCCTTTTACTTTCGTATTTTTCATCACTTTCAAGACAAGCGGTCCTTTTTCATTCAATATTTCCACATAAGAAACATTATCCTGGATCGTAATGATCCCGATGTCCTCTGCATTCACTCCATCAATCTTTGCGATGGTTCCGACAAAATCCACAGCCCTGATTTTCTTTTTCTTGCCGCCATTAAAATACAGCTTCATGATTTGTTTATTCAATTGTTCACTTTTATCTTTTTTGATCTTTGGACGAGCTTCCAGTTTCGCTTCGAATTCCATTTTTTTATTGGAGACTTCCTCTTTTGAAGGAACAGTCATCTTAGGGATTTCAAAACCGATATAGCCTTGAATCTCAGTAAGGAATTTGTCTTCGTACGGCGTCACAAAAGTAATGGCTTTTCCTTTTTTGCCGGCACGGCCCGTTCTTCCTGTCCGATGTACGTAACTTTCCTTTTCCAATGGCAGGTCATAGTTAATCACATGAGTTATATTGTCGATGTCAATTCCACGTGCAGCAACATCTGTCGCAACCAAATAGCGGAATTCACCTCTTCTGAATTCATTCATCACCGCAAGGCGATCTTCCTGAAGCATGCCGCCGTGAATCATATCACACGGATATTCCAGTTCCAGCAGCTGTTCGCATACTTGGTCTACCCTATCTTTCGTCCGACAGAAAATGATGCAGCTATCGGGGTTTTCCGTGATGGTGACGTCTCTAAGCAGGGAAAACTTATCATCTTCTTTCACTTCGATAAGAGCATGTTCAATTTTCTCCGTCGTTAAGCCCTTTGCTTTGATTTCAATATCCAAAGGATCTTTCATATATTGCTTGCATAGCTTTTTTATACTTTCAGGTAACGTAGCAGAGAACAGCATGGTTACTCTATCTTTCGGAAGCTCTTTAATAATCGCTTCCACTTGTTCAATGAAGCCCATATTCAGCATTTCATCCGCTTCATCAATAACTAAATGAGTTAAGCGTTCCAAGGCGAATGTCCCTTTCTCGATATGATCCAGAACACGCCCCGGGGTTCCAACGACTACATGGCTTTTTTGTTTCAATTCCGCTTTTTGCAGTGCGAATGGATGTTTTCCATAAACCGCAGTAGCCTTTATCCTTTTAAATCTGCCTATATTCGTAATATCTTCTTTTACCTGTACAGCAAGCTCACGTGTCGGTGTTAAAATAAGCGCCTGAGGCTTATTCTCTTCCCAATCGACCATTTCGCAGATCGGTATGCCGAATGAAGCGGTCTTGCCACTTCCTGTTTGGGATTTAACGACAAGATCCCGCTTTTTCAGGGCCACTGGAATCACTTCACGCTGTACTTCGGTTGGACGTTGATATCCCAAGCTTTCTAATGCCCTTACAATTTCTTCGCTTAATGTATAATCAGTAAAATTTAATTCATTCATATAACAGCCTCTTTTGTTGTTTAGTATGTTGCTTTATTGTTTCCATAATCGTAATTTCCTTATACAAGGTTCTATTATACGCGATATGCACCGATAAACCTTGTAATAACCAAATTCAATTGTCTTATTTCAATATAATGAAACGTCCGTCTTCGTTAAAACAATGGTCATCAGGATATCATGATCTGAGTAAATCAAAATGGACCCTGCTTCTTTCAATATGCTAAAATATGTATGATATATAAGCCGAAATAGGGTGTAGCTTCTAAACCGATGTCCAAAAGGAGTGCTGATTTATGATAATCGTAACGAATAGAATCAGAGTCAAAAAAGGAATGGGTGCAGTCATGGCCCCAGGATTTACTGCACCAGGTCCACTTGATACTACGGAAGGCTTCGTAAAAGTTGAAGTATTATTAACGCAGAATTTGTCGGACCACGATGAACTGAGCGTTAATATGTACTGGGAAAACCTTGATAACTTTACTGCTTGGAGAAATAGCGATGCATTCAAAGCTGCACATAAACGACCTGAGCCAGGTTCCGGTGAAGCAAAAAAGGAATCTCCAATTCTAGGCAGTGAGCTTACAACGTATGAAGTCGCCTCGGTAAAGGAAATAGCTAAATAATAAAATCACGCCAAAAGAGGCCGCGAAATATGCGACCTCTTTTTGTTGTTTTCTTTTAGTGAATTACTGGGCTTCAGCTTTCTTGATTTGTTTGCTTCTAAGCTGGCCGCAAGCCGCATCAATATCTGTTCCATGTTCTTGGCGGATTTTACAATTTACGCCTCTCTTTTTCAGAGTATCATAAAACGAGAGAACGGACTCTTTTTCACTTCTTTGGTATTGACTATGCTCATCTACAGGATTATATGGAATCAGGTTGACATAGAGCCGATGTTTTTTGTCATCAAGAAGGTTGGCGAGTTGCTCGGCTTCTTCTTGATGGTCATTGACATCCTTCAATAGGATATATTCAATCGTAATTCTCCTATTCGTTTTCTCTAAATAATAATCAAGAGATTTCATTAATTTTTCTATCGGAATACCTCGGTTTATTTTCATGATTCGTGTCCTTAGTTCATTATTCGGCGCATGTAATGAGATAGCCAGATTCACCTGTAATTGGGTATCGGTGAATTCATAAATCTTATTGGCAAGACCGCTCGTCGAAACAGTAATCCGCCTAGCAGCGATAGCAAGACCCTTATGGTCCATGAGCACCTTCAAAAAGTCTATCATATTTTCAAAGTTATCGAACGGCTCACCAATACCCATTACAACAACATGGCTTACAACATCCTCTTGTTCCAATTTATCCAGATGCAGTTGAACGTTCATGATTTGTTCCACTATTTCCCCGCTGGATAAATCACGGCTTTTGGCCAATAATCCACTGGCACAGAAACTGCAGCCAATATTGCAGCCCACTTGGGTGGTGACACAAACCGAAATTCCGTATTTATGTCTCATCATAACCGTTTCGATAAGGTTTCCATCCTGTAATTTAAACAAGAACTTGATCGTACCATCTGCTGATTCTTGCTTAACTTGCTCAGTCAAAGTCTGGATGACAAAGTGCTCTTCAAGTAATTTTATGCACTCTTTATTAACATCTGTCATTTCAGAGAAATTCGTCACACGTGTTCTATAAAGCCACTCCCAGACTTGAGAAGCTCTGAATTTTTTATGGCCATGGTCCAAAAGCCATGCTGTCAATTGTTCGAATGTTAAACCATAAATGGACTCTTTATTCATTCGTTACCCTCTTTTCATTACATTAAGATTTAATATTTTAACACATTAACCTTACGGGGAATTCCCCCGGAATTAGTTCATTCATTTATGATATGGTTCATTTCTATTTATCCGAAAAGCCCGATATATTTGCTCCACTAGAACCAGTTTCATTAATTGATGCGGAAAGGTCATTTTCGAGAAGGAAAGGGCATAATCACTTCTTGATAACACCTCAGTGCCAAGCCCAAGCGACCCGCCAATAATAAAGGCAATTTTGCTCTTTCCATAAGTGGCGAGCTGATCCATATGAGTGGCCAGCTGCTCTGAAGTAAGCTGTTTTCCATTGATCTCAAGCGTTATTACGTAGGTGTCCGGGCTGACTTTCGCCAGGATTCGTTCACCCTCCTTTTGCTTTACAATGTCCATGTCCGCTGCACTCAGGTTCTCCGGAGCTTTTTCATCCGGTACTTCGACAAGTTCTATATTAGCATAGGCGCTTAACCTTTTTGTATATTCAGCAATTCCTTGCTTTAAGTATTTTTCCTTTAGCTTGCCAACAGTAATAATCGTTATTTTCATATAAGTCCTCTAGCTTTCTTTATGTTTTTTACTATCAATTGTTGGATTTGCCTACCTATTATCATACCTTACAGTGACCTATAAGCAAAACAAGCATATCCTTTCCAATTTTTAATGCTTTTAAAATAAAAACCGCTGCCCCTGAAAGCGGCAACGGTAACCTTCATTATTTTTTAATGCTTATTGAAGAAATTGCTCTGGACATAGTTCAGATCCGATAAAGAATTATGATTGATTATTCGTACATCCAAAAGCTTGAATCTAAACCCTTCCACCCTCCGCTTTATTCTTCGGAAAATGTTAAGAACAGGTTAAGAACAGGTTACAAACATGTTATCCACAAAAGTTATCCACATATCCACAAAAACTATCCACATCTTGTATGGGAATATTAGTTCCCTACTAGATATACTGCCACGTTTCGACAATATTCACAGGTTGTTGATAACTGATTTTCTTCGGGAACCAGCGTTAAAACCGGATAGGTTTCACATTCGTATACCACTTCATCCAGCGCCATGTCCACGTGTTCCTGACAGCAATATAATTTCATCTTTCATATCTCCTTTCCCACTCATTATTCCCATACTTCTATTCCCAATTATCCACAAGTTACTTGAAATCTTTAATTTCAGTATATATCCACAGGTAATCGTAACAAAAAATAAGAAAATCGCAAGGAAATCGAAAGGACAGGAAGCATTTTCTGCCCCCTGTCCTTTTGTGTTTTAAATTTCACTGCTTGAAAGTGTGACTTCCGTAGTTTCTTTCTTACCGTCACGGTAATAAATGATTTTAACTTTATCACCGATTTTCTTTTCATTGTAAAGGTATTTTCGTAATTCCACGACGTCATGGATTTTTTCATTATCCATTCCAACAACGACGTCAAACTCCTTCAATCCTGCTTTGGATGCTGGAGAGTTGCTTTGAACGCCTGTTATTGCAACGCCAGAAGTAACTTTCCTTGGCAACTTTAATGTATTTTGTTGATGATATTGGGAAATTTCCTCTACAGATGCCAAGTTCACACCCAAGAAAGCACGTTTCACTTCACCAAATTCCTCTATATCATTAATAATCGGTATAACTGAATCGATTGGGATGGAAAGACCGATTCCTTCCACTGCATTTTCTGCAATCTTCATCGAATTTATTCCGATGACCTGCCCTGACATATTAACGAGTGCCCCCCCGCTGTTACCTGGATTAATCGCCGCATCGGTCTGGATGACCTCCGCATTCCAATCCACTTGTCCGTCCTCATTGATATCCACCTCTATCGTACGCTCCAAACCTGAGATGATCCCTTGTGTAATCGATCCAGAGAATTGAAGGCCTAATGGATTACCAATGGCAATTACGGGCTCCCCAGGTTTCAATTTGCCGGATTTTCCGAATTCAGCAATGGTTTTGATTTTATCACCATTAACGACAATGACGGCTAAATCTGTCCATGGGTCACTACCTTGCAGTTCTGCTGGCAATTTAGTGCCATCACTTAATGTCACTTCCAGTTCATTAGCGCCTTCAATGACGTGATTATTCGTGACGATATAGGCCTTGCCGCCATCTTTTTTGTAGACGACTCCAGAACCAGTGCCGGCTTCTGCAGAACTGTCCTCGGCGTTGCTCTCTTGACTCCAGAAGTTCGTTTCCTGAATGTTAGTGATGCCGACCACCGCGTCGCTGGCTTTATCAACGGCATTGGTGACGGCACTTGTTACATCAACAGTAAGGTTTTGCTGGGCCTGCTCCGTGGACTCACTCCCCGTTGATTTTTCCGTTGTAATTTCGTTATCATCGTTATTTAACAGCCCGCTTCCCGGTAACATAAGTAAGGCCCCGATGATGACGCCCCCCAAGCCTGCTAGAAAATAGCTCGTATGGCTTTTTTTCCGTTTATTTTGGTTCCCATCATTCTGATCATAATAACCCAAGACCGCCCCATCCTCTCATTTTAGGAATGAATTATAGCAATTCTATTGTTTGGTATCCTCCCTCAATTATACTCAATTACCGGATTTTTTCTAAAAAAATGCATGCTTTTATTTAAGGGAAAACTTAAAATTGGCTAGTATACAGCCATTTTCCTTTTACCTATACAGTTCTAACCAAACGATACCCCTTTTAATCCGATTCGTAACTTACGAATAGAAATTTTAAAAAATAAAAAGGAATGAACAAGGTATCCCTCATCCATTCCTTTTATTTATAACGTAACAAGTTCCGTTGGTCTTTTCGGGTCAGTATCATATAAGGAAAATTGTTCACCAACGATGATCCCCTTTGTCTTTAACGTCTGTTCCACCGACATTCTTGCTAGATCCTTCATATTGTTATCAAGGCTTAAGTGGGCCAAGTAAATCCGCTTGGTCTTATCACCGGCCACTTCACTCATTGCAAGGGCAGCGTCTTCATTACAAACATGTCCGACATCACTTAAAATCCGGCGCTTGATGCTCCATGGATATTTTCCCATCCTCAGCATAGACACATCATGGTTACTTTCAAATACATAAGCATCGGCATTCGAGATGATTCCTTTCATCCGATCACTTACGTACCCCGTATCGGTAATGACCACAAGTTTCTTATCTTCATGATGAAAGACGTAAAACATCGGCTCTGCCGCATCATGTGAAACGCCAAAAGATTCTATATCAAGACTGCCGAACGTTTTGACCTGTTCCATTTCAAATATGAATTTTTGGTCGGTTGCAATTTCACCGATTGATCGATCCATGGCATTCCATGTTTTTGCATTCGCATATATCGGGAGTTTATGTTTTCTGGCAACCACGCCAAGACCTTTAATATGGTCGCTGTGTTCATGGGTAACAAGGATACCGGATAGCTTCGACATATCACGGCCTATATCCTGAAACAATGCTTCCAGGGCTTTACCGCTTAATCCGGCATCGACAAGGAATGATTGATCCTCCGTTTCCACGAAAAAGGCATTTCCTGTACTCCCGCTTGCGAGAACACTAAAATGCATTGTCATCTATACTCACTCCAGTATTTTTTCTTCTGTATTCAATTCAATGACCTCTCCATCAAAAGCGTTCACAAAGAGATCCGTTTTGTCATCAATGACCACCCACCATGTTGGCACAAGTAAATGTGACACAGATGTCGTCTGCAGCGAATTGTAAAAACCCAATTTTACATTCGTGACTTTGCTTTTGGGATAAATATCACCATTATCATACAATGCTCCAATAGCAGTTAAAGCAGATACCAATTCTTTAGGTTTATTGAATTTTTCGATCCCCTCTAAATACATCTGTTCATAGGAAACGATTTCACCCTTCTTGTTCAGATATAAAGTGACCTTCCCCTTACTATTATTATAAAACATCTTTTTATCTGCCACTTGATAGCAGATGATGGTCTGGCTGATTTCATCATAGCTCCAAAAATGATACTCGCTTCCATTTAATATATACTCCTTCAGGAATATATCAAGGTCTGCAGCATTAATTTCCGGTTTCATGCCAACCGGTATCTTAAATGTACCCACAAGCTTCTTATCATCGATGATTTTTGCTTTTTGATTCTTTAGGTGCTGTATATCTTTCTTCTCGAAAGTCTTGCTTTGGGCAATCAGGAATTGATCCTTCAACTTTTGTTTCGGAAGTGGGGTTTCTATTGAAATCTCATCTTCTTTCAAAAGTTCATCCGTAAGGGGCTCCGTAAAGCTTTCTAATTGGGAGTCATTAATCTTTTCCAGGAATTGATAAAGAAGAAAAATATTCAAAGTGAAGAAAACCATGATGAATATCGACTTTGTATTATTCCAATCCACTTTGATCGCCTCCTTCTTCAAAAGGCACAATAAACCATTTATCGCCTACACGATAATACCAAGTGGGATCGAGTGTAACTAGAGTTACAAGTTTGGAATCGAGGGATTTATTCAATCTATAACCAATCGAGATGTCCTCCACGCTTTTGAAGTCGATATTATCTTTCGATTTCAACTGATTCAAGACTTCTCTACCACTTTTTAAAGTTTTTCCCGATTCTTCTGATGGGAGGACTGAGTCAAGTGAAAAGTACGGGCGGTCATAGCTATAAATTTCTTCTTTCCCCCAAATTTGCTCGATTTCTGTCATTCCGGATTCATTGAAGGCCGGATAACCATTTACGAATAAGCGGAATACCACTCGTTGCTCATTCTCCGACATATAGGCAAAGCGGTAATTGTTATCTTCCCAACCAGCATTATCATTGATGAAATCAATACTTTTTTGCAGAAGGTCACTGGAACTGTCAAATAACTTGCTTTTTTGTGCCGGATTGATATAAGAAATTAAGTAATTGTCTTTATTGACCGTCATCAGTCTTGTTCCATCCGTGTATTCCTCACCAACCGAAACGGGTTCCTGGCGTACATACTTCGGATTATTAAATAAAGCATTTTTCAGGTTCCCAATATCCAAATCGTCAATATAATATTCAAATCTGTTGATCTCCACTGGGTTTTCCGGGACGAACAGCGTCCTTTTGCTGTTTATCGTTTCGGCCGTGTATTCAGGGTGCTCATCGTAAGAACCCCTATAAAATGAATCCATGAAATTCCTTAGTTTTTTAGAGTCGACCATACCTTGATAAATCTTCTCTTGATCGTAGGAAACAAAATAAACGGCAGATTCTTTACCACTGATATCCTTTTGTTTAATGAGGATTCGATCAAACGAAAATTCAGGCACTTCCTTATCCCTTATATTCAATACCGTTTTATAAAGGGCAATGGGAATATCATCGGAAAATTTGATTTCAATCGATCCATCTTCATGGACAAAATCGTCAAATTTCCTTTGCAGCCTTTTTACGGATACCTCTTTTATGCCGCTGAAACGCCATTGCGAAAATTCTTTTTCCATTTCATTTATTTCCACCGGATTGGAAGTCTGGAAATGCTGCCCATTGCCATGGAAAAGGATACTGACTGGTTTAATGACATCACTGACAATCTGGACATCGCTTTTAATCTTTATAAATTCCGACGATTGTTCAAATGGATCATACTCAGGCTCGTACGTCCAAATGCTCCATGTCAAAAAAATGCTTGTCCCGACCAAAATAATCAGTATTATACTTTTTGCACGTTCAAAATTCATGACCAATCATCCTCTTCTTCCTGTTCGTAAGGAAGTGTAAAGAACACGGTAGTTCCTTTTCCATCCACACTTTCCGCCCATATTTTCCCGCCATGCGCCACGACCATCTCTTTTGCAATCGCTAAACCAAGCCCTGTCCCGCCTAAGTTACGGGCCCTTGCTTTATCCACACGGTAGAAGCGGTCGAATATTTTATCAATGACGTTTTTCGGGATACCCACTCCTTGATCTGTAATGCTCACAATGATAAAGCCATCAGATGCCCTGACGCGGAAAGTCACTTGACCCCCTTCAGGTGAGTACTTTAATGAGTTGGAGATTACATTATAGAGAACCTGGGTAATTTTATCTTCATCAATATCCACAAAATAAGCTTCCTTCGGCAAATCACGCTTAAACGTGATGTCATCATTTTTCGTCATTTCAAAACGATCGATGATATGGTCATAGAATTTATTGAAATTCACCCAGCCTGTTTTAAGCCTGTAATCTTTACTGTCCATTTTTGAAAGCTGTAACAGATCATTAACAAGCCTGATCATTCGCTCCGTTTCATTTTGGGTCACACTTAAAAAGGATGGAGCGATTTCCTCGTCCTTCCATGCACCTTCAGCCAATGCCTCCAGGTAACTTCTCATCGTCGTTAGCGGAGTTCGCAGTTCATGTGATACATTGGCAACAAATTCCCTGCGTTCACTTTCGATTTTTTCCTGCTCTGTAATATCATGCAAAACAGTAATCAAACCATTAACGAATTCCGTTTCCTTTTGAATGACCGAAAAGTTCCCCCTCAAAATGAAAGGCCGATTTTTTTTGCTGTAATCAAGGATTACGGACTCCCGCTCTTCCAGTAAATCCTCAAATTTATATTCTTCTTCAAGACCCAAAACCTCAATGATCGGTTGGTTCATGACGGTTTCACGCGAGACATTCAATAATTGTGCCGCCGGTTCATTAATCAAGTTCACCCTACCGCGCCTGTCCGTTGAAATTACGCCATCCGTCATATTGGCAAGGACAGATGACAGCTTACGCCGCTCTCCTTCTGTGCTTGATTGCGACTCTTGAAGTTTTTTGGTCAAATTATTGAAAGTGACGGCAAGCTGGCCAATTTCATCATCGCCATATACCCTAACTTTTCTAGAGAAATTCCCTTTTGCCATCACCAGTGCCTGCTTTCTCATATCAGACATAGGTCTAGTGATCGTTCGTGCGAGCAGGATCCCCAAGATGGCCGTAATGACCAAGGCGATGGCCGTACCCGTCATGAAGATGCTATTGATTTCATCCATCTGTTCAAAAACATTTTCCATCTCAGCTATTACATAGACGGCGCCAATGACCTCCCCATTTGCTTCAATGGGTGTCGAAAGGACCCAGAGCCGCCTGCCTGTTTTCTTATCCCGAAATATATCATTATCTTCTTTTCCATAAATGAGCGTATTCTTAATAAGGACCTCTGTTGTCTTCTTCCCTACAATATCCTGGTTACCTGGGGCTGAAGTTCCAATCACGCGTCTGCTGCGGGTGTCGATGACACGTACTTCCGAAATATCATTCGATGAATTATCACGGTCTTTCAATATCGTATCAATCGCTTCTTCGAGGGTTGGATCTTCCTCTCCCCTCTCTTTTTCCATTTCTTCACCAATACTGTAGGTAAGCAGATTAACGTGGCCTTTTATTGATTTAGTAAAGTTCCCGACAAGATTTTCTTCCAATTCCCCAACAAAATATACCCCGATTATTTGCATCGCTACGAAAATGAGCAATACATAAATCAGAACAAATTTAAAATGAATTGAGCGAAAAAAACCAACCTTTTTCATAGAAACTACTCCTGTTCAGGGTTACGCAGGTAATAACCGACCCCTCTTCTAGTTACAATCCAGCCAGGATGGCTTGGATTGTCTTCAATCTTCTCACGAAGACGTCTGACCGTTACATCAACCGTCCGTACATCACCAAAATAATCATAGCCCCACACGGTTTGTAATAAGTGCTCCCTTGTCATGACCTGACCAATGTGCTTCGCTAAGTAATGAAGCAACTCAAATTCGCGATGCGTCAATTCAATCGTATCGCCCCGCTTGGAGACCACATAGGCATCCGGATGGATAGTAAGTGTTCCTATCGTAATTTCCTTCGGTTCATTTTCTTGATCGGGAACCGGCACAGCTTGCTGACGTCTTAAGTTTGCCTTAACGCGGGCAATTATTTCCCGGGTACTAAATGGCTTTGTCACATAGTCGTCTGCACCAAGCTCCAATCCTAAGACCTTATCTATCTCCGAATCTTTTGCCGTTAACATGATGATCGGCGTTTCATACTTCTTCCTTACTTCCCTGCAAACTTCCATTCCGTCGCGCTGCGGTAGCATGATATCAAGTAAAATCAAATCAGGTTGCCGTTCTTCTACCATTTTGAGGGCTTCATTGCCATCATAAGCACAAAAAACTTCATAGCCTTCTTTTTTTAGATTGAATTGTAATATATCAGCAATTGGCTTTTCGTCATCCACTACCAGAATCTTTTTATCCATGTACTTATCTCCTTTTTAATAACTGAACTGAATCTATTAAAAACCGTGTCCTTATCCGGGACCTTATTCACTTTTCCTTCTGCTTACACCAAGCTGGCAACCTAATTCAGCAAAGATATATATATATACCCAATAAAAGGGGCTGAACACCGGAATGAAAGCAAAATGTCTCTATTCTACTTTATCATTTTATAGGCATTAAATCACCTTTTTCCTATTATTCTCATCTATGTATGAAGCAGAAGAAGTCTTCGAATATTTTTCGAAGACTTCCAGCGATTACTGACTTATATAGTTTAGCGGATTAACGAGAGACCCGTTTTTATATATTTCAAAATGGAGGTGGACACCAGTCGAGTGCCCTGTTGAACCCATCATACCAATTTTCATGCCTTTTTCAACCTTTTGTCCTGCTGTTACATCTATTGAATCCAAATGGGCATACACTGTCTTATACCCATTATTATGATTGATCGTTATCTTATTTCCATATCCTCCGGAGTTTCCGGCAGTTTCGATTATCCCATTATCTGCTGCCGTTATGGTCCTGGTGGTTGGCCGGGCAATATCAATACCTTTATGAAGTTTCCCCCAGCGCTGGCCCTGCTTACTGGAAATATAGCCCCCATCTGCAGGCCATGAATATGTACCGCTGCCCTGTGAAGGAATGACCTTCGTGCCTTTTCTAGTGATTTCTGTTTTGGCTTTTTCCGTGACTTCCTTATTTACGATCGTTTCACTGATTTTCTTTCCGTTTGTTTCAGATACATTATAGGTGAAAGCAAGAATCCCCTCATTCCCTATTTGTTCAGTAATGAGTTCGCCCTTAGGAAGTTCGTCATCCTCCTTCACTTTCTTTTCAAAAGGAATCCTCTCTTCCTTAAATACTTCTCTTTCTACCATTACGTTCACATAGGGGGTACGCTGGGTCACATAGAGACGCTCGCCCTCTTTAACACCTTTGTTCTCATCCTGTCCCGGATTTAGCTCCAGCAGTTGATCCAGGTCCATATCATGCCTAGTGGCAATGGCTTCAAGTTCCTCATCTTCCTTAGCCTCATAGATCGTCGTTTCTTCCTTTCCTTCTTCTATCATGGAAAGGGTTTTATCGACGCTCTTGATTTCGTCCGGATTTACCATTGTCTCTTTAAACGTAAAGGGATGTGAAAACTGGATGTCCAGAATTCTACTTCCTGGCTCTTTTAACGAATCCGCATCTTTTTCACTATCTTTATTACCTGATTCGTATTCAGCGTATTCCTCTTCATTTACATATAATAAAGTGATTTTCTTCAGAACGTCCTCGGCATCATCCTTTGACGCAACATAAGCGACCGCCTGATTATCTATGTCGATTTCATACGCCTCTGCCTTCACATTCAACTGATCTTGAATTCCCTTAACAGCCTCATCCTCTTTTACCTTTTCATCGAATACCTCTTCAGGTACAAACGTCAGCTGTGACTCCCTATCGAATGTAAAGTCAGGATAATCATCCTGTGCTTCTTCTACCTTATCGGCTACGATCTTTTCGATTTCCGTTTCATCCGTCACACTTCCGACGAACTCATCATTAAGATAAACATGATGTATGGTTGTAGTTTCCGATAGCCCAGCAGCAGTTGCCCGATTTCCTGCAAGCACTAAAATGACGGAAACCATCAACAGGATGATCCCCTTACCTTTCAAGCTAAACATATATTGTCCTCCTTAACGGCTCAGTCACCAATTAAGAAACTAATCAAATTTATTTTGAGTTTTATTAGTCCAATTTAAATATCCACATGCTTATGACTGATTTCTATAATGATTTTTATCACTCATAACTCTACCATATTAAGAAAAAAAACAAGAAACAGACTTCATAATGTAATAGAACTGTATAAATGGTGACAACATGTACCAATAAATATGGTAATGAGGAAAGTTTAATAAACTGCGGAAAAAGGAGTGGACCTAAGCCCAGTAAGGTTAAAAGCGAGTTGTATGCCGAGTTGGTTAAAATTGGTATGTTACAAATCGTTAACAATCTATTAACAAGATTTCATTCAAAATACAACGGACGCAAAACAAAAAAACGCCCTAAAGGAAAGGCGTTTTTAAAAGGATGGCTCAGGACGGAATCGAACCGCCGACACAAGGATTTTCAGTCCTTTGCTCTACCGACTGAGCTACTGAGCCAAATATTCTATTTTTAAAAAATAAAATGGCGGTCCCGACGGGAATCGAACCCGCGATCTCCTGCGTGACAGGCAGGCATGTTAACCGCTACACCACGGGACCAGTAAAGCATTTATATAAAGAAGTGACCCATACGGGATTCGAACCCGTGTTACCGCCGTGAAAGGGCGGTGTCTTAACCGCTTGACCAATGGGCCGGAAAAAATGGTGAGCCATGAAGGATTCGAACCTTCGACCCTCTGATTAAAAGTCAGATGCTCTACCAACTGAGCTAATGGCTCGTTCTAATGAAATGTTTCTTTGCAGGATGTGAACTTCACATCTCCATGCAGCTTGTTAATGGCTTGTTCTATTGTGACGACGCTTTTTATAATATCATGGTTAATATAGTTTAGGCAATAGTTTTTTGAAATTAAATTAATTTTTTTTATCTTTTTTCATTTTCCCTACTGTTTCAATCCATTTATTCGGTATCCAGGACCTCCCGAACGTGAAATATAATGCATGGATCTTAATAATGAAAGAAGAGCTGGCAAAAAAAGCCAGCTCCTTTTTCATAAATTACGCTAGACGCCAAGGGCTTCTCACGATATTAGTTTGGTTACGGTCAGGACCGACAGAGAAAGTGGTCAAAGGAATGCCTACCAATTGAGATACGCGCTCTACATAGTGGCGAGCGTTCTCTGGAAGCTCATCCAATGATTTGCAACCTGTGATGTCTTCTGGCCAGCCTGGAAGCTCTTCATAGACTGGTTTACATTCGCCAATCGCTTTCAAAGTCGCTGGAACCTCATGAATGATCTCGCCTTTGTAATCATAAGCCACACAAATTTTGACCGTATCAAGACCTGATAATACGTCAATCGAGTTCAATGATAAATCGGTAATCCCGCTGACACGGCGAGCATGGCGAACGACAACAGCGTCAAACCAGCCTACACGGCGCGGTCTGCCTGTAGTTGTACCATATTCACGGCCAATTTCCCGGATTTGGTTGCCGACTTCATCATGTAATTCTGTTGGGAAAGGACCATCGCCCACACGGCTTGTATATGCTTTACATACTCCAACCACATGGTTGATTTTCGTAGGACCTACACCAGAACCTATTGTAACTCCACCTGCAACTGGGTTAGATGAAGTGACGAATGGGTATGTTCCTTGATCGATATCAAGCATAACACCTTGTGCCCCTTCGAATAATACACGTTTTCCTTCATCAAGTGCGTCATTCAATACAACGGATGTATCACAAACATATTTCTGCACTTGTTGTCCGTACTCATAGTATTCTTCCAGGATATCTTCGATTTTGAAACCTTCCGTTTCATAGAAACGTTCAAACATACGGTTTTTTTCGACAAGATTTTGAGACAATTTTTCCTCGAAAATTTCACGGTCCAAAAGGTCTGCCATGCGGATTCCGTTACGAGCAGCTTTGTCCATATATGCAGGGCCGATTCCCTTTTTAGTCGTTCCAATTTTGTTGGCGCCTTTACGGTCTTCTTCGACTTCATCCAATTTGATATGGTAAGGAAGAATGACATGTGCACGGTTCGAGATACGAAGATTATCCGTACTCACTCCGTGGCTATGTAAATAAGCAAGCTCCTCTACAAGAGCTTTTGGATCAACCACCATACCATTTCCAATGACACAAATCTTATCACTATAAAAAATCCCTGACGGAATTAAATGCAGTTTATAGGTAACGCCGTTAAATTTTATTGTATGCCCTGCATTATTCCCACCTTGATAACGAGCGATGGCTTCCGCATTCTGGGATAGAAAATCTGTTATTTTACCTTTACCTTCGTCTCCCCATTGTGTACCGACTACTACAACTGATGACATCTGAATAAAGCACCTCCAAAGGTTCACGTAATACCGATCATTAACCGGTTCTTATCAAACAAACCTATTTTATCAATAATCCAAACTGGAAGTCAATACAAAATCCGAACAATACACATTTCAATAAATACTTCGTTCGTAAATATAAGAAAATTCTTTCCGGTTTTACATTGGGTTTTGGATTGTCAATCATTATTGTACCCTTTGATTTCTTTTTCTATTATCATAAGGCCCTTTCTTTTTCCCAAAACAAAGAAGGCCCGCCATTGCATGAATGGCAGGCAGTTCCCTATGCTCCGGGAGACATCGAATCATCATCGAAGCGACGTTCAAGGTTAACGAATTTATTATATTCTTTTACGAAGGCAAGCGAAACCGTGCCTACTGGACCATTACGCTGTTTCGCTATAATGATTTCGATGATATTTTTATTCTCGGATTCTTTATCATAATAATCATCACGGTATAAGAATGCGACGATATCGGCATCTTGCTCGATACTCCCGGATTCCCGGATATCAGACATCATCGGGCGCTTATCCTGACGCTGCTCCACTCCCCGCGATAACTGGGAAAGGGCGATGACGGGCACTTTAAGTTCACGGGCGAGCGCTTTGAGTGAACGTGAAATCTCGGATACCTCTTGCTGACGGTTGTCGCCTGAACGACCATCGCCTTGAATTAACTGCAGGTAATCGATCAATATCATGCCAAGGCCATGTTCCTGCTTCAAACGACGGCATTTTGAACGGATTTCACCAATCCTCACACCTGGCGTATCATCGATATAAATGCCGGCATTTGACAAGCTTCCCATCGCCATCGTCAGTTTACGCCAATCCTCATCAGTTAAGGAACCTGTCCGTAAATTCTGAGCGTTGATATTCCCTTCAGCACAGAGCATACGCATAACGAGCTGCTCTGCACCCATTTCAAGACTGAAAATCGCTACATTCTCCTCCGTTTTGGTCGCAACGTTTTGAGCGATATTCAATGCAAAAGCGGTTTTACCAACTGAAGGACGGGCACCCACTATAATGAGGTCATTACGTTGGAACCCTGCTGTCATTCGATCCAGTTCAGCAAACCCTGTCGGTATTCCCGTGACATCCCCTTTACGGGTAGTCAAAACTTCTATGTTATCGTACGTCGCAACCAATACATCTTTAATATTTTGAAAAGACCCGGAATTTTTACGCTGGGCCACTTCCATGATCGTTTTTTCTGCTTCCCCGAGCAGCTCCTCGACCTCGTCCTCGCGACTGTAGCCTTCCTGAGCGATGTTGGTCGCTGTCCTGATCAAACGACGCAGCAATGACTTCTCCTCGACAATGCGGGCATAATATTCAATATTGGCCGCGGTTGGCACCGATCCGGCCAATTCACTTAAATAAGAAACGCCGCCAACCTCTTCAAGGTTTTTTGTCGCAGCCAGTTCCTCTGTCACCGTGATCAAGTCGACAGCTTTTCCTTCGTCATTCAACTTAAGCATCACATTAAAGATTTTTTGATGAGAGCTTCTGTAAAAATCCTCTGGAATCAAAACTTCCGATGTAACGGTCAATGAAGAGGGCTCAAGAAAAATGGCTCCTAGTACAGCTTGTTCTGCTTCTATATTTTGAGGGGGAATCCTATCCTGAAATTGTTCTATCATATCTTAAAACCTCCCATTCTAAGAGGATACCTTTTATATGTTTCTAGTAAAAAAGAAAAAAGTGAAAGGACAACATGCCCAATCACATTTTTCGTCTATCTCTATTTTATCAATTTTTCACAGATATGAAACAACTAAAATTAGTTAATTTCTTTCACATGCACAGTCAGTGTCGCAGTGACTTCAGGATGAAGCTTGACTGGAAGCTTTGTATGCCCTAAAGAACGGATGCCGTCAGCAAGCTCCATTTTACGTTTATCAACCTTGATACCGTGTTTTTTCTGAAGCTCTGATGCAATTTGTTTAGTCGTGATGGAACCGAATAAACGCCCGCCCTCACCGGCTTTGGCAGATAGTTCAACCGTTAATTTCTCCAGCTGCACTTTCAATTCTTCAGCATGCTGCAGCTCTTCTGCTGCAAGTGATTCTTCTTTATTTTTCTGAGCTTCCAATGTTTTTACATTTGTATTATTTGCCTCAACGGCCAATCCTTGTTTAAGCAGGAAATTATGTGCATAACCATCAGCAACATTTTTAACTTCCCCTTTTTTCCCTTTACCTTTAACGTCTTTAAGAAATATTACTCTCATTCTTTTTGTCCCCCTTCTAAATATTCATCAATAGCTGTTTTTAATCGACTTTCGGCTTCATCAATGGAGCATACCTGTTGAGTGGCTGCATTTGTTAAATGTCCGCCTCCATTCAACATTTCCATGATCACCTGTACATTTATATCACCAAGAGAACGGGCACTTATGCCAACTGTATCATCAGATCGCTTAGCCATTACAAAGGAAGCGACAACGCCATCCATGGTCAATAGGGTATCCGCAGCCTGAGCAATGAGCACCTGATTATGAACCTGATCGGTTTTTGCCGCGGCAATGGCAATTCCCTTTTTATAAAAGATGACTTCTTCAATGAGCTTCGAACGTTTGATATAGGTGTCCACGTCTTCTTTTAAGAATTTCTGGACAAGTACCGTATCAGCTCCATGCGCCCTTAGATAAGAGGCTGCATCGAAAGTACGTGAACCTGTTCTTAAGGTGAAGCTTTTCGTATCGACAATGATACCTGCAAGAAGCGCCGTCGACTCCAGCATATCAATCTTTGAGCGTTTCGGCTGATATTCAAGCAGTTCGGTTACAAGTTCTGCTGTTGAAGATGCATATGGCTCCATATAGACGAGCAATGAGTTCTTGATGAACTCCTCACCCCGGCGATGATGGTCTATGACTACAACCTTATCGATCCTATTCAATAACCGCTCTTCAATTACCATGGAAGGTTTATGTGTATCGACCACAACCAGCAAGGTCTCATCCGTAATCATTTCAAATGCATCATCAGGTGTTATGAACCGGGCATACAGTTCTTCTTTATTTTTGATCTCTTCCATTAATCGAAGGACACTGCTATCGAGCTGCTGGGTGTTAATGACAATATAGCCTTCACGTTCATTCATTTGGGCAACTTTCAAGATGCCGATCGCTGAACCGATTGCGTCCATATCCGGGTTTTTATGGCCCATGACAATGACTTTATCGCTATCAAGGACTATATCCTTCAATGCATGGGAAATCACACGGGCACGGACCCTCGTGCGTTTTTCCATCGGATTCGTTTTGCCGCCATAGAATTTCACTTTTCCATTCGCTTGCTTTATGGCTACCTGGTCACCGCCACGTCCTAAAGCGAGATCCAAGCTGGACTGTGCAAGCGTACCTAGTTCCGGCAAGGATGACACGGCTGAGCCGACACCGATGCTCAGGGTCAATGGTACATTTTGCTTGGCCGTCGTTTCCCTGATTTCATCCAAAATCGAGAATTTCCCCTTTTCAAGCTGCTGAAGGATATGCTCATTAAAAACAGCGATGAATCGTTCCGAGGAAACCCGTTTAAAGAAAACGCCATTATCCCTTGCCCATTTATCAAGAAGTGAGGTAACCAAGCTGTTAATGCTGCTTTTACGCTGATCATCCATACCCTGTGTCAAATCATCATAGTTATCAAGAAGAATGATCGCAATTGCCGTTCGCTCATCTTCATATAATTTCTCAATTTCCACTTGCTCCGTCACATCAAAAAAGTAAAGAAGCCTTTCCTCACGCTTATGGACCACCTTGAATTTCCGATCATGGAGCGTAAGCGTCTCTGTCTCGATCTCTTGCTTGATTAACGGTACTATCGAGTCCGCAACATCGTATAGCGATCTTCCTGCCAAGGAGTCTTCACTAAAACAAGATGCCAGGAATGGATTGGTCCATTCAATGTAATAATCCTCATTAAAAAGCATGATCCCAATCGGCATTTCCAATAACGCTTCCTCGCCTACCTTCTTTAAACGGTAGGATAAAGTCGTTATATACTCTTCTGTCTTTCGTTGCTTTTTTTCTACCATTCTTAATGTTAAATAAAATAAACCAGCAAGAATCAATAGTCCAACAAGTGCAATAACCCAATTATAATAAGCCAGTACGCCCAAAAGTAAAACGACCGCGGCCAGCACCCCATATAAGGGGGACTTAATCGAGTATTCTTTCAAATAAGATGGCATAGTTTCAGCTCCTAAAAGCATCTGTTTTACAAAAAAGTCTTCTATTCCTTTTTCTTGATTGTCTCCCTAAAAGGAAAGCCTAAATCTATTATACCTAAAAATCGGACGGCCGTCGTAATAATCGGAATCGGCAGAAGCAAAGAAAAAACCACGATTAAAACAGGTATGGCCTTAACCCATGACTTAACATGAGCGATATAGAATATCAGCGAATATCCTTGTAATAAAATGAAAAACTGCAGTATGAAAAATAGGTTCGTTATGGCCATATATACAAAACTGTTCTTGTCCGTATTCACAAAAAGAGCAAGAAGCATCGTAATTAAATAATACCATAAAAGGCTTTTCGGGAGTCGCAGATCTCGAAAATGGGGCCATTTTAACGCCTTATCACTGAATCTCTTCACAATGGGGTGCGCCGCAAAGAAAATCAATAAAACCATGATGACGGACATCAAGACGAACAAACTTGGCATAAGCGTGTTCATCATATCGATTGATTCATACATCCGCTTTTTGACTTGTTCCGTCGGTGCCTGTCCAAAAGAATCCATGATGCCGATTGTATTTTCAATGGACCCCTCAAGAATGTTCATCGATTCTTCTATGTAATTAACATCCGTTATCAATACGGAAGCTGCATATATTAATAAAATGCCTCCAAGGAAGACAAGGACTGCACTTATGAACATAGGTGCCATCGGTTTGTCCTTTTTTAAAAAATAGCCGATCGCAATTCCCGTTGCCCCCATGAGCAAGGTCAGCGGAACAGACAATATCGTCCCGATAAGGATTGACAATAAAGAAGCTACAAATAAGTAACCAAGGCTCCACGATAACTTTTGTTTGATTGTGACCAGTATGAATGGAATGGGTAAAAAGAAAGTAGTGAAAATACCCAATAGTGGGACTTGGATGGTGATGAACAATAAAATGCAATATAGTGCCAGAAGGGCTCCGCCCTCGGCAATTCGTCTCCCGCTATTCATCCTTTTTCACCCCCTGTTATTTTTAATGTCTTTTCTCCATCTTTATATTGTATCCGTTACGGCCAGGATATTTCAAACATCACATTCTTTTTTAGGATATGATTATTTTTTCTAAGGAAAACGCTTGGATAACTTCCTTTTTAAATTTAAAAAACCGCAATTCAGCGGTTTTCATGGATAAGGGACAAGTAAAAAAAAGCACATTAAGGATAACTCCTCAATGTGCCTTTTTATTATTCACCAGATACGTATGGTAGTAATGCCATAGTACGTGAGCGTTTGATAGCAATCGTTAATTTACGTTGATATTTAGCGCTTGTGCCAGTTACACGACGTGGTAAGATTTTACCGCGTTCTGAGACGAATTTTTTTAGAAGATCTGTATCTTTGTAATCAATTTTAGTGATTCCGTTAGATGTGAAATAACAAACCTTTTTACGCTTACCGCGTCCTTTACGTCCACCCATTGCCATAATAATTTTCCCTCCCTGCATTTTGAATTTTCATTTTAAACGGCTGCTTAAAATGGAAGATCGTCATCTGAAATGTCGATGGTCTTACCGTCATTTGCAAATGGATCATCATCTACACGAGTGTAGTTGTTATTGCTCCGTTGATTCTGATTAGGATTTTGTCCATACGAGTTGTTGTCATTTCCGTTATTATTGCCATAACTTTTTTGACCGCCACCGTAAGAACCGCCTTCATTTCTTTCACCCGCTGAACTGCTTCGTGGTTCAAGGAATTGAACGCTCTCAGCCAGAATCTCCGTCACATATACGCGTTTGCCGTCTTGTCCTTCATAATTACGTGTTTGGACACGTCCATCCACGCCAGCCAAACTGCCCTTTTTCAAGAAGTTAGCTACATTTTCTGCCGGTTTACGCCAAACTACACAGTTAATGAAATCCGCTTCACGTTCACCCTGCTGATTCGTAAAACCACGGTTCACAGCTAAAGTAAAGGTAGCTACGGGAACTCCATTAGGTGTATATCGTAATTCAGGATCTTTAGTTAAGCGTCCTACCAAAACTACGCGATTCATCATCAGAATCAACCCCTAGGTTTCAAGCTTGTTTCTATGAAACAAGATTAGAATTTATATTAAATATCGAATTATACTTCTTCTCTAGTAGCCATGTGGCGAATAATGTCTTCACTGATTTTAGCAAGACGATCGAATTCTTGAATCGCAGCACTTTCAGCGTTAACTTTAAGAAGCATGTAGTAACCATCACGGAAATCATTGATTTCGTATGCAAGACGGCGTTTACCCCATTCTTTTGCTTCTACTTCCGCACCATTATCAGAAAGGATTGTGTTGAAACGTTCAACTAAAGCTTTTTTAGCTTCTTCCTCAATGTTTGGACGGATGATATACATAATTTCGTATTTTCTCATCACTGTCACCTCCTTTTGGTCTAAGCGGCCCAATTGGGCAAGGAGCAATTATTTATAATTACTCACAAGATAAAATTATAGCATAGTTAAAGAGGCTTTGCAACGAACGCTTCGACTTATTACAATTAATTGAAATGGAATGAATAAAGAAAAGACCCTACATATCGAACTGTAGGGCCATTCATTCTTATACGTTAAAACGGAAATGGATGACATCGCCATCGTTAACGATGTATTCTTTTCCTTCCAAACGAACTTTTCCAGCTTCTTTTGCAGCACCATGACTACCCGCTTCAAGCAAATCGGTATAAGAAACAGTTTCAGCACGAATGAAGCCACGTTCGAAATCCGTGTGGATGACGCCAGCACATTGAGGGGCCTTCATGCCTTTACGGAATGTCCAAGCACGCACTTCCTGAACACCAGCGGTAAAGTATGTGGCCAATCCGAGCAAGTTATAAGAAGCACGGATCAATTGGTCAAGACCTGACTCCTCGATACCAAGTTCAGATAAGAACATTTCCTTTTCTTCACCTTCAAGCTCGGCAATTTCTTCTTCGATTTTGGCACAAATCACGATTACTTCCGCGTTTTCATTCGCAGCATAATCACGCACTTGTTGCACATATTCGTTATCGTCGGCATTAGCCACTTCATCTTCGCTAACATTCGCTACATAAAGCGTCGGCTTCGCAGTAAGCAAATGCATGCCTTTGACGATTTTTTGCTGTTCTTCAGTGAACTCAACGGAACGGGCTGGTTTTTCTGCTTCCAATGCCGCTTTCAAAGCGACTAGAATTTCGTGTTCAGCCAATGCGCCCTTATCTTTTTGCTTGGCCATTTTTCCGACACGGTCGATGCGTTTATCAACCGATTCCAAATCGGCAAGGATCAATTCAAGATTGATGACTTCGATATCATCAATCGGATTCACTTTCCCGGATACATGGGTAATATTATCATCAGCAAAACAACGGACGACTTGACAAATTGCATCCACTTGACGGATATGGGAAAGGAATTTATTACCCAATCCTTCTCCTTTACTTGCTCCTTTTACAATCCCGGCGATATCCGTGAACTCAAATGCTGTCGGAACCGTCTTCTTCGGTTTTACCAATTCAGTCAATTTTTGCAGACGGTGATCTGGCACTTCCACAATCCCGACATTTGGGTCGATCGTACAGAAAGGATAGTTGGCAGATTCCGCACCTGCCTGAGTAATTGCATTAAATAAAGTGGATTTACCTACGTTAGGCAAACCGACTATACCAGCTGTTAAAGCCATTTATATTTCACTCCTTCAAGATAATTCGTACATATGGAAAAGAACTGATCTTCTATAAAGACCATCCAATTACCTAAACCTTTCCCAATTATAGATTTCGCTTCCTAAAAAGACAAGTAAATCATTGAGATGACAGAACTACTTTCACTCCAAAAAAAAAGCATGATCATTCCTCATGCTTTTGCAGAACTTTTTTCATTTTCTTCGCGAATTCACGTCGGGGCAGCATCACGCTATGACCGCACCCTTCACATTTTATCCGGATATCCATACCGAGCCGTATAATTCTCCACTTATTCACTCCACAGGGATGTGGTTTCTTCATTTCCACAATATCCTTAAGTGCAAATTCCTTTTCTTCCATATCCATGAGCCCCCTAATTCCTATGACTCGCTGCCATTGTACGTAGATTTAATCCCACTTGAATCAAGCGCAGCACTTATTTCTTTTTTTAATATCCTGCTGATTTCAATGTGATGCATCGGCTTTGTTTCCGCTTTAATCCGAAAGACGATTTCTTCAGGACTGATTTTTTCAATTCCCAAAAATTCAGGTGCTCTGACCAGGGCTTCGTATTTACCTTCCATACTGTTTAAAAGATCAATCAGCACCTTCTCAGCACGCTCGACCGATCCATCGTTAGGTATGGTCACATCAACGACAGCCATACTATTTAAAATGGAATAATTCGTAACCTGGATGATGCTGCCGTTAGGTATGAAGTGCAATTCACCTGCACCACTTTTAATTTTCGTAGTACGAAGCCCGATTTCAATGACTTCCCCTTCAAAAGTATTGATTTTAATATAATCCCCAACCGAGAAATGATCTTCAAAAATAACGAAAAATCCTGTAATTATATCCTTGACCAGACTTTGAGCACCAAACCCAACTGCCAAACCAAGAATACCAGCTCCCGCCAGCAAGGCCTTAACATCGAATGAGAAAATTTCAAGAATCATTATCAAGGCAATGAAATTGATAACGTAAGTTACAATATTTTCCAACAACTTAATGAGTGTCGTTTCTCTACGCTCTGAAACACGAATGGGGCTTCTTAAGCGAACCGCGAAAAATTTACTTATAACCGTCTTTCCTATTCTAATAATAATACGCGATAACAACAGAACAAGGAAGATTTTAATAATGCCCTCGCCCATCAGCAACCATATCTTTTCGTCCAATATCTCTTTTGTAACGTTATCATAAATGCGATCCATATTTTCCTCCTGCCTAATGCAAATAACTGCAAAACTTTTATATCTTCCATATGATTTTTTCCCATATAGACGTATTCCTCTACCCTTCATGCATTGAGATAACCATGAATTAGAGAGATTTTCTCTATTTTATCAATAAATAATGGTTTCTGTACAAAAAAAATATGGGTATATAGGTAAAAGAATTAGAAGTTTTTCCCTAAATATTCAAGTAATTATTTACTAGAAAGTATAAATGAAAGCAATTGGTAGAGGAAGAACGTCGATTCATATCCCCTTCACCTGTTTGCATGTTCTACAAAAAATTCCCTCATCCAAAATGTTAAATACCGTATATTTTCCCCTTTTTATCCGTATACTGTAATACCAAATAAAGTAAAGGAGTTGAGCCGATGAATCTGAATTCTAGTCTATTTAATAATAATAAAAATAGATTGAGTCGCATCCTGCATGAAGATACGGATGCATCCAAACAAATTTCCCAGGAATTAATCAACCTCCTACCAACCGGAAAGCTTCAACCAATCGTCATCGTCTGTATAGGCACAGACCGTTCCACAGGCGATTCACTCGGACCACTTGTCGGCACTCTGCTTAGTGAGAAAACTGAAAACAGTTCTTCTTCATTCCATGTTTATGGTACTCTGGATGATCCTATACATGCGATGAATTTACAGGAAAAATTAAATGAAATTAAAAAGATTCATGCCAATCCCTTTATAGTCGGAATCGATGCTTGCTTAGGGAAAATGAAAAGTGTCGGCATTGTTCAAATCGGCCAGGGACCAGTGAAGCCAGGTGCTGGGGTCAATAAAGATCTTCCTTCCGTTGGAAATGCCCATATTACAGGAATCGTGAATGTAAGTGGATTCATGGAGTTCATGGTCTTGCAGAACACACGTCTTAATCTTGTGTTAAAAATGGCCAAAACCATTGCCGAGGGGATTTATGAAGCACAAAATCATTATCCAATAAAACCTTCCATCACTCCTTTCACATGGTCATTCAAGCAAGAAAAAACCCTTTGATCGTTTTTTGCTAATCAAAAAAGAAGGAAGGGGTCATCCCCTTCCTTCTTTTTTATACATAATACATGAAAGTAACCAGAATGGCGGTGATCATTATGCCTGGAAGCAGATTCGCCACCCTTATTTTGGTGACACCGATAATATTCAATCCAATTGCCAAAATCATGACTCCCCCAGTTGCCGTCATTTCCAATATGAAGGAATCCATTAAAGCAGTTGGGATCATCGTATTGATCTGCATTGAAAAAATCGCTATGAATCCCTCATAAAGAATGATCGGAAATGCTGAAAAAAGTACACCTATGCCAAGCGTGCTGGCGAGAACCAGTGCTGTAAATCCATCGATGATCGCTTTTGTTATCAAAACGTCATGATCATTCCGGATACCGCTATCCAGGGCACCGATAATGGCCATCGCCCCAATCCCAAATATGAGCGTAGCCGTTACAAATCCCTGAGATATCGAAGTTCCTTCCTTCGCTTTCATCCTGCGTTCAATCCAATTACCTAAAGAATTAAGCCTACCCTCAAGATTCATCCATTCACCTAGGACAGCCCCTCCGACAATACTTAAAATGACAACAAGGAAATTATCGCTTTTAAACCCCATCTGCAAACCTAAGACCATGACGGCTAAACCGATACCGCTCATGACCGTTTCTTTTATCTTTTCAGGTATATGTTGTAAAAACCTTCCTAAGATCGAACCGATTAAAATGCAGGCACCATTCACCAAAGCCCCTAATAATACCATCTCATCCACCTAATTTTCTGCATAAGTCGTCACAGTCTTTTCATAAAGGGGATCTCTAAGAGGAAAGGTTCTCTTGATCGATCAAGTTCAAAATTCTCTCTAAATCTTCTTTTGAAAAGAATTCTATTTCTATTTTTCCTTTTTTCTTGCTTTGTTTTATCGTTACGCTCGTTCCTAGTCTTTCACGCAGACTTGTCTCCCGTTGCTTTATGAATATATCTTTTTTATCTTGTTTCTTGGATTTGGTTTCACGTGAAACGGTATCATTCAATTGATGTATATATTGCTCTAGCTGTCTGACATTCATACCCTCTTTGAGGATTTTATCCACTACCGGCTTAAGCAGCTCTTTTTTCTTTAAACCTAGCAATGCCCGGCCATGCCCCATGGAAATTTCCCCGTCAGAGATATATCTCCTAATCCCTTCAGGCAAAGATAGTAATCTAACATGGTTTGCTATATGGGGTCGACTTTTACCCAGCCGATTGGCCAACTGCTCCTGGGTAAATTCCAATTTTTCAAGAAGCGTTTGATACGCGGTAGCCTCCTCGATCGGATTCAAATCTTCCCGTTGCAGGTTTTCCAAAATCGCCAGTTCCATCATCTGCTGTTCACTCAATTCCCTAACAACGACAGGAACTGTCTTCAAACCAGCTTCCTTGGCAGCACGATAACGCCTTTCCCCAGCCACGATTTCATATCCCTTAATACTTTTCCGGGCAATAATCGGCTGTAATATCCCGTGTTCCATGATAGATTGCTTTAATTCCTCTATAGCTTCAAGCCTAAAGCTCTTTCGGGGCTGATAAGGATTTGGCCTTAATTCCCTTAATTTGATTTCGCACACGATTTCATCTTTACTGATTTCTCCACTGTTGAAAAGTGCGTTAAGTCCTTTGCCAAGCCCTTTAGCCATTTGATACCACTTCCTTTGCCAGTTCTAGATAGACCTCCGCTCCTCGTGACTTTGGATCATATATAATTATCGGTTCTCCATGGCTCGGTGCTTCACTCAAACGGACATTGCGGGGAATGATGGTTTGATAGACTTTATCCTGAAAGTATTTTTTGACTTCTTCTATGACCTGGAGACCTAAATTTGTTCTTGCATCCAGCATCGTCAATAACACACCCTCGATTTTCAAATCATGGTTCAAATGCTTTTGGACGAGGCGGACCGTATTCAATAGTTGACTCAAACCCTCCAATGCATAATATTCACATTGTACCGGAATCAAAACTGCATCAGCGGCAGTTAAGGCATTAAGCGTAAGTAAACCCAATGATGGAGGACAGTCAATCACAATGTAATCATATTGGCTTTGTACATCTTCTAACGCCCTTTTTAATCGGACTTCCCTTGAGATGGTTGGAACAAGTTCAATTTCTGCACCTGCAAGTTGAATAGTCGCAGGTATAGCATATAGGTTTTCTACCTTTGTTTCCATGATAACGGTACTGGCCTCGACATCATCAACCAATACATCATAAATACATTGTTCCACATCTGCTTTGTCAATACCTGCACCGCTTGTCGCATTTCCCTGCGGGTCAATATCGACCATTAAGACTTTCTGTCCTATGTATGCAAGACAGGCACTTAGACTGACAGAAGTTGTCGTTTTTCCAACACCGCCCTTTTGATTGGCAATGGCGAGAATCTTACCCACGAATTCACCTGCTTTCAACTATCTTCATCACGCTATATCGATTGGTTTTTACCGTAAATCCATTTATTTCTTTCTATTTTATCATGAATGTTACTGGAAGAAATCGTTTTCTTTAATTCCTCTTAAAATTTGGAATATATCTAAAAGCATTAAAAGTTCGGGAAAAGTTGAATGTTTTCAGGGTGGAAATACTAGTTTTGGAGAGTAAATAAAAAAAGCTTGGTAATCGGAGACTACCAAGCGGGCTAAGGATAGGGAATCAAGATTTTTTCTTGGGTATTTTAATCGTGAACTGATAATACTCCTCGAATTCTTCTTCCTCTGCATCCAAATTTATTCCATTGTCTGTAACCATACTGAGTGATTGGCGTATGGTATTCACGGCAATCCTCATGTCTTTACTAAACGCTTTTCGCTTAGGTTTCGGCTTCTGCACAGTACCCGTTAAGAGCTTGACGACCTGCTCTTCGGTCTGCTTGACGTTTAACCCTTTTTCGATGATTTCCATAAGCAGTTTAAGCTGCTTTTCAGGACTCTTTAACGGTATCAACGAGCGGGCATGGCGTTCCGTAATTTGCTTTTGAAGAAGTGCATCCTGAACCTCTTGTGGCAGCTTAAGCAGCCGAAGCTTATTCGCCACGGTAGATTGGCCTATTCCCAGTCTTTGTGCCAGAGCTTCTTGGGTTAAACTATGCAGCTCCAATAGTTTTCCGTAAGCCAAAGCTTCTTCAATCGGTGTCAGTTCTTCACGCTGAAGGTTTTCTATCAGCGCAACGGAAGCCGTTTCTGTATCGGTGAAATCTTTGATTATAGCAGGTGCCAATTCCCAGCCAAGCTTTTGCATGGCACGGAAACGACGCTCACCTGCAATGATTTCATATTTTCCCTGACCATAAGCCCTTACTACAATCGGTTGAATGATCCCATGTGTATGAATCGTTTGAGCCAATTCAGCAATTTTATCGTCATTAAAAACGGTCCTTGGTTGAAATCGATTAGGCACAATATCAGAAATGGAAATTTTTCTTATCTCTTCATTATTATTGCTAGGTGTCTCCATCTCTAGTTGCTCTTCTTCCTTTTCGCCAAACCCAAAGAACCGCGAAAAAGGATGCTTCATCTTCCTACACCACCTTTTAAAACTCCCAAATAACATATTCTCTATTTAAAGGACAAGTCCTGCATACATTTCCCGACATGGTTATACATATGGCCCCTCACTGTAAAAAACATGTCGACTGGCGCCATCAAGGCAATAATGAGGAATAGACGGCCAGTTATTATAAAAATCGGCCGGCTTGCTGTAGATTATTTCCCTGAATCAGCCAGCACAGGGCACACGTTTTAACATGTACCGAAAATGCCTTCTTGTTGGCAAATGCAGTATTAAGTGAAAAAAAATAAGGTCATACATTTATAGTAAAAGAAAATAAGGGCAAGTACCAGCCATATATCTGAATCATCTACGATAACTATGAAAACATACTCATCGTGCAGAGGTTATTCTATAGGCTGCTTATTCGGTGTCCCTGGTTTTCTCGGGTATTTTTTAGGAGTCTTCTTCACTTTTTTTACAGTAATGATGTTTCTTTCACTATTTTCCTCTGGCAATGTGAAAGGATGAATTTCTTCGATTTCTCCGCCTAACGTAAAAATCGCCTTCTTCCCTGTGTCCATTTCATCTTGTGCACTAGCCGCTTTCATGGCAATGAACGTCCCATCCAGTTTAACGAGCGGCAAACATAGTTCACTTAAAACCGACATCCTGGCTACGGCCCTTGCCATGACAATATCATAGGATTCGCGATGCTCCTGTTTTTGGGCGAAGGTTTCCGCCCGGTCATGATAGAAGGAAACTCCCTTTAATTGCAAGGAATCCGCAAGGTGATTCAAAAAAGAAATTCGCTTATTTAAGGAATCCACAATCGAGACGTGGATATCAGGGAAACAAATCTTCAATGGAATACTCGGAAATCCAGCTCCAGCCCCAACATCGCAAATTCGATACGTTTTGTTAAAGTCAAAATAAAAGGCTGCACTGATTGAATCATAAAAATGCTTAAGATAAACTTCTTCTTTATCAGTGATGGCTGTTAAGTTCATCTTTTCGTTCCATTCCACCAATAATCGATAATAAGTGTCAAACTGATCAAGCTGTTGAGGAGAAAGCTTGATCCCTTTCTCCAGCAGTGCTTGTTGGAACTGTTCAATATTCATGTTTTCTTCAATCCTTTTCGGGTATTTCCATTACTGAGATACTCTGGCAATCTTACCTTGTTCCAAATAAACAAGCAAAATGGAAACATCAGCGGGATTCACACCGGAAATTCTTGAAGCCTGAGCTACTGATAGCGGGTGGACCTGCTTTAACTTTTGACGTGCTTCCGTTGCAAGACCAGAAATTGCATCATAATCGATATTCTCTGGAATCTTTTTATTCTCCATTTTTTTCAGGCGATCGACTTGCTGCAAAGATTTTTCGATATATCCTTCATACTTGATCTGGATTTCGACCTGTTCCGTCACTTCATCGCTCAGTTCGACATCACTTGGCGCCAACCTTTGAATATGGGAATAATCCATTTCAGGCCGTTTCAATAAATCGGAGGCACGGATTCCATCCTTTAACTCACTGCCGCCACTTGCAGTAATGACCTCTTGTACTTCTTTGGTCGGTTTGATGAAGTTTGATTTTAGTCGTTCCTTTTCCATTTCAACCGCTTCTTTTTTCATAAGGAAACGATTGTAGCGTTCTTCTTTGATCATTCCAATATTGAATCCTATTTCCGTTAAGCGTAAATCGGCATTATCATGACGCAATAATAAACGATATTCTGCACGTGAAGTCAGCAATCGGTATGGTTCATTCGTGCCTTTCGTTACAAGGTCATCAATGAGAACACCAATATAGGCATCCGAACGGCTTAAAATCAGTTCTTCTTTACCCATTGCATTCAATCCTGCATTAATACCGGCCATCAATCCTTGTCCTGCTGCTTCCTCGTAGCCGGATGTCCCGTTAATTTGGCCAGCAGTATAAAGATTTTTGATTTTCTTCGTTTCAAGTGTAGGCCATAGCTGTGTAGGAACGATAGCATCATATTCAATTGCATATCCAGCACGCATCATTTCCGCCTTTTCAAGTCCTGGAATTGTTTGCAGGATCTTCACTTGTACATCTTCAGGCAGACTGGTGGATAAACCTTGCACATAAACTTCCTTTGTATTGCGACCTTCAGGTTCCAGGAAGATTTGATGCCGTGGTTTATCATTAAAACGGACGACTTTATCTTCTATCGATGGACAATAACGCGGACCAGTTCCTTTTATCATTCCAGAATACATTGGTGAACGGTGTAGATTCTCGTCAATGAGTTGATGTGTCCCCTCATTCGTGTACGTTAACCAGCATGGCAATTGATCCGTTATGAACTTTGTTGTTTCATAAGAAAATGCACGTGGCACTTCATCGCCAGGCTGAATTTCCGTTTTGCTGTAATCTATGGAAGAACTATTCACACGTGGCGGCGTTCCTGTTTTAAAACGGACCAAATCAAATCCTAACTGCTCTAAATGTTCAGAAAGCCTGATGGAAGGCTGCTGATTATTAGGGCCGCTTGAATATTTCAGTTCCCCTAAAATGATTTCACCGCGTAAATATGTTCCCGTCGTAATTACGACAGTTTTCGCACGGTACACCGCGCCTGTTTTAGTGATTACACCCGTACATACATCGTTTTCAACAATTAATTCCTCTACCATTCCTTGAATCAATGTCAAATTTTCTTGGTCTTCTATCGTCTTTTTCATTTCTTGTTGATAGAGAAATTTATCTGCCTGCGCCCGCAACGCACGAACAGCCGGGCCTTTAGCCGTATTGAGCATCCTCATTTGAATATGGGTCTTGTCGATATTTTTTCCCATTTCACCGCCTAGAGCGTCAATTTCCCTAACGACTATCCCTTTTGCCGGCCCGCCAACGGAGGGATTGCATGGCATAAAGGCGACCATATCCAAGTTAATGGTGATCATCAACGTTTTAGCTCCGACTCTTGCAGCTGCAAGGCCTGCCTCACTGCCAGCATGACCGGCACCAATAACAATGACATCATAGTTACCTGCTTCGTATTGCATAATCTTTTCCTCCTTTTACGCTTATTTTCCTAAACAAAATTGAGAGAACAATTGGTTGATTAAATTATCCTGAACGCTTTCGCCAATGATTTCTCCAAGGAGCTCCCATGCTTTCGTGAAATCGATTTGAACCAAATCAACCGGCGTACCCATTTCAATAGCTTCGATTGCGTCTTCGATAGACTGTAATGCCTGTCCCAGCAAAGCTATATGCCTGGCATTGGAAACATAGGTCAGGTCTCCCGTTTCTAAAGAACCCTCGAAAAATAAAGAAGAGATGGCTTCTTCCAATTCATCGACCCCTCGATCCTCCAATAATGAAGTGGAAACAATTTTATGGGATGCCGCCTTTTCCTTAACCCTTACCATATCGATTTTTTGTGGAAGGTCGGTTTTATTGATGATAACGATAACATCCATTCCCTCAACAGCTTGAAATAGTTTCTCATCTTCAGTAGTGAAATCATCGGAATAGTTCAATACAAGCAAAATTAAATCAGCCTCTTTTAATACTGCACGAGACCGTTCAACTCCAATTCGCTCAACGATATCTTCCGTTTCGCGAATTCCTGCTGTATCGACAAGTTTAAGCGGTACACCGCGAACATTGACATACTCTTCAATTACGTCACGTGTTGTACCTGGAATATCAGTGACGATCGCTTTATTTTCATGAACTAAGCTGTTAAGCAAAGAAGATTTTCCGACATTAGGGCGCCCTATGATAACAGTCGCAAGCCCATCCCGAAGTATTTTCCCCTGTTGGGCCGTGTGAAGCAGTTTCTCTATTTCATCCTTCACATAACTTCCCTTTTCCAAAAATAAACGATGCGTCATTTCTTCGACATCATCATATTCCGGATAATCTATATTTACCTCGACTTGAGCGAGGGTCTGTAAAATTTCCTGACGCAGATTTTGGATTAATTTCGAAAGCCGGCCTTCCATTTGACCTAATGCAACATTCATGGCTTTATCCGTTTTAGCACGGATTAAATCCATAACGGCCTCAGCTTGAGAAAGATCGATCCTGCCGTTCAAAAATGCCCGTTTCGTAAATTCACCAGGTTCCGCTAAACGAGCACCTTGTGAGAGAATAAGCTGCAATACCCGATTGACCGAAACGATTCCACCGTGACAATTTATTTCAACTACATCTTCTCTTGTAAATGTCTTTGGACCCATCATGACCGAAACCATGACTTCCTCTATGATTTCACCTGTTTTAGGCTGGATAAGGTGGCCATAATGAATCGTATGTGATTTCACTTCAAGCAATCCTTTGCCACCTGGTCCTTTAAAGATCCTATCGGCTATTTCTATGGCCTCATCACCGCTGATTCTAACGATGGCGATTGCCCCTTCCCCCAAGGGAGTAGAGATAGCGGTGATTGTATCGAATTCCATGCTTTCACCTCTTATATATTGATGGTTCTATTTTTTTCAGATAATAAAATCGTCGAATCCCTAAATTACTACAATACCACAGTATATTCATGAAAAAAAGTAGATACTCCTTCCTTCCAAGGGTTATCCACATGCTATTAATCCATATTCTGTAACATTCATTTTAACTTATCCACATGTGAATAACAAATATCGCCAACTTCCTTTTCTTCCATTCCCTTTACGAATCAAGAGAATATAAAAAGAAATATGTCACTTATTGTTGAATTGATGCTTTGTAAAAAATATTCGACACACAACGATACCATGGCCAAAAAAAAGAACCCCTGCTTAAAAGCAGAAGGTTCATTTAAGTGGAGTAATGACCAAGTGGCGATATGGCTCCGTCCCACTTGAAGTTGTTTTTATTTTTGGATAATCCAAGAGAGCATTATGGATGACCTTACGTTCATAGGATGGCATCGGCTCCAGTGAAACAGCTTTACCTGTTTTTATGGCTTTATTCGCCATTCTTTCAGCCAATTGGATTAAAGTGTCAGTGCGGCGATTTCGATAATCTTCTGCATCTACAGTAATATTCAAAAACTGCTTCGAATATCGATTTGCTACCAGCTGTGCTAAATACTGAAGTGAATTTAGTGTTTGACCCCTTTTTCCAATCATTAATGCAATTTTATCACCTGATAAATGGAATGTTACGTTCTTACCTTTACGGGTGACATCAATTTGTGCATTGACTCCCATTTCCACGCTGACATTCTTCAAGAATCCAAGTGTCTCTTCAATGGGATCAGAAGGCAATGTCACATGGACAATTGCCTTCCTTGCACCAAATAAACCAAAAAATCCTTTTTTGCCTTCATCTTCTATTTCAATCTCCACGCGATCCTTAGTGCTGTTCAGTTGAGCTAAAGCTAAATTTACTGCTTCTTCGACAGATTGTCCTGTAGCAGTTACTTTTTTCACTTTTTCTTTGCCCCTCCCGCGTTTTCCGCAGCTGCTTTTCTAAGATCCGGACCTTTGATGAAATATGTTTGAACGATACCAAAAAGGTTACCAACTACCCAGTAAAGAGAAAGAGCAGCGGGGAAATTAATAGCAAAAACAACAATCATGATTGGCATGATGTATAGCATCATCGTCATTTGTGCCGCCATTTGTGGATTGGAGTTCATTCCAACCATGGACATCTTTTGCTGGATAAAAGTCGTGATACCTGCAACGACCGGTAAAATATAATAAGGATCCGGGGAACCTAAATCAAACCAAAGAAAACTATGTAAAGCAATTTCTTCCGTACGGCTGATTGCATGGTAAAATCCGATCAAAATCGGCATTTGTACCAATATCGGCAAACATCCCGCCAATGGATTCACATTATATTTTGAAAATAGAGCCATTGTTTCTTGCTGTAGTTTTTGTTGTGTGGCAGCATCTTTTGAGCTGTATTTTGCTTGAAGTTCTTTCATTTCAGGCTGAATGGCCTGCATTGCTTTCGAGCTTTTCACCTGTTTGATCATTAATGGAAGTAATGCTAAGCGAATGATTAGTGTAACACCGATGATTCCCAAACCATAGTTCTCACCAAATGCTTCAGAAAGCCAAATGATCAGGGCTGATAATGGATAGACAATGTATGAATTCCAAAAACCTTCACTATCCGCAGTAATAGGTTCTTTAATTTCCGTACACCCTGCTAACAACATCATTATCGAGGCTAGTCCAATAATGAGTAATATTCGTTTTTTCAACCGTAATTTCCTCCTAACTGCAATCAATCTTTTTTGAAACAATTGTGAACTGTTTATTAGAAGATTTCAAGGAAAAGTAATCCAATTTTTCCACAGTTACAATCGGAATTTTCTATGTCATCTTTCTCAAGTAACCACATGATCCGAGGAGTGCTTATTCGATATAAAGGGGGACTTTATTGTTTTTTCATTTTAAAGTTTAGTGATTTAGAACGTTTCAGGACATGGATCAAGCTGCTTTTCACCTGAAAAAAGTCCATCTCCGCCGCTGGCTTTCGAGCAATCACAATATAATCCTTACCCTCTTCTATATCTTCTTTCAATTCCAAAAACGCTTGCCGTATGTATCTTTTAATTTGGTTCCTTACAACGGCGTTCCCGATTTTTTTACTGACTGAAAGGCCGATCCGAAAATAATCCTGACCCGGCTTTTCAAGGACATAGACAACGAATTGCCGATTAGCAGAAGATTCACCTTTTTTAAACACAAGCTGAAATTCGTCCTCTTTCTTAATCCTTAACTTTTTTTTCATTTTTACACCTTCATTACATGAATTGAGTCTCAGTAAATCCCTTATTTTGCGAAAAAAGACCACTGAGACTTTTCAGTGGTCTATGCAGATAATACTTTTCTGCCCTTACGGCGACGTGCAGCGATTACTCTACGTCCGTTTTTCGTGCTCATACGTGCACGGAAACCGTGAACTTTACTATGTTTGCGGTTATTCGGTTGATAAGTTCTTTTCATTATATGACACCTCCCTGAGGAATAACAGTTAAAGACAGTCTTTACAATTATATAGATGGAGGTTTCTACTTGTCAACCTCATCCATAAAAATATTTCTTTTTTAATGCTCAATGTCCAGTAGGCCTTTTTTTACTACCTAGCCTATTGTAAATGATTTTGCCCCGAACTGATATAGAAATTTTTGGGGAAAGGGAAATTTCCATCATTTTATCCATGAGCACGAATATGAGATTCGCAATGAATCCTCCCTTGATCGACACAACATTCGACAAATAATAAGAATGAACCTGAATCATCTTTCGATCTGTATCATGCATGTCTTCCGGCTTGAACAACTTGGTTCAAATTAAATTAATTCGAGCCTATTATCATGATCTGTGGATAAAATTCGACATGTTTTTTTCTATCCACAACCCATTTTATAGACTTTTGCACATAACAGTAGCCTGTGGAAAAGTTTTTCCCACAAGCTCGGTAAGTTGTGGATAAAGTTTTCTAACCCATTGCAAGACGCCTGATTTTCTGATATTATATTTGTGTTTTCACTCTGAATAACTTTATCAACAGGGAACGGTTATCCACAGACTGTGCATAACTTGTGGATAGTTTATTCGACCTGTGTATATTAATCTGTCCACAGATGGTGGATATTGTCGAAAACCCTTTTTTCTTCTTTATTATATATTTCTTAAAATACCTGTTGATGAATAAACATTCAAATCTACACTGGCTCACCAGATGTAGTCTGTACAAAGGTTGTACAGCGCAAGATATAGTTTTTAGGCACTTCAAATTACACAACACAAAAATCCCTTATACAGCTCACCGAACCTTTGCTGTCAAAATTAATATAAAGATGGCAATCGATGAGTTTATTTGTGCCTATACATTTAGATACAATTATTAAAAATATTTTGCAAAGGAGGGATAAGTTTGGATAACATCGATAGCCTCTGGAACCAGGCGCTCGGAAAAATCGAAAA
Organism: Peribacillus simplex NBRC 15720 = DSM 1321; assembly: GCF_002243645.1. Taxonomy (NCBI): domain Bacteria; kingdom Bacillati; phylum Bacillota; class Bacilli; order Caryophanales; family Bacillaceae; genus Peribacillus; species Peribacillus simplex. Next base: position 2,571,049 of record NZ_CP017704.1, on the reverse strand, counting down.
AAAAATCAGTAAACCAAGCTTTGAAACTTGGCTTAAATCAACCAAGGCTTATTTACTGCAAGGTGATACATTAACAGTCACCGCTCCCAATGAATTTGCCAGGGATTGGCTTGAAGAACGCTATTCCCATCTTATTTCCGATGTATTGTTTGAACTTACCGGTGAGGAATTGGAAGCAAAATTCATCATTCCCCCCAATCAAGAAGATGATGATTTTACCGTTCCTGTTCAGCCTAAAAAGATAAAAAAACAGGATAAAGAGCATGCTGCATTTCCACAACATATGCTGAATGCGAAAAATACCTTCGATACATTTGTCATCGGCTCCGGCAATCGTTTTGCCCATGCCGCGTCTCTCGCTGTCGCAGAAGCTCCGGCCAAAGCCTATAATCCCTTATTCATATACGGGGGCGTAGGTCTTGGAAAAACTCATTTAATGCATGCAATCGGACATTATGTTCTTGAGCATAATCCGAATGCAAAGGTCGTTTATTTATCATCTGAAAAGTTCACGAATGAATTCATCAACTCGATCCGGGACAATAAAGCAGGGGAATTCCGTGATAGATATCGAAGCGTTGATGTTTTATTAATTGATGATATTCAATTTCTTGCGGGAAAAGAACAAACTCAAGAGGAGTTTTTCCATACATTCAATGCGTTGCATGAAGAAAGCAAACAGATCGTCATCTCGAGTGACCGCCCGCCAAAAGAGATACCTACACTCGAGGATCGCCTCCGTTCAAGGTTTGAGTGGGGCTTGATCACGGATATCACACCTCCTGATCTAGAAACGCGGATTGCCATATTGCGTAAAAAGGCAAAAGCTGAGGGTCTTGATATCCCAAATGAAGTCATGCTCTATATTGCCAACCAAATCGATTCCAATATTCGTGAGCTTGAGGGAGCACTTATCCGTGTCGTCGCTTATTCTTCATTGATTAATAAAGATATAAATGCCGATTTGGCAGCTGAAGCATTAAAAGACATCATACCTAGCTCAAAACCTAAAATAATCACCATCTTAGAAATCCAGAAGACGGTCGGTGAACATTATAGTGTCAAACTTGAGGATTTCAAGGCGAAAAAACGGACTAAATCCGTAGCCTTTCCAAGACAGATTGCCATGTATCTTTCCAGGGAGTTAACGGACTCATCCCTGCCCAAGATAGGTGATGAATTTGGAGGTCGCGATCATACGACCGTTATCCATGCGCATGAAAAAATCTCTAAACTCATGCAAACGGACACCCAGCTTCAACGTCAGGTTAAAGAAATCCAGGATCAGCTGAGGGTATAATAGATTCTGGATAATGTGCATAACTGACGACTACTTACACACAGTCTGTCCACATGTGGATAGACTGTTTTTCCTTAGGTTGAGTGGACTTATCCACATATCAACAGGCCCTACTACTATTACTACTATCTTTTTTAATAAAAATTATTAATAAATATGCCTATTCGGCAATAAAAAATTGGAGGATGAAACATGAGATTTATAATCCAAAGAGATCGATTAGTTCATAGTGTCCAAGAAGTAATGAAAGCAGTCACATCGAGGACGACGATTCCGATTCTAACAGGGATAAAAATAAGCGTTACTAGTGAGGGTGTCACTCTAACAGGAAGTGATTCAGATATCTCCATCCAATCATTCATTCCGGCTGAAGTTGACGGAGATGAGATTGTTGAAGTTAAAAGTAGCGGCGGTATTGTCCTGAATGCTCGTTTTTTTAGTGAAATTGTTAAAAAGCTGCCGATGGATACTGTAGAAATTGAAGTGGAGAACAACTTTCAAACGATTATTCGCTCAGGTAAAGCTGAATTTAATCTAAATGGACTGGATCCTGAGGAATATCCACATCTTCCGATCATTGAAGAAGAAAATATTTTCAAACTTCCAACGGACCTTTTAAAGACCCTTATCCGCCAAACTGGCTTTGCAGTGTCCACGTCAGAAACACGCCCCATCTTAACAGGTGTAAACTTGAAGGTTCAAGATGACGAATTGACCTGTATTGCAACAGATAGTCATAGGCTTGCAATGAGAACAGCCAAAATAGAAAATAAAATTACCGGGACCTATAGCGTTGTAATCCCAGGTAAAAGTCTGAGTGAGTTGAGTAAAATCCTTGATGATACAAACGAACTCATTGAAATCGTCATTACCGAAAACCAAGTACTTTTCAAAGCTGAAAATTTATTATTCTTCTCAAGACTGCTTGAAGGGAATTATCCTGATACATCACGCTTGATTCCATCAGATAGCAAAACGGATGTGACTGTTCACACTAAAGATTTTCTTCAAGCGATCGACAGGGCTTCTTTATTGGCGAGAGAAGGAAGAAATAATGTCGTCAAATTGACAACCCTGGAAGGCCGTATAATCGAAGTCTCTTCCAATACTCCTGAAATTGGTAAAGTAATTGAAGAGGTTCAGGCAGAAGCCATTGAAGGTGAAGACCTGAAAATCTCATTCAGTGCCAAATTTGTAATGGATGCTCTAAAAGCATTGGAAGGTTCCGATATAAAAATTAATTTCACAGGTGCAATGCGTCCGTTTGTCATTCGTCCGCTACATGATGATTCCATGCTGCAATTAATTCTCCCGGTAAGGACTTATTAAGCTAAAATAATATTTCAAAAAAATTAAAGGCTTGTATAGCAGGCCTTTAATTTTTTTATATTTAAACATAGGTTTCCAAAGGATTTTTAGTGTTTTTTTAATGCTGTACGGAACACTGAAACGCTAAAAAAAAGAACTGAAAAAGCTATACTTTGTCTTAATGTGATTAATTTAGTAAAATGAAATATTAAAGACTACTTAGAAATGAGTGAGGCATGAAATGGACTCCATAAAAATCAGTACCGAATATATTACGCTTGGACAATTCTTGAAATTGGCAGATTTGATCCAAAGCGGCGGAATGGCGAAATGGTTCTTAAGTGAATACGAGGTTTACATTAATGGCGAATTAGACGTGAGAAGAGGCAGAAAATTAAGATCAGGTGATAAAATAGAGATTCCTGGATTTGGCACCTACACTATTACAAGCTAAAACATAAGGGAAGAGCGGAATATGTATATTGAAAATATAAGTTTGAAAAATTACCGCAACTATACCGAATTGAATCTGACTTTTGAGAATAAAGTCAATGTAATCCTCGGCGAAAATGCTCAAGGAAAAACAAATGTCATGGAATCTATTTTTGTTTTAGCTATGGCAAAATCTCATCGGACCTCAAATGATAAAGAACTTATTCGCTGGGATGAAGAGTATGCTAAAATAGAAGGAAGAGTTAGAAAGAGAAATACCTCAATACCACTTGAGCTGACCATTTCAAAAAAAGGGAAAAAGGCGAAGTGCAACCATATTGAACAAAGAAAGTTGAGTCAATATGTCGGAAATATGAATGTGGTCATGTTTGCGCCTGAGGATCTTAACCTTGTAAAGGGAAGTCCTCTAGTCAGACGCCGTTTTATAGATATGGAAATTGGCCAGGTTTCTCCCGTATACCTTCATGATATGAGCCAATATCATAAAATACTTCAACAAAGAAATCATTACTTAAAGCTTCTGCAGACCCGGAAACAAACGGATACGACGATGCTTGACGTGCTGACTGATCAATTTATTCAGTATGCAGCGAAAATTGTCGAAAGAAGATATGAGTTTCTTTTAAAGCTCCAGCAATGGGCAGAGCCGATTCATTCGGGGATCTCCAGAAATCTAGAAGTATTGAAAATCCAATATAAACCGTCGCTTGATGTATCAGAATCTATGGATTTGACGAAAATGATAGAAGTATACACAGAAAAATTTGATAAAATAAAAACAAGGGAAATTGAACGGGGTGTAACACTGGTAGGTCCTCATCGTGACGACCTGGTTTTTTTTGTGAATGACCGTGATGTCCAGACATATGGTTCACAAGGACAACAGCGTACGACTGCCTTATCTTTGAAACTTGCCGAAATTGAGCTGATCCATGAAGAAATCGGCGAGTATCCCATTTTATTATTGGATGATGTGTTATCGGAACTTGACGATTTCCGTCAATCCCATTTACTGAATACGATACAAGGGAAAGTGCAAACATTCGTGACGACACCCTCCGTTGATGGAATCGATCATCAAACCCTAAGAGAAGCGTCCACCTATTATGTTAGTCAAGGAAGTATAAAAAAGGTTAAATGATGAGGTGAATGTATGTATCTCCATATTGGTGAAGACATTCTTGTGAAAACGGACGATGTCATAGCCATTTTAGATAAGAAGCTGCTTCAGTCCTCTCCAATCATGAGTGAATTTTTGGAGAAAAAGTCTGATGTAACTTACCATTTAGCAAAAAACTCGGTTAAATCGATTGTAGTGACGGACAAACAGGTATATTATTCACCGCTTGCGTCATCCACTTTGAAAAAGCGTTCACTGCAGCCATCGCTCTTAATCGATGATATAGATATTCTTTGAATTGTAGCTAAACGTTATAATTACTCCTGAAAATTGATAAATGCCAAAAGAAAAGTGTAGGTGATACGTATGACAATGGAACAAAAAGAAGTACAAGCTCAGGCATACGATGAGAATCAGATACAGGTTTTAGAAGGCTTAGAAGCAGTTCGTAAACGTCCGGGAATGTATATCGGCACTACCTCTGCAAAAGGACTTCACCATCTTGTTTGGGAAATTGTCGATAATAGTATTGATGAGGCACTGGCTGGTTTCTGTACGGAAATCAAAGTGACAATCGAAGAAGACAATAGCATAACCGTAGTCGATAATGGTCGGGGAATCCCAGTAGGCATCCATGAAAAAATGGGACGCCCAGCTGTAGAAGTAATCATGACGGTCCTTCATGCGGGCGGAAAATTTGGCGGCGGAGGTTATAAGGTCTCCGGTGGTCTGCATGGTGTGGGGGCTTCAGTAGTTAATGCCTTATCCACGGTATTGGAAGTTTATGTTCATCGTGAAGGTAAAATCCATTATCAGCAATTTAACCGCGGTGTCCCTAAAGAAGATTTGAAAATTATCGGGGAAACCGATCATACCGGAACGACTGTACACTTCATTCCTGATGGTGAAATCTTCACGGAAACCTTGGAATATGATTTCGATACATTAGCCACACGAATCCGTGAGCTTGCATTCCTGAATAAAGGCTTGAAGCTGATCATTGAAGATAAACGTGAAGAAGAAGAGAAAATCAGGGATTTCCACTATGAGGGCGGTATCAAATCTTATGTTGAGCATTTGAACCGTTCTAAAGAGGTATTGCATGAGGAACCGATTTTCATGGAAGGCGAGAAAGATGGAATTTCTGTTGAATTGGCATTGCAATATAATGACAGCTATATCAGTAATGTCTTTTCTTTTGCCAATAATATTCATACCTATGAAGGCGGTACACATGAATCAGGATTCAAGACTGCTTTGACCCGTGTCATCAATGATTATGCACGGAAAAATGGTCTTTTAAAAGAAGCAGATGCCAATTTCTCAGGTGAAGATGTCCGGGAAGGTTTAACGGCAATCATTTCGATTAAGCATCCTGATCCACAATTTGAAGGTCAGACGAAAACCAAACTCGGAAACTCTGAGGTAAGAACGGTTACTGATTCCATTCTTTCGGAACGACTTGATGCCTTCTTATACGAAAATCCTGCCGTGGCCCGAAAAATTGTAGATAAAGGGCAAATGGCTGCGAGAGCCCGAATGGCAGCGAAGAAAGCACGTGAATTGACCCGAAGGAAAAGTGCTTTGGAAGTATCCAATCTACCGGGTAAATTGGCAGATTGTTCTTCTAAGGACCCAGGTATAAGCGAATTGTACATCGTTGAAGGAAACTCGGCGGGAGGCTCGGCAAAACAAGGACGGGACCGCCATTTCCAAGCTATTCTGCCGCTAAGGGGTAAAATCCTGAATGTTGAAAAAGCGCGATTGGACAGAATCCTGCATAATGAAGAAATAGGTACGATCATCACAGCACTTGGAACAGGCATTGGTGATGAATTCAATATTGAAAAAGCAAGATACCATAAAATTGTTATCATGACCGATGCGGATGTCGATGGTGCCCATATCAGAACGCTGATGTTGACATTCTTCTACCGTTATATGAGAAAAATTATCGAGTATGGATATATATATATTGCTCAGCCGCCACTTTTCAAGATTCAACAAGGGAAAAAAGTGGATTATGCTTATAATGACCGCGAGCTTGAAGAAATCATGGCGAGTATGCCAAGTACTCCTAAGCCTAACCTGCAGCGTTATAAAGGGCTGGGGGAAATGAATCCAGAGCAATTGTGGGAAACGACCATGAACCCTGATACGAGAACACTGCTTCAAGTCAGTTTGAAAGATGCTGCCGAGGCAGATGAAACTTTCGAGATGTTGATGGGCGACAAGGTCGAACCGCGACGTAACTTCATTGAAGAAAATGCAATTTATGTAAAAAATCTTGATATCTGATTTTTTGACAGGATGCTTTTTACATCCTGTTCTTTACATAGTGAACGAACAGTTAAATTTAAATGAGAGTATAAGCTTTTAATAGGAGGTTGGCTCCATGTCAGAAAATGAAAGATCAGGTGTAAAAGAAATAAATATAAGTACCGAGATGCGGACATCGTTTTTGGATTATGCGATGAGCGTTATCGTGTCTCGGGCTTTGCCTGATGTAAGGGACGGTTTAAAACCGGTACACCGAAGAATTCTTTATGCAATGAATGATCTTGGAATGACTTCGGATAAACCATTTAAAAAATCAGCCCGTATTGTCGGGGAAGTAATCGGTAAATATCACCCGCATGGTGATTCTGCCGTATATGAAACGATGGTACGGATGGCGCAGCCTTTTAACTATCGTTATATGCTTGTCGATGGTCACGGGAATTTCGGTTCGGTCGATGGAGACCAAGCTGCCGCAATGAGGTATACAGAAGCAAGAATGTCGAAGATCTCGATGGAGTTACTTCGCGATTTAAATAAAGATACGGTTAATTTCCAGGATAACTACGATGGTTCAGAAAGAGAACCAGCCGTTATGCCAGCCCGTTTCCCGAACTTGTTAGTGAATGGTTCATCAGGTATAGCAGTAGGGATGGCAACCAATATTCCACCCCATCAATTAGGTGAGGTAATTGACGGCGTATTGGCTTTAAGCAAGAATCCTGAAATTACAATTCCAGAGTTGATGGAATATATCCCTGGTCCGGATTTTCCGACAGCCGGTTTAATTTTAGGACGAAGCGGAATCAGGAAGGCCTATGAAACTGGAAAAGGGTCAATCATTCAACGGGCGAGAGTCGAGATTGAAGAAAAACCCAATGGAAAACAGGTAATCCTTGTTAAAGAAATCCCTTATCAAGTGAATAAAGCAAGATTGATTGAAAAAATTGCAGAACTTGCTCGAGATAAGAAAATCGAAGGCATTACCGATTTACGGGATGAATCTGATCGTAATGGCATGCGTATCGTCATGGAACTTCGAAAGGATGTTAATGCAAATGTCCTTTTAAACAACCTGTATAAGCATACCGCAATGCAGACAACCTTCGGAATCAATCTACTTGCTTTGGTGGACGGTCAGCCTAAAGTGCTGAATTTAAAACAATGCCTACACTATTACTTAGAGCATCAGCAGGTAGTCATACGGCGCAGGACTGAATTTGAATTACGGAAAGCGGAAGCCCGTGCCCATATTTTAGAAGGTTTGCGCATTGCACTTGATAATTTGGATGCGGTCATTTCATTAATCCGTGGTTCCCAAACGACGGAAATTGCGCGTGAAGGCTTAATGACACAATTTTCACTTTCTGAAAAACAGGCGCAAGCTATCCTGGATATGCGTTTACAACGTTTGACAGGTCTGGAACGTGAAAAAATTGAAGATGAGTATCAGGCTTTAATGGCTATTATTGCAGAATATAAAGCCATTCTTGCTGATGAGGAAAAGGTTCTTGAAATTATTCGTGAAGAGCTTCTTGAAATTAAAGAACGTTTTGATGATAAACGGAGAACTGAAATCACATTAGCCGGCTTTGAAAGCCTTGAAGATGAGGATTTAATTCCAGAAGAAAATATAATCGTGACACTGACGCATAACGGTTATATTAAACGCTTGCCTGCAACCACGTACCGCAGTCAAAAACGCGGAGGGCGCGGGATACAGGGTATGGGAACGAATACAGATGACTTTGTCGGTCACTTGTTAACCACTTCGACTCATGACACTCTATTATTCTTCACTAACAAAGGTAAGGTCTATCGTTCCAAAGGATATGAAATACCTGAATATGGTAGGACGGCAAAAGGGTTGCCGCTTATCAACTTGTTGGAAGTCGATAAAGGTGAGTGGGTCAATGCAATCATACCGGTGAAGGAATTTGCTGACGATTGGTATTTATTCTTCACGACCAGACATGGGATATCGAAGCGTACACCTTTGTCGTCGTTTGCAAATATTCGTAATAACGGTTTAATTGCCCTAGGTTTACGTGAAGATGATGAATTGATTTCTGTCCGTCTTACGAATGGAGAGAAGCAAATCATAATTGGAACGAAATCCGGGATGATGATTCGTTTCCCTGAGACGGATGTACGGACAATGGGACGTACTGCAGCGGGAGTGAAAGGTATTTCCTTAAGGGCCAATGATGAAGTTGTCGGCATGGAAATTCTTGAAGATGATGAAGAAGTCCTTATCGTTACGAAAAACGGCTATGGAAAACGGACCTCTGAGGAAGAATACCGTATTCAAAGCCGTGGAGGCAAAGGAATAAAAACATGTAACGTCACTGAGAAAAATGGTGAACTTATAGCCGTGAAAACCGTTACGGGTGTAGATGAAGATTTGATGCTGATTACAGCAGCTGGTGTATTGATCCGAATGGAAGTCGAAGGCATTTCTAAAACGGGCCGTAATACACAGGGTGTTAAGCTCATCCGACTCGAATCCACAGATAATGAATATGTTTCGACGGTAGCCATCGTAGGAAGAGAAGAAGAAGAAGAAGAAAAAGACATGGATATAGAAACGGTCACGACTCTAGAATCTGATTCTGAACCTGAATCTGATTCTGAACCTACTGTAATTGAAGAAAATGAAGGAACTGAAAAAGATACGGAAGAATAATCTTTCCACAAAAAAAGACCCAGGCAATTGAGCTGGGTCTTTTTTTGTGCATAAGATGAACTTTAAACTGATTTCAAGAGTGTTTGAATTTAGGTAAAAAGACTTATCAATTTTGGGGAATATAAGATATTAATGCTAATAAATTGAATGTTATTAGGTATTTAATCATAAAAAAAATATAGTTTTTACCATGTTTTTCAAGTAGAATGATACTCACTAATACTACCGAGGTGAAACGTTTTGCTAGTGAAAACTCGCTATTTAATCGAAGGCTGCATCCTCTCAAAAGAGATTAGAGGTCTTTTGAAACGCCCCATAATGTATGAAAAAACAATATTGACCCAGCGATTAATAGAAGCTTTGCATGCCTTTTTAATAACAGAGGTAAGCGTTGAAAAAACTTTGATTGATGGAAAGAAATTTCTGCCGAAAGAAGTAATAGATCCAGAATTGGATGAAATGGAAGAGTCATCGGATTTTACGGATTTGTATCTTAAGTCAGTACAAACATATAAACGATTATTTAAAAATTGGCAGGCGGGCAGTAAAGTCGAGGTGACCATGATTCGTTTAATCATGATTCCCCTAATGGACAAGGCTTTAGGGGAACCAGGAAACATTTTGAAGCTTCACCACTGTTGCAATAAAGAAGACTATGTATACCATCATGCTATTTCAATTGGGTTAATAGGAGGATATATTGCATATAAAATGAAATGCAATGGGCCGATGTCTACCAAGTTGCAATTGGCGGGTGTCTGGAAGATTGTGGGATGGCAAAGCTGCCACCAAGGTTATTAAATAAAACGGAAAGCCTAACAGCAGATGATTATGAGGAGATACATGCTCATCCTATTTTCAGCTATAAGATGATTAAAGATAGTTCCATCATTAAGGATAGTGTGAAGATAGCCGTTCTAGAGCATCATGGAAGGTTAGATGGAACGGGTTATCCTAAAAGATTGAATACGAAACCCATGAACTTACTCTCAAAAATCATTGCTGTTGCAGATGTCTTTCACGCCATGACTTCCGAAAGGACATATAGAAAGAAACAGTCACCGTTTAAGGTATTAGAAATGATCTTACATGATGATTTTGGTAAATTCGATATTGGGGTAGTTAAAACCTTGTTATCAAGCTTCGCTAATTTTTCTATAGGAAGCATGGTCAAACTGAGCAACGGATTCATCGCTGAAATCATTTTTATTGATGCCGGCTCGCAAACAAGACCGGTCATAAAGGTGATGGGTAGTGAGCAAATTATCAATTTAGGGATTAATCGGGAATTATATATAGAAGAAATACTATAAGGTTTAAAGAGAAAGTTTACTCTAAAAAAGGTAAGCTTTTTCTTCTTAATTAGGGGGGCAGTCAAAGAATTTTAAATCTATGAATTCATGTATATTATTTATTTTAAAATAACTATTGCTTTTATTCCTGATACTAGATATAATAACTAAGTCGACAGCGAAAGAAAAAAAGTTGTTGACAAAAAATAATATAGTTGATATATTATTAAAGTCGCTTACGAAGGTAACGACAATAAATTGCTCTTTGAAAACTGAACAAAACAAAGCGCCAACGTTAAATTTTAAGTGAGCACACACTATTAAAAAAGCAAATGAGCAAGTCAAACATTTCTTCGGAGAGTTTGATCCTGGCTCAGGACGAACGCTGGCGGCGTGCCTAATACATGCAAGTCGAGCGAATCGATGGGAGCTTGCTCCCTGAGATTAGCGGCGGACGGGTGAGTAACACGTGGGCAACCTGCCTATAAGACTGGGATAACTTCGGGAAACCGGAGCTAATACCGGATACGTTCTTTTCTCGCATGAGAGAAGATGGAAAGACGGTTTACGCTGTCACTTATAGATGGGCCCGCGGCGCATTAGCTAGTTGGTG